>NZ_JBHUEA010000056.1:0-581 GCF_042680685.1 Amnibacterium endophyticum | reverse complement strand
TCTTTACCAACATGTTTTTAGCAAAGGAGCCTTTAGGCGACTGCGCAGTACAATGTGAGAGCGTAGCGATCACACCTTTTTGGCGACCGTAGGAAGCAAGGTTTTGGATTGGCAGTTTTGAAAAATGCGCGAACCTGTTTAAAGAAAAAAGAAGTGGTTTTTAGGCGGGAAAATTAGCCCCCCTCTTTTTATATCTCTTTTTAAACCTCTTTTTAAACCTCTTTACCGTAAGCTGTGTCCTTACTCTACCAATGGATACAGAATGTTATGAAGGACATTTTGTCTGTTTATGAAGGACATTTTGTCTGTTTATGAAGGACATTTTGTCTGTTTATGAAGGACATTTTGTCTGTTTGAACGTCAAATATGAATGTCTTGACATTTAAAAAATGTCATTCATAATTGGATTGAGGTGATTATATGGCTAATGAGATTGTAAAATACCACCATGAATTAAATACAATTCCTTTAAGAAAATTTACACCGGTTGAAATGAATTTGTTTTTTTCCATCGTGTCTAGAATGCGTGAAAAAGGGGATAAGACAGTTCGTTTTACGTTTGACCAACTAAAAGATTTAAG
>NZ_JBHUEA010000055.1:0-719 GCF_042680685.1 Amnibacterium endophyticum | reverse complement strand
GCCGGGTCGATCCGGACGCCGAGGAAGGCGGGCCGGCCGAGCACGACCCCGGCGGCCCGCTCGCCCGCGACGATCCGGCGGACCGCCGCGAGGGCGGTGCCGATCGGGATCGCGTAGGCGGTGATGTCGGCGCCGCCCGACGTCGCGGCCGTGTCGACGCCGATCACCGCGCCGGAGTCGTTCCGCAGCGGGCCGCCCGAGTCGCCCGGGACGACGTCGGCGTCCGTCTCGATCAGCCCGTCGAGGGTCTCGCCCGCGGCAGCGCCCTCCGGCCGGGTGGTGATGCGGCGGTCCAGCCCGGTCACGGTCCCCTCGGCCGCCGTGAGCCTCCCGGCGCCGTTCGCGTTGCCCACCGCGACGACCGCGTCGCCGACCTCCGGCTCCTCGATCGCGAGCGCGGCGGGCTCGAGGCCCGCGGCGTCCGTGAGCCGCAGCACGGCGACGTCCCGCCGCGAGTCCGTCCCGACGACCTCCGCCGGCCAGGCGCGACCCGACGACGGGTCGACGGCCTCGACGGCGGCCGCGCCGACGACGACGTGCCGGTTGGTGAGCACGCGGCCCGAGTCCGTCAGGACGATGCCGGTGCCGGCGGACTCGCCGGAGCCGTCCGCCAGCCGGGCGGTGATCGTCACCACGCCGGCCGACTCCGCGGCGGCCGCCGGCCGGCTGTCGACCCGGGGCGTCCCCGGCGCCTTCCCGGAGCGGGCCGCGCCCGGGAC
>NZ_JBHUEA010000054.1:0-736 GCF_042680685.1 Amnibacterium endophyticum | reverse complement strand
CCTGCACGTGAGACGCCTACGCCTATTGTTCGGTCCCGTTTGCCTAGATGTCCCAGATCGGTGCGGGGTAGGTGTGGGACCACCCATCCCGAAGTCGGTGAGCGGCTCGGTCGTACGCCTCGAGCAGGTTCATCGCGGGACGCACCATCGACTGCAGCTGCAGCCCCTCGTACACAGCAATCAGCTGCTCCGCCCCACGGGCGGGATCCATCGTGCCGGGCTCGCGGCCGACCTCGATGTCGTGCACCAGCGCCCGCTGCACGAAGGCGTGGAACTGCAGCCAGCGCTGCTGCAGCAGCGGCGCGATCGGCGAAGTCCGGCCCGCGGCGATGTTCACGGTGGCCGTAAGCAGTCGCATCAGCGCCGGATCAGCGATGTTCGCCTGCACGATCGCGCGCAGGAACGCCACCGCGCCCTGGCTCGCGGCGATCGGCAGGATCGGCTCCATGCGCTCGGCGTTCCAGACCTCGATCACTGCGAACACCAGCTCGTCGAACGACGGGAACTGCTGCTGCACCGCGTCGACCTCACGACCGGTGGCTTCTGCCAGCAGCGGCAGCGAGACCTGATGGAAGTCATGCGCACGGAACATCCCGATCGCTGCGGTCACCAGCTCCAGCCACAGATCTGCGCCCGAGGGCTCCGTAGTCGGCTGTGAGCCACCGGCGGAGCGGGGTATGCGGTCGGTCATGGCGGATACAGAACCAGCGTGCTGCCATGCTGCGCAGTCCCAGTG
>NZ_JBHUEA010000053.1:0-849 GCF_042680685.1 Amnibacterium endophyticum | reverse complement strand
CGCACCGCGTCCAACCGCCGCTGGGTCGGCGCCCGCCCCCGCCCTGACGGGCAGGCGACCCTGACGATCGAGTCCACCGCCACCGACGTCGCAGCGATGTACGACGCGATCAGGCAATCGGCCGTCGCCGCCCACGGGCTCGAGGGCGAATGCCGCACCCTGGGGCAGCTGATGGCCGACTGCGCGGCCGACATGATCCTGCAGTCCGCCGCCACCGGCGCCATCGCCCTCACCGGCGAGGCGGCGGGGCCTGCCTATCCGATGGAGCGGCTCGGCGACGCACGGGTGCCGGGGCGGAAGAAGATCGACGTCACCCTGCTGGTCACCGTTCCCGCGACCGTGGCGACCGGCGCCGCTGACGGGTTGGCGTCGGTCGCTGGCATGGGTGACGTCGACGCCGACGTCGCTCGGCGGATCGTGCAGCACACCACCAGTTGGACGCGGATCGGGGTCGATCCGATCGACGACACCGTCTTCGCGATCGACAGCCACGAGCGGTACATCCCAGCCGGGTTGAAGAAGCTGATCCACGCCAAGCACGAGACCTGCGTCGGCGACGGCTGCGGACTACCCGCCCACCGCTGCGACCTCGACCACGCGCACCGGTACGAGCACGACGGCCGCACCCGCCACGACAACCTGCAGGCCCTCTGCCGGTGGAGCCACCTCGTCAAGGACGAGGGCTTCGTCGACGTCCGCCTCGACCCCGACGGCACACCCCGCTGGGCCAGCAAGTGGGGCGCCGAATGGACCACCGAACCGACGTTGAGGACCAAGACCGGTCCCACGATCCGCTGGGCCGACGACGGCACCGCCATCGACGAGGAGGACGACAACACCCCGTTCTGA
>NZ_JBHUEA010000052.1:619-1689 GCF_042680685.1 Amnibacterium endophyticum | reverse complement strand
AACCCGGAAGCTAAGACTCTCAGCGCCGATGGTACTGCGAGGGCGACCTCGTGGGAGAGTAGGACACCGCCGGACACTCATTCGGAGAAGGCCCTGGGCACGCGCCCGGGGCCTTTTTCGTACCCGCTTGGTGGTACCGTGCGCAGGTGAGTGGCACGCAATCCGTGGTCGTGGGAGACAAGGGCAGGATCGTGGTGCCCGCGGAGGTCCGTGCTGCTCGGAACTGGACCGCCGGCACCGTCCTCGTGCTCGTCGAGACGCCGGATGGGCTGCTGCTCACCGAGCGGGGAAGCGCGCTGCGCATGGTGCGGGAACGCCTTCGTGGACGATCGCTCGTCGATGAGCTGGAAGGCGAGCGTCGCGACGCGGCTCGGGCCGAGGAGCGGTGACGGTGCTCGACTCCTCCGCGGTGCTCACGCTGCTGCAGGGCGAGCCCGGCGCCGTCGAGGTCGAGCGTGCGCTCGAGGCGGGCGGGTGCCGCATCGGTGCCGCGAACTGGTCGGAGGTCGCGCAGAAGGTCGGGCGGACGCCGCACGCCTGGCCTCTCGCGCGGGACCTCCTGCTCGGATACGACCTGCAGGTGCTCGAGGTGACGCGATCGGACGCCGAGCTCGCGGCGTCCTTGTGGGTTGTCGGCTCCGGCCTGTCCCTGGCGGATCGCCTCTGCCTCGCCCTCGGGGAACGACTCGACTACGAGGTGCTGACCGCCGACCGCGCCTGGAGCGGCCGAGCAGGAGTACGGCTCGTCCGCTGATCCGGAGACCGATGGACGCTCGTATCGGGAGGCGCGGATCCGCCGAGCTCTGATCGCCGGCCTCTGCGGCCGGGCTCGGCGTCATCCTGTCTGCACACCGCCATTCCAACGGGCCCCCGCGCGGGTCGGGGGTCGGTGGCACCGCTCGCTTGCTGCGGAGGTCTCCCGGTGTGGAGCGGAGCGATCGTCGCAGCTGCTTGCGGTCCGAGTCCAGGTCCATCACGATCATCGGCCGGTAGCCGGTAGCCGGTAGCCGGTAGCCGGTAGCCGGTAGCCGGTAGCCGGTAGCCGGTAGCCGGTAGCCGGTAGCCGGTAG
>NZ_JBHUEA010000052.1:0-524 GCF_042680685.1 Amnibacterium endophyticum | reverse complement strand
GGTAGCGACGACGCACGACTCGAGGAGCGCCCCCGCGGGGCCGCGCCGGCGTCATGAGGAGTCGGGCCCTGATCGCGCGAGCAGCGCGCGACGCGCTGTCCGGTCTCTTGGGGGACCGCGCACGACGACGGCTGAGGAGCGTGAGCAGATGAGCGCTGGATCCGGGATGCGTCCCGTCCCCGCAGCCGGCCCGACGTCGGCGTCGCTCCGGAGCCGTTCGCCCCGTCAGCGGGGGCTCGGCGCACCCGCGCGGACCCACCGCTCGGCCGTCGAGGCCGGCCCGACGATCGCGACACGCCCGGGGTGCATCTCCGGTTTGCCGAGCAGTCCGGCGGGACGTAACGTATCTCCTCGTTGCCGCCAGACGGCGAGAGGGTGAGCGAAGCTCCCCCGCCTCAAGCCGGCAGCCGCTCGGTCCTCCGGATCTCGATCCGGAGGGGGTGAGCAATCGAGGCACCTCTGGTCGTCTGGCGTGAGTCGGGCGGGGGATGGGTGGTCGATCTTTGAGAACTCAACAGCGTGCA
>NZ_JBHUEA010000051.1:0-2355 GCF_042680685.1 Amnibacterium endophyticum | reverse complement strand
CCGCCACCCGGACCCCCCCCGCCGCGACGACCGGGCTGTCGGCCCTCGGGCCGCCCAGCCTGATCAGGGCGATGGTCCGCGGCCGGAGGCGCCGGTAGACCGTCAGGGCCGTCCCGCGCTCGTCGCGGGCGACCGCGTCGGGGAGGGCCGCCGCGGCGACGATCGCGGCCCAGGGCGCGGAGGCGCGGCGGCCCTCGGCGACCGCCTCGGCCCAGCGCTCGCGACGGGCCGACTCGTCCCCCTCGTGGGCGGCCAGCACGGCGAGGCCCGCCATCGCGATCGCGCGCACGTCGGTCGACTCGCTCGCGCGCCCGACCACGGGCAGCGCCGCGATCCGCTCGAAGCGCCGACGCGCCTCGGCCGTGCGGCCGACCGCGAGCAGGTTCACGCCCATCAGCCAGTCCTGCTGCCGGGTGTCGGTCAAGCCTCGGCGCGCGAACGGCGTCGCCTCCAGCGCCTCGCCGAGCGCGATCGCCTCGGCCCGCTCGCCGCGCTGGCTGCGCAGCTGCACCGCGCTCGCGCCGGCGACCGTGCGGAACCAGTCGAGCCCGTGGCGCTCGGCCAGGCGCTCCGCCCGGTCCGCCTCCACGAGCGCCTCCTCCGCGCGGCCGGCGTTCTCCAGCAGCTGCGAGCGCGTCAGCACGGCGAAGGTGCGGACGACCGGGTCGGGGGAGGCGGCGAGGTCGGTCAGCAGCGGCGCGTCCGGCTGCGGCGGCTCGGGCTCGAGCACGAGGCGGGCGCCCGCCTCCCACAGCGGTGAGGCGCCGCGCGGCACGTCCCGGAGCGTCCGCCGCAGCAGGCCGCGCACGCGCAGCGCGTCGGGCAGCCCGGCGAGCACCGACACCGTGGTGACGACGACCAGGGCGCGCAGCAGCTCCACCCGCTCGGCGGTGCTGCCGCCGCGCCGGGCGACGGCCTGCCGCACCCGGGGCAGCACGTCCTCCACCGACTCGGCCTCGCCCCGCAGGATCCAGTGCGTCGCGAGGGCGGCGAACACAGCAACCACGACCGCCTCGCGGCCGGCGGGCGGCACCCGCAGCACGGCGCGGAGCGTCTCCTCCTCGACCGCCAGCTCCTCGAGCGCCGTCGCGTCGGGTCCGGCCGCCACGTGCGGCTCGAGCCCGCGCACGAAGGCGACGGCCGCCGCGTCGAGCCCGCTGCGCGCCGCGGCCTGCAGCCCCGCCTGCTCCGCCGCGGCGAGCGCGAACTCGCGCACCGTCTCCAGCATCCGGTAGCGCGACCGCGGCTCGTCGCGGAAGACGAGCAGTGACTGGTCGACGAGCGAGGCCAGCAACCGCTCCGGGTCCTCGCCGAGCAGGGCGCCGGCAGCCTCCGCCGTGAAGCCGTCCGGGAAGGCGCCGAGCAGCGCGGCGGCCCGCTGGTCGTCGGCCGGCAGCAGGCGCCAGCTCCAGTCGATCACCGCGAACAGGGTCCGGTGCCGCTCGGGGGCGGTGCGGCTGCCGCCGACGAGCACGGCGAAGCGATCGGCCAGACGCGCCTCGAGCTCGGTGAGGCTCATGGAGCGCAGGCGCGCGGCGGCGAGCTCGATCGCGAGCGGCAGCCCGTCCAGGTGCGTCACGATCCGGCGCACCGCGTCGGGGTCGAGCCGGACGTCGGGCCGCGCCGCGCGTGCGCGCCGCGCGAAGAGGTCGGCCGCGTCGGTGTCGGTGGGCAGCGGCGGCAGCGGGTGCAGGTGCTCGCCGGGCACGAGCAGCGGGATGCGGCTGGTCGCGAGCACGGCGAGGTCGGGCACGGCGCCGAGGACGTCGTCGGCGAGCGCGGCCGCGGCGTCCACGACGTGCTCGCAGTTGTCGAGCACGAGCAGCGTGCGCGCCGCGGCGAGGGCGTCGACCGCCCGGCCGAGGAGGTCGGGGGCGACGGTCTCGGCCCCGATGCGCGTCGTGCGGGCGCCGCGCGCGCCGGCGGTCTCGGCGACCGCGGCCAGCACGTCCTCGGCGGTCCGGGTGCCGGCGAGCTCGACGAACAGCACCCGCGCGAAGCGGGGTGCAGCGAGGCGGGCGACCTCGTGGGCGATGCGGGTCTTGCCCATCCCGCCTGGGCCGATCACGGTGACGAGGCGCGCGGTGCGCAGCGCCGCGTCGAGGGCGGCGAGGTCGTCGTCGCGGCCGAGCAGGGCGTCGGGGGCGGTGCGCACGCCGACGAGCCGCGGGGCCCGCGACGGCTCCGCCCGCAGCAGGTCCGCGTGCGCGGCGACGACGGCGGGGTCGGGATCGGCGCCCAGCTGGTCGGCGAGGGCGGCCGCGTGCGCGGCGTAGGCCGCGAGCGCCTCGTCGTGCTGCCCGCGCTCGGGCTGTCGCTCGGCACCGCGGCCGCCGCGACGGGGTGCTGCGTCGT
>NZ_JBHUEA010000050.1:0-3167 GCF_042680685.1 Amnibacterium endophyticum | reverse complement strand
CGTTCGCGAGCACGACGGCCGCGGCCGCGAGCACCGCGGCGGGGGCGACGAGCGCGACCCGCACCGGCGTCGCGTCGGCGCCCTCGGCAGCGGGGCGCCAGACCGTCCGCACGATGCGGCCGGAGTAGGCGGCGGAGAGCAGCGCGCCGACCAGCCCGGCCACGAGCAGCGCGGGACCGGCGGCGGCGAGCAGCAGGTCCTTCGCCGCCCAGACGGACAGCGGCGGGAGCCCGGCGAGGGAGGCCGCGGCGACGGTCGCGACGACCCCGGTGACGCGGTCGCGGCGGCCCGCACCCGCGAGGTCTGCGATGCGGCGCTGCCCCCAGACGGCGAGCCAGGCGCCGGCGACGAGGAACAGCGCCGCCTTGGTGACCGCGTGCGCGAGCAGCTGGGCGGTGCCGCCGGCGGTCGCGCCGACGCCCGCGGCGAGCACGACGAAGCCGAGCTGCGCCCCGGTCGATGCGGCGAGCAGCCGCTTGAGGTCCGTCTCGCCGAGCGCGACGATCCCGAGCAGCACCGCGGACAGCGCGCCGATCCAGGCCGTGACGGGTCCGGCCCAGCCGGTGGCGGCGAGCAGCGGCTGCACGCGGAGCAGCAGGTAGCCGCCCATCGCGACCATCGCCGCGGAGTGCAGCAGCGCGCTCACCGCGGACGGACCGGTCATGGCGCGCGCCAGCCAGAACGAGAACGGCAGCTGCGCCGCCTTGCCCAGCGCGGCGACGAGCACGCCGGCCGCGACCGCGTCCCGCCAGCCCGGCGCCGCCGACGGCAGGTCGGCGAGGGCGAGGCCGCCGCCGCCCGCCGCGGCCGCGCCGACCGCGAGGTAGAGGCCGAGGTCCGCGGTCCGCGTGGTGACGAAGGCGGTGAGGCCGCCGGCGACGGCCTCGCGGTCGGCGAGGTGGAGGGCGATGAGCAGCCCGGAGGTCGCCCCCATCACCTCCCACCCGGCGAGGAGCGCGGGCAGGGTGGCGGCGCTCGCGGTGAGCACGACGGCGGCGACGAAGACGAGCATCAGGCCGGTGAAGCGCGCACCCTGCCGCTCCGCCGCCGCCCACACGAGCACCGCGAGCGACACGGCGGCGACGAGCACGAGGACGAGCACCGGCAGCCCGTCGACCGCCACGACGAGCGCGCCGCCGGGCACGAACGGCTGCGCCGCGGCGCCGCGGGGCGCGAGCAGCACGAGGACGAGGACCGCCGCGGCCGCGGCGACCCCGAGGACACCGGCCGCGCGGTCGAGGCGCCGCCCGAGCACGAGCAGCGCGGCGCCGGCGAGCGCCGGCACCGCGAGGGCGCCGATCAGCGCGGCGGTCACGAGTGCAGCTCCGTGGCGGAGTCGGTCATGTCGGAGCCGCGCGAGCGGTGCGCGAGGACGGCGATCGCGAAGCCCGCGGCCATCTCGACGGTCATCGCGGCGAGCACGAGCAGCAGCACGATCTGCCCGTCGGTCGTCGGCGCGAGCCACCACCACAGGGCGCCGCCGGCGAGCAGCACCCCGTTCAGCATCAGCTCGAGGCCCATCATCACCATCACGATCGGCTGCTGGCTGATGGTGCCGTAGAGCCCGACGGCGAAGAGCGCGGCCGCGACGAGCAGCAGGAGCTGGAGGATCACAGGCCGCCCGCCTCGGGATCGTCGGCGGGTGCCTCCAGGTCGTCGCCGAAGCGGTCGTAGCGGCCGCGGGGGTTCGCGAGCACGACGGCGACGACGATCGTCGCGAGCAGCACCGGGCTGACGGTGAGCATCACGAGCATCTTCGACTCCATGAGCGCCACGCCGAGGGCGGCGACGCGGTCGCCGGCCGGTGCCGCGGCCCGCTCCGGCCACGGGATCGTGAGGATCGCCGCGGCCAGGCCGACGAAGACGGCGACCGCGACGATCGCCGTCGGGCGCTTCGCGTGCGTCATGTCCATGGCCATCAGGGCCGGGTTCATGCCCATGAACATGATCATGAAGAGGCCCATCACGGCCATCTCCATCGCCATCATGAGGATCGTGATCGGACCGAGGTAGTCGAGCCCGACGGCGACGAGCAGCAGGCCGACCGCCACGAACGACACGAGCAGCGCGTACGTCGCCCGCGCCATCGAATCGACGACGAAGACGAGCACGCCGGCGGCGATCGCGACCGCCCCGAGCACCACGGCCAGCGCGATCACGCCCCGCTCCCGATCACGACGACGACCGACACGGCGAGCAGCTGCAGCAGCACGAGCGGGAGGACGACGAGCCAGGCGACCTCCGCCAGCCGCTCGGGGCGGATCGACGGCAGGTGCCGCGCGACGACGACGAGCACGGCCGCGACGACCGCGGTCTTCACGACCACCCAGGCCCACGCCGGCAGCAGCGGGCCCGTGCCGCCGCCGAGGAACAGCGGCACGGAGACCGCGGCACCGCTGACGAGCAGCGCCGAGCGGCCCGCGTGCGCGAGCAGCCGGTCGGGGCCGGAGAGCTCCGCGAGCACGCCCGAGGCGATGTCCGAGCCGGCGGTGACGGAGAACGGGCCCCACGCGCTGAACGCGACGACCGCCGCGAGCATCACGACGAACGCGACGGGCATGGTGACGACGAACCAGAGGTCGCGCTGCGCGTCGACCACGTCCGTCATCCGGAGGCTGCCCGCCGCGACGGCCGGCGCGGTGAGCGCGAACATCAGCGGCAGCTCGGTCGAGATCGCCTGCCCGACCAGGCGGTGCCCGCCGACGAGCGACCAGGCGCTGTTCGCGCCCCAGCCGAGCAGCCACCAGAGCGCCCAGAGCAGGACGTCGAGCAGGTTGAACCAGACGACGCCGACGGCGAGATCGGCCGGCACGACGTCGCCGAGCGGGACGACCGCGGCCTGGAGGACCGCGACGACGAGCAGGCCGCCGCCGCCGATGCGCTGCAGCAGCCGGTCGGCGCCCGCGATCGTGCGGCGCTGCTGCCGCAGCAGGCGTGCGGTCTCGGCGACCGGCGCGAGCGCGGCCGCACCGACGGGCGCGCCGACCGCGCGCGCGTCGAGCACCGCCTGCAGCGCGACGACCCCGGCGGCGAGCAGCAGCACGACGACCGCCAGCAGGGCGGCGGTCACGACGGCGGCGGTCATCGTGCCGCTCCCCCGCGGGCCCCTCGGTCTCGAGGCTCCGCTGCGCTCCGCACCTCGACCAGCGGGGAGCCGCCACGAGCCC
>NZ_JBHUEA010000049.1:0-3574 GCF_042680685.1 Amnibacterium endophyticum | reverse complement strand
GGCGTGCTCCACCCCGTTCTGCGCGACCACGAGCGCGGCCGCGCCCGCCGCCGCAGCCGCGATCAGCGGGCCGGCCGCCGCGGTGCCCTGCGCCTTCACCGCGACGACCACGGGGCCGTCGTGCCGGCGCCCGTCCCACGCGGGGAGGTGCTCGACGGCGTGGTCGCGGCGCTCGCCGCCGTCCTCGAGCACGAGGCGGCGCACGGGGCGCCCGCCGAGCACGGTCACCCGGAGACCCGCCGTCGCGAGCGCGTCGGCGAGCACGATCCCGATCGCGCCGGCGCCCACCACGACCGCCGCCCCGTCCACCCCCTCATCCTCCTCCCGCCGCGCCCGCGCGACGGGGCGCTTTCGGTCGCCTTTCGATCCGCTTGCCGCCCGTTTTCGCGCCCTCCGGGTGAGGTGGAGGCACGCGAACGCCGCAAGGAGGAACCCGAATGACCGAGCCCGTCGACGCCCGCCGCTTCCGCCCCCAGACCGGCGGCGGGGTGCTGGAGCGCGCACTCGTCGAGGTCAAGCGCGTGGTCGTCGGGCAGGACGCCATGGTCGAGCGCATGCTCGTCGGCCTGCTCGCGCGCGGCCACGTGCTGCTCGAGGGCGTGCCCGGCGTCGCGAAGACCCTCGCGGTCCGCACCCTCGCCGAGGTCGTCGGGGGCTCGTTCAGCCGCGTCCAGTTCACCCCCGACCTGCTGCCCGCGGACATCGTCGGCACCCGCGTCTGGCGGCCGTCCGGCGAGCGCTTCGACATCGAGCTCGGCCCCGTCTTCGCGAACCTGCTGCTGGCGGACGAGATCAACCGCGCCCCCGCGAAGGTGCAGTCCGCGCTGCTCGAGGCGATGGCGGAGCGGCAGGTCACGATCGGCGGCGTCACCCACCCGCTGCCGACGCCGTTCCTGGTGCTGGCGACGCAGAACCCGATCGAGACGGAAGGCGTCTACACGCTGCCCGAGGCGCAGCGGGACCGCTTCCTGCTCAAGGTCGACGTCGGTCACGCGGACGAGCTCGAGGAGCTGACGATCGTCCAGCGGATGAGCGTCGCACCGCCGGCAGCGCACCGGATCCTCACCGTCGACGAGCTGACCGGGCTGCAGCGCGCCACCGACGAGGTGTTCGTGCACCACGCGGTGGCGCAGTACGCCGTGCGGCTCGTGATGGCGACCCGCGACCCGCGGGCGTACGGGATCGAGAGCCTCGACGAGGTGCTGGAGTACGGGGTCAGCGCCCGCGGGTCGCTCGGGCTCGTCTCGGCGGCCCGCGCGCTCGCGATGCTCCGCGGACGCGACTACGTGCTGCCCTCGGACGTCGCGGACCTCGCACCCGACGTGCTGGCGCACCGCCTCGTGCTCGGCTTCGACGCGGTCGCCGACGGGATGGACCCGCGCGGCGTCGTGGCGACGGTGCTCGCCGCCGTGCCGCAGCCGCGGATCGCGCCCGGTGACGACGAGCAGGCGGCCGCGGCATGACGGTCGCCCGGTTCCGCGGCCTGGACCTCGTCGTGCGCCGCCGCCTCGACGGCCTGCTGCACGGCGAGCACGCCGGCCTGCGCCTCGGTGCCGGCGGCGACGCGGAGGAGCTGACCCGTTACCGCCCCGGCCACGACGTCCGCCGCATCGACTGGAACGTCACCGCGCGCTCGACCGAGCCGATGGTCTGGCGCACCCGTGCGGAGCACGAGCTCGACACCTGGGTGCTCGTCGACCGCACCGCGTCGATGGCCTTCGGCACCGTGGCGCACGAGAAGTCGGAGACCGCCGAGTGGCTCGCGGGTGCGATCGGGCTGCTGACGGACGCGCCCGGCAACCGGGTCGGCATCGGCTCCCTCGAGGCGGACGGCGTGCGCTGGCTCCGACCGCTGGCCGGCCGGGCCGCGGCGCACCGGGCGCTGACCGCCGATCCGCCCGCCCGCGAGGGCGTCGCATCGACCTCGCTCGCGGACGCGATCGGCGCGCTGGAGCGGCGGTACCGCCGCCCCGGCCTCCGCGTCGTCGTCAGCGACCTGCTCGAGCCGGACGGCGCCCACCGGCGCCCGTTCCCGTGGGAGCAGCCGCTGAAGCGGCTCGCCCGCCGCCACGACGTGGTCGTCGCCGAGGTGATCGACCCCCGCGAGCTCGAGCTGCCGCCCGTCGGCGAGGTCGTGCTGACCGATCCGGAGACCGGCGCGCAGCGCGAGGTCTCCACCTCCGACCGCCGCGTCCGCGACGCCTACGCCGCGGCGGCCCGCGAGCACCGCGCGGCGACCGCCGAGGCGGTGCGGGCCGCGGGCGCCGCGCACCTGCCACTGACGACCCACGCGGACTGGACGGCCGAGCTCGCCCGGTTCGTGATCCGCCGGCGGCGCACGCCGGCCCGACGCCCCCGGAGCGCCGCACGATGACCTTCCTCAGCCCGATCTGGCTGCTGGCCCTGATCCCGCTCGCGGCGCTCGCCGTCGCCTACGTCGTCGTGCAGCGGCGCCGCCAGCGCTACGCCGTCCGCTTCGCCGCCCTGCCCATGCTGGACCGGGTCGTGCCGCGACGGCCCCGATGGCGCCGGCACCTGCCCGCCGCGATGGTGCTCGGCGCCCTCGCGATCATCGGGCTCGCGGCCGGGCGGCCGCAGGTCGACCTGCGCGTGCCGTACGAGCGGGCGACGGTGCTCGTCGCGATCGACACCTCCGGCTCGATGCTCGCCGAGGACGTGAGCCCGACCCGCATCGACGCCGCGAAGGCCGCCGCGGCGTCGTTCGTCGAGGACCTGCCGGACTCGTTCAACGTCGGCGTCGTCTCGTTCGCGGGCGGGGCGCAGGTCGTCGCGCCCGCGACCACCGATCACGCCGAGGTCGCGGAGCGGATCCGCGGGCTGCGGCTCTCCGGCGGCGGCACGGCGATCGGCGAGGCCGTCCACGCCTCGGTCGCCGAGGTGCTGCGGATCGCCGCCGAGGGCGAGGACGGTGCCGCCGCGGCGGCGCCCACCCCGACGCCCGGCGCGGGTGAGGAGGCGCCGGCGACGATCCCGGCGCGGCTCGTCCTGCTGTCGGACGGCGAGAACACCTCCGGGCGCTCCCCGCAGGACGCGGCGCAGGCCGCGGCCGAGGCGGAGATGCCCGTCTCGACCATCGCCTACGGCACCCCCGACGGGTACATCCTCGGCATGAACGGCGCCCGGCAGCAGGTCCCCGTGGACGAGGACGCGCTGCGCGAGCTGGCGACCTCGACCGACGGCCGCTTCTACGCGGCGGGCAGCGACGAGCAGCTGCGGCAGGTCTACGAGGACATCGGCTCGTCCATCGGCACCCGCGTCGAGCCGGTCGAGCTCACCCCGTGGCTCGTCGTCGCCGGCCTGCTGATCGCGCTCGCCGCCGCCGCGCTCTCGCTGCGCTGGTTCTCCCGGCTGATCTGAGAAAGGACCCCCGATGACGAACGAGGACTGGCCCGGGCTCGGCCGCCCCACCGGCCCGCAGCGCTGGACCACCGAGACCCCGGTCCCCTCACCACGGCCGTCCGCGCCCACCACGCGGGCGGAGGCGGACCGGGCCCCGGCCCCGCCGGTGGCCGCGCCGCCCGCGAGGGGGCGGGCGGCGCGGCACCGGCGGGGC
>NZ_JBHUEA010000048.1:0-4271 GCF_042680685.1 Amnibacterium endophyticum | reverse complement strand
CGGACCGGGACGGCCGGGCACGGCCGTGCGCGGGGTGGGGGCCTGGCCGTTCGCCGTCGCGGGCGTGGCGCGGGGGCCGGGGGCCGCCGGCCGCACGCCGGGACGGGCCGCGGGACGCGGCGCGCCGCCGTTCGCCGGGGCGCCGCCCGCCATGGGGACGCCGTCGGCCTGCAGCTTCGCCTTCAGCTTGCGCACGACCGGCGGCTCGACGCTCGACGACGGGCCCTTCACGAACTCGCCCATCTCCTTGAGCTTCGCGAGGGCCAGCTTCGTGTCGATGCCGAGATCGGTCGCGATCTCGTGGACGCGGGGTTTCGCCACTTCTCTCCTGTTCCTGAGCCCGCCCAGGACAGGGCAGGCCGTTACTGCGGTGCGGGTCTCATTTCGAGTCGCTCATCGCTGTTCCATGTGCCTGTTCCACTTCGCGTGGTGGGGATGCCGCGTCCGGGACGGAGCGGCACGAGCGCGCGCAGCGCCGACGGCCTGCGCATCGATCAGTGTACCCGTCGCCTCCGCGGCGCGGGTCATCGATGTGGTGGAACCGCAGTGCGGCGCGGTCTGTTCCCGTGCCCCCGCAGCACCGCGCCTGACGATGGCCGGACAAGGGCCGGTGCGCGACGGGAAGCCGGGGCGATCCTCACGGGGTGATGCCGAACGGAGGACGGGCGACTGGGCGGAGGACGGACTCGGCCCGTGCGTCCTCCACCCGCTCGTCGATCCTCCGGCCGGATACGCGGAGGCATCCCTGCCCCTGCCCGCCGGCCGACCGAGGTCGGGCCGCGCCGTCAGTCCTCGAGGATGCTGTCGGGCTGGATGTCGATCTTCGCGCCGGTCAGCTTGGCGGCGAGACGGGCGTTCTGGCCCTCCTTGCCGATCGCGAGCGACAGCTGGTAGTCGGGCACGAGGGCTCGGACGGCCTTGGAGCCGCGGTCGAGCACGAACGCGCTCGACACGCGCGCCGGCGACAGCGCGTTCGCCACGAAGGTCGCGAGGTCCTCGGAGTGGTCGACGATGTCGATCTTCTCCCCGCCGAGCTCCGCCGAGACGGCCCGCACGCGCGCGCCGAGCTCGCCGATCGCGGCGCCCTTCGCGTTCACGCCCGGCTGCGTGGCCTTCACCGCGACCTTCGAGCGGTGGCCCGCCTCGCGGGCGAGCCCGGTGATCTCGACCACGCCCGACGCGATCTCCGGAACCTCGAGCGCGAACAGCTTGCGCACCAGCGCCGGGTGGGTCCGCGACACGGTGATCGACGGCCCCTTCTGCCCGCGGGAGACGCTCGTCACGTAGACACGGATCCGGTCGCCGTGCCGGTACGTCTCCCCCGGCACCTGCTCCTCCGGCGGCAGGATCGCCTCGATCGTGCCGAGGTCGACGTGGACCATGCGCGGGTTCGGACCCTGCTGGATCACGCCGGCGATGATGTCGCCCTCGCGCCCCTTGAACTCGCCGAGCACGCGCTCGTCGCCGAGGTCGCGCAGCCGCTGGTTGATGACCTGCTTCGCGGCGAAGGCGGCGACGCGCCCGAAGTCGTGCGGGTCGTCGACGGCCTCGCCGACCTGCTGGCCGTCGTCGTCGAGCTCGGGCACGAGCACGGTCACCTGGCCCGACTTCCGGTCCAGCTCGACGCGCGGCTGCGGCGTGCCGGCGGGCGCGTGCTCCGGCCGGTCCGTGTGCTTCAGGTACGCGGTGAGTATGGCGCTCTCGATGATGCGCACCAGCTCGTCGAACGGGATCTCCCGCTCGCGCTCCATCATCCGCAGGACGGCCAGATCGATCTTCAAGGGCCGCTCCATCCACGTGACGCCCCGCTGACCTCGATCAGGGCCCGTCTACGGTAGCAGCGCGGGGACGAGCACCTGGAGGAGCGGATGGACGCGGTGAGGACGGTGCAGCTGCGCCGGTACCGGATCGTGCCGGGCGAGCTGCCGGCGTTCACGGCCTGGTGGCGGGAGACGCTGCTGCCGGCGCGCGAGGCCTTCGGCTTCCGCCTCGAGTTCGCGGTCGCCGTGCCGGAGACCGACGAGTTCGTCTGGGCCGTGTCGGCCGACGGCGACGCGGACGCCTTCGCCACGATCGACGCCGCGTGGGCCGGCTCGAGCGAGCGCGCGGCCTGCTTCGTCGACGTGCCGCAGCGGGTGACCGCCTCGGACCTGCGGCTCGCCGAGCCCGCCTGAGGCCGCGGCGCTGTCCGAGGCGCCCCCTACCGTGCCCGCCATGCGGCTGCTGCACACCTCGGACTGGCACATCGGGCGCACGTTCCACCGCTACCCCACGCTCGACGCGCTGCGCGGGGTGCTCGCGGCGCTCGCCGACGAGGTGCGGAACCGACGGATCGACGCGGTGCTCGTCGCGGGCGACGTGTTCGACTCCGCCACGCCCTCGGCCGAGGCGTTCCGCGTGTTCGAGGAGGCCGTGCTGGCGCTCCGCGCCGCCGGCGCGGTCGTCGTCATGACGAGCGGCAACCACGACTCCGCCGCCCGGCTCGGCCACCAGGCGCCCTTCGCCGCAGCGGGCGGCGTGCACGTGCGGACGAGGGCCGAGGGGCTGGACGCCCCGGTCGTGCTCGAGGACGAGCACGGCGCCGTGGACGTCTACGGCCTGCCCTACCTCGAGCCGCTGATGACCGGCCACCGCAGCCAGGAGGCGGCGATCGGCGCGGCGATGGAGCGCGTCCGGGTCGCGGCCGCCGCGCGCGGGAACCGCAGCGTGGTGCTGTCCCACTGCTTCGCGTCCTCCGGCGTGCGACCGCAGGCCGCGGGCGGCGAGCGGGACATCACCTCGGGCGGCCTCGACGTGGTGCCGACCGAGGCGTTCGAGGGCGTCGACTACGTGGCCCTCGGCCACATCCACTCCCGCTCCGTCCTCGCGCCGCACGTCCGCTACTCGGGGGCGCCGCTGCACTACTCCTTCGGCGAGACGTCGCCGTTCCGCGGGGCGTGGCAGGTCGACCTGGACGCCGACGGCTTCGCGACCGCGTCGTGGGTCGACCTTCCCGTGCCGCGCGCGCTCACCACCCTGCGGGGCGACCTGCAGGCGCTGCTCGACGACCCGGCGCACGAGGCGGTCCGCGACGACTGGCTGCAGGTCGTCCTCACCGACCCGGGGCGGCAGCAGGACGCGATGGCGCGGCTGCGGGAGCGGTTCCCGTGGGTCGCGGTGCTCGAGCACCGGCCGGAGGGCGCCCCCGCCGCCGACGGCCGCAGCTACGGCGAGCGCACCGCGGGCAAGGACGACCTGGCGCTGGTCGGCGGGTTCCTCGAGATGGTGCGGGACGGCAGCGGCCCCGACTCCCCCGAGGCGGCGCTGATCGCGGAGGTCCTCGCGGCGTCGGCGGCGGCGGAGCGCGCCGCGTGAGGATCCGCCGACTGGTCGTCGAGGGCTTCGGGCCCTTCGCGCGACGGCAGGAGATCGACTTCGCAGCGCTCGAGGCGGCCGGGCTCTTCCTCATCACCGGCCGGACGGGCAGCGGCAAGTCGAGCGTGCTCGACGCCGTCTGCTTCGCCCTCTACGGCGGCGCGCCCCGCTACGACGGGGCGAAGGCGCGGCTGCGCAGCGATCACGCGCGACCGGAGGATCCGACCCGCGTGGAGCTGGAGTTCGAGGTCGCCGGGGCGCGGTGGCGGGTCGTCCGCTCGCCGGAGTACCAGCGGCCGAAGCGCCGCGGCGAGGGCTTCACGACGCAGCGGGAGGAGGCGCAGGTCGCCCGCTGGGAAGACGGCTCGTGGCGGACGCTCGCCGCACGCGCGGCGGACCTGCCGGAGGTGCTCGCGCCGGTGCTGCAGCTGAACCGGGAGCAGTTCCTGCAGGTGATCCTGCTCGCGCAGGGCCGGTTCCAGGAGTTCCTCCGGGCCCGCAGCGAGGACCGGGTGGGGCTGCTGCGCGCCCTCTTCGGCACGCAGCGCTTCGCCGCGTTCGAGGCGGAGCTGGTGCAGCGGGTGAAGGGCCTGGAGCAGGCCGTCGCCGGGGCGGACGCGGCCGTGGCGGCCGATCTGGCGCGGCTCGCCGAGCTGGAGGGCCGTGACGAGCCGCCGTCGGCGGACGCCGCGGGACTGGTCGTCGCGGACCTCGAGACGAGGGCCGCGGCGGCCCGGACGGAGGGCGACCGCAGCCGGGCGGCGTTCGCCGCCGCGGACGCCGAGCACGCCGAGCAGGTGCGGGTTGCCGGCCTGCAGCGGCGGAGGTCGGACGCGACGGCCGCGCTCGACCGGCTCGCCGCGGCCGACGCGGGCGTCGTCGCGCAGCGGGCACGGGTCTCGGCCGCGTTGCGCGCC
>NZ_JBHUEA010000047.1:0-4793 GCF_042680685.1 Amnibacterium endophyticum | reverse complement strand
CGCCCCCGCGTCCGCCGTCGCCGCGGCGGCGACGCTCGTCGACCTGCTGCTGCGCGGGCCCCGGGCTTCCGGCAGCGGCTGGGCGGGAGCACTCCGCCTCCACGGCCTGGGCGACGTCCTCACCGGCGGCATCGGCGTCGCGCTCGTCGTCCGGCTGGTCCTCCTCGTCGCCGGGGCGCTGCTGGTCGCCCGGGCCCGACGCGGGGTCGCGGGCACCGCCGTGCTCGGCGCGATCGCCGTCGGCGCGCTGACCACCGTCGCCCTCCTCGGGCACGCCGCGGCGGGGCCGGGCGCCGCCTGGCTGGTGCCGGCCGCGGTGGTGCACCTCGGGGCGATGACGACCTGGCTCGGCGGGCTCGTCCTGCTCGCCGGCGTGCTGCTGCGCCGGGGTGACGGCGCGCCCGACGCCGTCCTCCTGCGGCGCTGGCCCCGGCTCGCCTTCGCCTCCGTCGCCGCACTGATCGTGACGGGCGAGCTGCAGGCCTTCCCCACGGTCGTGCCGCTGCCGGCCCTCTGGCGCACCGACTACGGCCTGCTCCTCCTCGGCAAGCTCGGCCTCGTCGCCGTCGCGCTCGCCCTCGCCGTCGGCGCCCACCGGCTGCTGGCGCGGGGCTCCTCGCCGCACCGCCTGCGCCGGGCGGTGATCGCGGAGGCGGCGGTCACCGCCGCGGTCGTCGCCGTCACCGCCGTGCTCACGATGCAGCCGACCGCGGCGGAGACCTACGGGCCGCCGGCGGCCGTCGCCGCACCGCTCGATCCCGGTCGCCTCGCGGTGCAGGTCGCGTCGACCCGCCGCGGCCCCACCCGCCTGCACCTCGCTCCCCCGCCCGGGGTCCGGCTCGACCGCGTGGAGGGCTCGCTCAGCACGGAGGGCGTCCCCGGCCTCGAGGTGCACTTCGAGCGCACGGCCGACGGCGGCTGGCGCAGCACCGACGCCCAGACCCCGCTGCCGGGACGGTGGACGCTCACCCTGCAGCTCGACGTCGCTCCCGACCGCGGCCTCGCGACGCGCACCGCCTGGGACGTCTGGTAGCCGCCGAGAGGGTTCAGCGCCGGTCCGCCGCCTCGCGCAGCCTCGCGGCGACATCGACCGCCGCGTCGCGCAGCGCCTCCGGGCCCTCGATCTGCAGGACGGCACCGAACCCCGCGAATCGCGCCGCGAGGGCGGGCCACGACCAGGAGCCGAGGGTCACACGCGCCCGCTCCGCGTCCAGCGCCTCGATCTCGGCGTGCTCGTCGACGAACGGCGCGATCCGCCGAGCGGCCAGGCCGACGACCGCGGTGCCGACGCAGGGCCACGCGTCCTCCTCCGCCGAGCCCTTGAAGCGTGCGGCGAGGAACGACACCGCGTCTCCGCCCGGGACCTGCCGCGGCGTGAAGGCGAGCCGGGTCGGCGCGCGCGGTGCGATGCGATCGACGCGGAACGACCGCCAGTCGCCCGCGCCGTCCGCCGCCTCGCCGTCCCAGGCCAGCAGGTACCAGCGGCCGTGCCGTGCGACGACGGCGTGCGGCTCGACCCGCCGCGGACGGGCGCGCCCGCCGTACTCGAAGCGGAGCACCTCGCGCCGGCGCGCGGCGTCGCTGACGGCCACGAGGACCGCGGGGTCCGCGAGCGCGCCGCCGGGCGTCGCGCTCACCTCCACCGCGTCGACGCGCTCGCGCAGCCTGGACGGCATGACCTGGCGCACGGTGCCGAGCGCACGGACCGCCGCCTCCGCGATGTCCGCGCCCGAGGCCGGGGCGACGGCGAGCGCCAGCGCGACCGCGACGGCCTGGTCGTCGTCGAGCAGCAGCGGCGGCAGCGCCGACCCGCTCGCCAGCCGGTACCCGCCGGCAGGCCCGCGGAGCGCCTCGACGCGGTAGCCGAGCCCCCGGAGGCGGTCGACGTCGCGGCGCACCGTCCGCAGGCTGACCTCCAGACGGTCGGCCAGCAGGTCGCCCGGCCAGTCGCGCTGCACCTGCAGCAGGGACAGCAGGAGCAGCAGGCGGGCGGACGGATCGGCCATGGGAACAGTCTGAAGGGAGAAGCGGCCAGGATCTGACCGCAATGATCGGGATGCTGATCTCGAAGCCGCCGCAGGGGCGGCTGACGAAGGGATCGACATGACCATCGCGACCACCCCGCACCTCAACTTCGACGGCGACGCCCGCGCGGCGCTCGACTTCTACGCCACAGCCTTCGGCGCGGAGGTGCAGGCGATGACCTACGGCGCGATGGGCGCCGTGCAGGACCCGGAATGGACCGACCGCGTCATCTGGGGCCAGGTCGAGACGGCGAGCGGCATCCGAGTGATGGCCTTCGACGTCTGGCCGGGGCAGCCGTACGACCAGGGCTCGAACGCCTTCTACGTCTACCTGCTCGGCGACGACGCGGGCGAGATCACGCGGGCATGGCAGGGGCTGTCCGACGGCGCGGAGATCCGGCAGCCGCTCGGCCCGTCGGCCTGGTCGACCCTCGCCGGTCAGCTGCGCGACCGCTTCGGCGTCGTCTGGCAGCTGGACGTGCGGGCGCCGCAGCCGTCCTGACCACCCCGTCGGGGCTCGCGGATCCGCAGTTCCTGCGCGGATCCGCGAGAGGAGAGGACCTCAGCCGAGGCGCTCGTCGACGTAGCACCAGCGCCACGCCTCGCCCGGCTCGGCGCTGCGCATCACCGGGTGCGCGGTGCCGCGGAAGTGGAGGTCGGCGTGCCGCCGCTCCGAGCTGTCGCAGCAGCCGACGTGCCCGCAGGTCAGGCAGGTCCGCAGGTGCACCCAGGTGGAGCCCTCGCGGACGCAGTCCTCGCACTTCCCCGGCGTGCTCGGGGTGATCGCGAGCGGCGCGGAGCGCAGGTGCTCGCAGCTGCCCTTCCCGCCGCGCGGGTCGACCAGCTCTTCGCGCCGTCCGCCCTCCCCGATCTCCTCGGGCACGTCGAGCGCCGCCTCCTCCTGGTCGATCCGCTTCAGCGCGCTCCGCAGCACGGGGTCGTCCGTCGTGCCCTCGTCGCGGGCCGCCAGCACCACGTCGCGCTGCGCCTGGAGCATGGCGAGCCGCAGGCGCCGGTACAGCGCGGTCGGGGTCTCGCCGCCCTGGTCGCCGAGCAGCTCCCAGAGGCGCGAGGACTGCGCGGCGTTCCGGGTGCGCAGCGCGGAGACCACGTCCGCGGGCTCGTCGCCGGTGAGGAGCCCGTCGAGCCGCCGCGTCGCCGCGCCGGTCGCGCGGTCCATCAGCTCGGCGGCCTGCAGCGCGTCCTGCGCCGGGTCCGCGACCGGCAGCCGCAGCGCGCGCACGAGCGGGCCGAGCGTCAGCCCCTGCAGCAGCAGCGTGCCGCCCACGACCACGAAGGCGGCGAGCTGCAGCAGGGGCAGCTCCCGCACGTCAGGCAGCACGAAGACCGCCGCGAGGGTCACGACGCCGCGCATCCCCGCCCAGCCGAGCACCGCGATGCCGCGCAGGTCGACCCGGTGCCGGAGCGGCGGCACGACGGCCCACGCCGCGAGCACCACGAGGAACCGGGCGGCGACCACGACGACGAGGACGACCGCGCAGACGCCGAGCACCGTGCCGAGCCCGAACTCCCGCACGTTGCCGATCAGCCGCGGCAGCTGCAGCCCGATCAGCAGGAAGACGGCGTTCTCGAGCACGAAGCCGGCGCTGCGCCAGTTCACCGCCTCGGCGATGCGGGCGCGCGGCGAGGTGGTGCGCGGCGTGGCCTGCGCGACGATCAGCCCGGCGATCACGGCGCCGAGCACGCCCGAGCCCTCGAGCGCCTGCGCGGGCAGGAACGCCGCGTACGGGATCGCGAAGGAGGTGACCACCGACAGCACCGGGTCCTGCAGGCGTCGCCGCACCCACCGTGCGGCGAGCCCGACGAGCACGCCGGACGCGACCCCGAAGACGACCGCCCGGACCAGGTCGCTCACGACCTCGACCGGGGTGATCACGTGCGACGCCGCGGTGATCGCGACGGTCAGCGCGGTCAGCGCGACGGGATCGTTCAGCAGGCTCTCGTCCTCCAGCAGCCCGATCAGGCGCCTGGGCATGCCGACCGAGCGGCCCAGGGCCGTCGCGGCCACGGCGTCGGGCGGGGCGACGGCCGCGCCGAGCGCGAAGGCGATCGCGAGCGACACCGACGGCAGCACCGCGTGCAGGGCGAAGCCGACCGCGAGGGTCGTGACGACGACGGGGATCGCGGCGAGGCCGAGCACCGACCAGATCGTGCGCTTCAGGTCGACGAGGGACGCCTGCACGGCCGCGGCGTAGAGCAGCGGCGGCAGCACGCCGCCCAGCACCAGCTCGGGGTCCAGCTCGATGCGGACGCCGGGCACCAGCCCGACGAGCACGCCGATCACGAGCAGCAGCAGGGGCAGCGGCACCTTCAGGCGGGGCGCGGCCAGCGCCCCGGCGGTGATCAGCACCACCGCGGCGACCACGGCGAGCCCGATCAGCACGCGAGGATCCTGCCAGGCGCCGCGGACGTCCGGACCGCCGCGGGCCTAGCGTTGGGCGGGTGGACGGAGCGCGCGCCGAGGTGCTCGGGCCCGTCCGCACCGCGGTGGCCGGCGAGGTCCGGCCCGTCGCGGGGGCGCTGCCGCGGCGGCTGCTCGTCGCCCTGGCGCTCGCGGGCGGCACCGGCCGCTCCGCGGAGGGGCTGGTCGACGACGTCTGGGCCGACGACGCGCCCCGGAGCCCGCGGGCGGCCCTGCAGATGCTCGTGTCCCGGGTCCGCGCCGCCGCGGGCGAGGGCCTGGTCCTCTCCACGCCCGCGGGCTACCGGCTCGCCGGCAGCGACCAAGGCGGAGGCCAAGCGGGGTTA
>NZ_JBHUEA010000046.1:0-5214 GCF_042680685.1 Amnibacterium endophyticum | reverse complement strand
CGGCGGCGCGCGCCGCGGTCGCGGTGGACCGCCTGCCGCACCGCGTACGCCTGCGCCCGGCGCCGCTCCTCGCGCCCCGCGCCCCTGCGCGCACCCCGATCCGCCACGCCCGCTCCCTCCCGGCCGTCCGGCATCGTAGGGCGCCCGCCGATGTCCGCGCCCGTGCGTAGGGTGCGCTCGTGCAGGTGCAGCCGGGGTTGCGGCAGGGGCCCGTGCCGCTCGCGGTCCGGATGCGGCCCACGTCGCTCGACGACGTCGCCGGGCAGGCGCACCTGCTGAAGCCCGGGTCGCCGCTGCGCCGGCTCGCCTCCACCGACGGCGCCGCGAGCGCGGTGTCCGTCATCCTGTGGGGGCCGCCCGGGACCGGCAAGACGACGCTCGCCCAGGCCGTCGCCGCCAGCTCCGGCCGACGGTTCGTCGAGCTGTCGGCGGTGACGGCCGGGGTCCGGGACGTCCGGTCCGTGATGGAGCGGGCACGGGAGGACGCGGACCTGTACGGGCTGTCGACCGTGCTGTTCCTCGACGAGATCCACCGCTTCTCGAAGGCGCAGCAGGACGCGCTGCTGCCGGGGGTCGAGAACGGCTGGGTGACGCTGATCGCGGCCACGACGGAGAACCCGTCCTTCTCCGTCATCGCGCCGCTGCTGTCGCGCTCGCTGCTGCTGACCCTGCAGCCGCTGACGGAGGACGACCTCGGGGTGCTCGTCGACCGGGCGGTGGAGGACCCGCGGGGGCTCGGTGGCCGGGTGGTCCTCGCACCCGACGCGCGGTCGGCGCTCGTGCGGCTCGCCTCGGGGGACGCGAGACGCGCGCTGACCGCGCTCGAGGCGTCCGCCACCCTCGCGGAGGACGACGGCGAGGGCCTCCCGACCGTCACGGAGGAGCTGGTGGCGACGGCGGTGGACCGCGCGCTGCTGCGCTACGACCGCGACGGCGACGAGCACTACGACGTGATCAGCGCCTTCATCAAGTCGGTCCGCGGCAGCGACGTCGACGCCGCGGTGCACTACCTGGCGCGGATGATCGAGGCGGGGGAGGATCCGCGCTTCATCGCCAGGCGGGTCATCGTGCTCGCCGCGGAGGACGTCGGCATGGCCGACCCGCAGGCGCTGCCGCTCGCGGTCGCGGCCGCCGAGGCGGTGCAGCTGATCGGCATGCCGGAGGGCCGGATCCCGCTCGCGGAGGCGGTCGTCTACCTCGCCCTCGCCCCGAAGTCGAACGCGTCCTACGTCGCGATCGACGAGGCGCTCGCGGACGTGCGCAGCGGTCGCATCGGGCGGGTGCCGCCGCACCTGCGCGACGCGCACTACCCGGGGGCGAAGCGGCTCGGGCACGGCAAGGGGTACCGGTACGCGCACGACGGCGAGCACGGGGTGGTGGAGCAGCAGTACCCGCCGGACGAGCTGGTCGGCCGCGACTACTACCGGCCGACCGGCAACGGCTTCGAGCGGGACACCGCGGGCCGCGTCGAGCGCCTGCGGGGCCGGGTGCGCGGCGGGTCCGCCGACGGCGCCTGACCCTCCGGCCGACCCCGCCGGTGCTGCTATCCTCGACGGCGGCCCGGAGCGGGCCCGGACGTCGTGCGGCTGCGGCACCGGGATCGCGAGGGGACCAGCGCCTGTAGCCGGCCGGTCCTCGGAACGCCACTCCTCTCACCTCTGCTCCCGTCCGCGTGCGCGCGGACGGTCATCCGTGATCGAGATCTGACGAAGGAACCGCATGTCCACCAAGGCCCGCACCCGCGGCAAGGTCAAGCTCTCGCGCGCGCTCGGCGTCGCGCTCACCCCGAAGGCCGCCCGCTACATGGAGAAGCGTCCCTACGCTCCCGGTGAGCACGGCCGCAGCAAGCGCAAGGCCGACAGCGACTACGCCGTCCGCCTGCGCGAGAAGCAGCGTCTCCGCGCCCAGTACGGGCTGCGCGAGAAGCAGCTGCGCATCGTCTTCAACGAGGCCCGCCGCACCGCCGGCCTGACCGGTGAGAACCTGGTCGAGCTGCTCGAGATGCGCCTCGACGCGCTCGTGCTGCGCTCCGGCTTCGCCCGCACCACGGCCCAGGCCCGCCAGGCCGTCGTGCACCGCCACATCCTGGTCGACGGCAAGCTGGTCGACCGCCCGAGCTACCGCGTCAAGCCGGGCCAGACGATCCACGTGAAGGGCAAGAGCGAGCAGCTCGAGCCGTTCCAGGTCGCCGCGGCCGGCGGCCACCTCGACGTGCTGCCGAAGACCCCGGGCTACCTCGAGGTCGAGATCGACAAGCTGCAGGCCAAGCTGGCCCGCCGCCCGAAGCGCGTCGAGGTGCCGGTCACGGCCGACGTGCAGCTCGTCGTCGAGTACTACGCCGCGCGCTGATCCCGCGCGACGAGAGCGCCCGTCCCCGTCGGGGCGGGCGCTCTCGTCGTTCCCGGCGGCGTGGACCGCGGCGGGCCCTCGGTAGGCTCGCCCGTTGGAATCTGGAGGGACCATGGGCAAGCTGCTCGTCTTTCTCGCCGGCCTGCTCGCCGGCATCGCGGTCGCGCGACTGGCCGCCGGCTCGGCCGCCGGGGGGCGCCTGATCGCCGCGGCCGGATCGGCGTCGGACGAGTTCGTCCGCGCACTCTCCGACTCCTACCGCGCGCACCGGGCGGACGCGGCCTGATGCGCACCGACGAGATCCGCCGCCGCTACCTGCAGTTCTTCGCCGACCGCGGCCACACCGTCGTGCCGAGCGCCTCGCTCGTCTCGCCCGACCCGTCGCTGCTCTTCACGGTGGCCGGCATGGTCCCGTTCATCCCGTACCTGAACGGCACCGTTCCCGCGCCGTACCCGCGGGCGGTCGACAGCCAGAAGTGCATCCGCACCCTCGACATCGAGGAGGTCGGGCGCACGCCGCGGCACGGGACCTTCTTCCAGATGCTCGGCAACTGGTCCTTCGGCGACTACTTCAAGCACGATGCCATCGTCTGGGCGTGGGAGCTGCTCACGACCCCTGAGGACGACGGCGGCTTCGGCTTCGACCCCGCGGACCTGTGGGTCACCGTGTTCCAGGACGACGACGAGGCCGCGGGGATCTGGCGGGACGTCGTCGGGGTCCGCCCCGAGCGCATCCAGCGGCTCGGCTACGCCGACAACTACTGGATGACCGGGCAGCCGGGCCCGGCTGGCCCCGACTCCGAGATCTTCTTCGACCGCGGTCCGGCCTACGGGGCCGACGGCGGGCCGGCGACCGGCGACGACCGGTACGTCGAGATCTGGAACCTCGTGTTCATGCAGTACGAGATCGCGAACATCCGGTCGAAGGAGGACTTCGACGTCGTCCGCGAGCTGCCGAACAAGAACGTCGACACCGGCATGGGGCTCGAGCGCGTCGCCTTCCTGAAGCAGGGCGTCGACAACATGTACGAGATCGACCAGATGCGGCCGGTGCTCGACAAGGCCGCGGAGCTCTCCGGCCGCGCCTACGGCGCGGACCACGAGGACGACGTCCGGATGCGCGTCGTGTCCGACCACGTGCGCAGCGCGATGATGCTGATGCTCGACGGCGTCACCCCGTCGAACGAGGGCCGCGGCTACGTGCTGCGCCGCCTCCTGCGCCGCACGGTCCGCGCGATGCGGCTGCTCGGGGTCGAGCGCCCGACGTTCGGCGAGCTCTTCCCGGTGTCCCGGGACGCGATGGCGCCGACGTACCCCGAGCTGCTCGCCGAGGGCGGGCGCATCCAGCGCCTCGCGGACGCGGAGGAGGAGACCTTCCTGCGCACCCTGTCCGGCGGCACCGCCATCCTCGAGACCGCGATCGCGCGCACCCGCGAGGCCGGGGCGGCTGAGGTCGCCGGCGACACGGCGTTCCTGCTCCACGACACGTACGGGTTCCCGATCGACCTGACGCTCGAGGTCGCCGAGGAGGCCGGCCTGACCGTCGACCGCGACGCGTTCGACCGGCTGATGCAGGAGCAGCGCAGCCGCGCGAAGGCCGACGCGAAGGCGCGCAAGACCGCGCTCGCGGACCTCTCCGTGTACCGCGAGTTCCGCGCCGCCGGCGAGACCGCCTTCCTCGGCTACCGGGAGCTGGTCGCCGACAGCCGGGTGCTCGGGCTGATCCGCGACGGGGTCGGCGTGGGCTCGATCGCCCTCGGCGACATCGCGGAGGTGATCCTGGCCGAGACGTCGCTCTACGCCGAGTCCGGCGGGCAGGACGCGGACCAGGGCGAGATCCAGGGTCCCGGCTACCGGCTCGAGGTGCTCGACGTGCAGCGCCCCGTCCCGGGCCTCGTGAGCCATCGGGTGCAGGTGGTGGAGGGGGAG
Organism: Amnibacterium endophyticum; assembly: GCF_042680685.1. Classification (NCBI taxonomy): domain Bacteria; kingdom Bacillati; phylum Actinomycetota; class Actinomycetes; order Micrococcales; family Microbacteriaceae; genus Amnibacterium; species Amnibacterium endophyticum. The sequence goes on along the minus strand of NZ_JBHUEA010000046.1, from coordinate 936 downwards.
GTCGCGGTCGGCGATCCCGCCCGCACCGTCGTCGACCCGCTCTACCGCCGCGGCGCGACCCAGGCGCACAGCGCGACGCACCTGATCCACGCCGCCCTGCGGCAGGTGCTCGGCCCCGACGCCCACCAGGCCGGCTCCTACAACCGGGCCGGCTACATGCGGCTCGACTTCTCCTGGTCCAGCCCGCTCAGCCCGGAGACCCGCAGCGAGGTCGAGGACATCGCGAACCTGCGGGTGGACGAGGACCTCGAGGTCGTCACCCGCGTGCTCCCGATCGACGAGGCCAAGGCCGCGGGGGCGATGGCGCTGTTCGGCGAGAAGTACGGCGACGTCGTCCGGATGGTCGACATCGGCGGTCCCTGGTCGCGCGAGCTGTGCGGCGGCACGCACGTGGCGCACTCGTCCGAGATCGGGCTGATCAACGTGGTGGGGGAGTCGAGCGTGGGAGCGAGCGCCCGCCGCATCGAGTCCCTCGTGGGGCCCGAGGCGTTCCGGGAGTTCGCCGCCGAGCGGGCGCTCGTCGCGCAGCTCGGGGCGAGCCTCAAGGCGCCGAGGTCGGAGATCGCGGAGCGCGTCGCGGACCTCGCGGCGAGCCTCAAGGCGGCGGAGCGGCGCATCGCGGAGTTCGAGCGGCAGGCGCTCGCGCAGCGGGTGCCCGCCCTCGCGCAGCAGGCCCGCGCCGTCGGCCCGGTGACGGCCGTGCTCGAGCAGGTCGGCGCGCTGGAGTCGGCCGACGACCTGCGCCGCCTCGCGATCGACGTGCGCGACCGGCTCGGCGCCGTCCCCGCGGTGGTCGGGCTCGCAGCGGTGGTCGGCGGGCGTCCCGTCGTGATCGCGGCGACGAACGGCCCCGCCCGTGACGCGGGCGTGAAGGCGGGTCCGCTGGCGAAGGCCGGCGCGGCGGCGCTCGGCGGCGGCGGCGTCGGCCGCGCCCGC
>NZ_JBHUEA010000045.1:0-5513 GCF_042680685.1 Amnibacterium endophyticum | reverse complement strand
GTGTCCGGCGGTGTCCTACTCTCCCACGAGGTCGCCCTCGCAGTACCATCGGCGCTGAGAGTCTTAGCTTCCGGGTTCGGAATGGGACCGGGCGTTTCCCTCTCGCTATGGCCGCCGAAACGGGTTCGACATGGTGTCGAACGGGTTCCAGTGTGTTGTTCTGGCCCCGATCGTCTGTCGGGAACCACAGAGTGGACGCGAGCATCAGTCGTACTGATGAAGTGTTGTCAAGTCATCGGCTTATTAGTACCGGTCAGCTGCACAGGTCTTTCGTCCCTGCTTCCACATCCGGCCTATCAACCCAGTCGTCTACTGGGAGCCTCTCACCCTCAAGGGGCATGGAAGTCTCATCTTGAAGACGGCTTCCCGCTTAGATGCTTTCAGCGGTTATCCGGTCCGAACGTAGCCAATCAGCGGTGCTCCTGGCGGAACAACTGACACACCAGAGGTTCGTCCATCCCGGTCCTCTCGTACTAGGGATAGATCTTCTCAAACTTCCTACGCGCGCAGCGGATAGGGACCGAACTGTCTCACGACGTTCTAAACCCAGCTCGCGTACCGCTTTAATGGGCGAACAGCCCAACCCTTGGGACCTACTCCAGCCCCAGGATGCGACGAGCCGACATCGAGGTGCCAAACCATGCCGTCGATATGGACTCTTGGGCAAGATCAGCCTGTTATCCCCGAGGTACCTTTTATCCGTTGAGCGACAGCGCTTCCACAAGCCACTGCCGGATCACTAGTCCCGACTTTCGTCCCTGCTCGAGATGTCTCTCTCACAGTCAAGCTCCCTTGTGCACTTACACTCGACACCTGATTGCCAACCAGGTTGAGGGAACCTTTGGGCGCCTCCGTTACTTTTTGGGAGGCAACCGCCCCAGTTAAACTACCCACCAGGCACTGTCCCTGAACCGGATCACGGTTCGAAGTTAGACATCCAGAGCGACCAGAGTGGTATTTCAACAATGACTCCACGAACACTGGCGTGCCCGCTTCAAAGTCTCCCACCTATCCTACACAAGCCGCACCGAACACCAATACCAAGCTATAGTAAAGGTCACGGGGTCTTTCCGTCCTGCTGCGCGTAACGAGCATCTTTACTCGTAGTGCAATTTCGCCGAGTTCGCGGTTGAGACAGCTGGGAAGTCGTTACGCCATTCGTGCAGGTCGGAACTTACCCGACAAGGAATTTCGCTACCTTAGGATGGTTATAGTTACCACCGCCGTTTACTGGGGCTTAAATTCTGAGCTTCGCCTTGCGGCTGACCCTTCCTCTTAACCTTCCAGCACCGGGCAGGCGTCAGTCCGTATACATCGTCTTGCGACTTCGCACGGACCTGTGTTTTTAGTAAACAGTCGCTTCCCACTGGTCTCTGCGGCCTACGGTGCTGCCGGCAGCAAGTGCCTTCACACCATCGGCCCCCCTTCTCCCGAAGTTACGGGGGCATTTTGCCGAGTTCCTTAACCACGATTCTCTCGATCTCCTCGGTATTCTCTACCTGACCACCTGAGTCGGTTTGGGGTACGGGCGGCTTGAACCTCGCGTCGATGCTTTTCTCGGCAGCATAGGATCATCGATTTCGTCTTGACGACTACCCATCGGATCTCAGGCATGTGAGACACGGATTTGCCAATGCCTCGCCCTACATCCTTAGACCGGGACAACCATCGCCCGGCTCGACTACCTTCCTGCGTCACACCTGTTAATACGCTAGCCGCGCAATCTAGCCTTCGGGCGCTCCCCGGTACGACTTCACCCCGAAGGGATCCCTCGTCCGGTTCGGACCCTGGGCATCGAAAGTTTGGCTTGGGCGGTTCTTCGCCGGTACGGGAATATCAACCCGTTGTCCATCGACTACGCCTGTCGGCCTCGCCTTAGGTCCCGACTTACCCAGGGCGGATTAGCCTGGCCCTGGAACCCTTGGTCTTCCGGAGGACGGGTTTCTCACCCGTCTTTCGCTACTCATGCCTGCATTCTCACTCGTGTGGCGTCCACGGCTGGATTCCTCCGCCGCTTCACCCGCCACACGACGCTCTCCTACCGATCCGCACGACTGGACCACGAAGGCCTGTCACAAATGCGAATCCCACGACTTCGGCGGTGTGCTTGAGCCCCGTTACATTGTCGGCGCGGAATCACTTGACCAGTGAGCTATTACGCACTCTTTCAAGGGTGGCTGCTTCTAAGCCAACCTCCTGGTTGTCTATGCAACTCCACATCCTTTCCCACTTAGCACACGCTTAGGGGCCTTAGTCGGTGGTCTGGGTTGTTTCCCTCTCGACGATGAAGCTTATCCCCCACCGTCTCACTGCTGCGCTCTCACTTACCGGCATTCGGAGTTTGGCTGACGTCAGTAACCCGGTGGGGCCCATCGGCCATCCAGTAGCTCTACCTCCGGCAAGAAACACGCAACGCTGCACCTAAATGCATTTCGGAGAGAACCAGCTATCACGAAGTTTGATTGGCCTTTCACCCCTACCCACAGCTCATCCCCCAGGTTTTCAACCCTGGTGGGTTCGGTCCTCCACGACGTCTTACCGTCGCTTCAACCTGGCCATGGGTAGATCACTTCGCTTCGGGTCTAGGACACGCGACTCACTCGCCCTGTTCGGACTCGCTTTCGCTACGGCTACCCCTCACGGGTTAACCTCGCCACGTATCACTAACTCGCAGGCTCATTCTTCAAAAGGCACGCTGTCAGAGCAACAAGGCTCCTCCAACGGTTTGTAAGCAGACGGTTTCAGGTACTATTTCACTCCCCTCCCGGGGTACTTTTCACCTTTCCCTCACGGTACTTGTCCGCTATCGGTCATCTGGGAGTATTTAGGCTTACCAGGTGGTCCTGGCAGATTCACACGGGATTTCTCGGGCCCCGTGCTACTTGGGAACACTTGCGCGCGGTAGCGATGTTTCGACTACGGGATTCCCACCCTCTGTGATCGGCCATTCAATGCCGTTCGTCTACACCGCGACACATACGACGTGCTGGACGGCAGTCCAGCTTCAAGGTCCCACAACCCCGACCATGCAACGCCTGCCGGCTTGACACATGATCGGTTTAGCCTGTTCCGGTTTCGCTCGCCACTACTCACGGAATCACTGTTGTTTTCTCTTCCTGCGGGTACTGAGATGTTTCACTTCCCCGCGTTCCCTCTACCCGCCCTATATATTCAGGCGGGAGTCATCAGGTCGCATTGCTGCGCCTGACGGGGTTTCCCCATTCGGACACCCTCGGATCAAAGCCCGCTTATCGGCTCCCCGAGGCTTATCGCAGATTGCTACGTCCTTCTTCGGCTCCAGATGCCAAGGCATCCACCGTCTGCTCTTCGAAACTTGACCACATACATGAGTATGAATCGTGCCCTCACGCAGGTCTCCCTGCGATCGAGGACATGACCAGTGACCTCAGCTCCATGAAGAAGCCGAGGATCACCATGACCCAACGCGACCGCACCAAAAGGCGCCGACGCGTTGAATCGAAGATGCTCGCGTCCACTGTGTAGTTCTCAACATACGATCGGCACTCCCCCGCCCACCGGACACGTCCGACGGCTTGAGAAGTCCGAGGTACCGGACCGGCAGCAGGGCTTCCCCCACCACCGGCGTCGATCCCTCAGGACCCAACAGCGTGCACGCCACCATCCCGAACCCGGCGAGCGTTCCCCACCCCGCAAGCGAGGCCGTACTGACTCACCGGACCGACCCGGCAGCACATCGTCAACGTTCCACCCTTGAGCAAACCACCCTGGAACATTCGTCCAGGCAGTGGCTCTGGCAGCCGGCCTCGCGACCGACTGCAGAAGCTCCTTAGAAAGGAGGTGATCCAGCCGCACCTTCCGGTACGGCTACCTTGTTACGACTTAGTCCTAATCACCGATCCCACCTTCGACGGCTCCCTCCACAAGGGTTGGGCCACCGGCTTCGGGTGTTACCGACTTTCATGACTTGACGGGCGGTGTGTACAAGGCCCGGGAACGTATTCACCGCAGCGTTGCTGATCTGCGATTACTAGCGACTCCGACTTCATGAGGTCGAGTTGCAGACCTCAATCCGAACTGAGACCGGCTTTTTGGGATTCGCTCCACCTTACGGTATTGCAGCCCTTTGTACCGGCCATTGTAGCATGCGTGAAGCCCAAGACATAAGGGGCATGATGATTTGACGTCATCCCCACCTTCCTCCGAGTTGACCCCGGCAGTCTCCTATGAGTTCCCGCCATTACGCGCTGGCAACATAGAACGAGGGTTGCGCTCGTTGCGGGACTTAACCCAACATCTCACGACACGAGCTGACGACAACCATGCACCACCTGTGCACCTGCCTTGCGGGGAGACTGTTTCCAGCCTTTTCAGGTGCATGTCAAGCCTTGGTAAGGTTCTTCGCGTTGCATCGAATTAATCCGCATGCTCCGCCGCTTGTGCGGGCCCCCGTCAATTCCTTTGAGTTTTAGCCTTGCGGCCGTACTCCCCAGGCGGGGCGCTTAATGCGTTAGCTGCGACACGGAGACCGTGGAATGGCCCCCACATCTAGCGCCCAACGTTTACGGCGTGGACTACCAGGGTATCTAATCCTGTTCGCTCCCCACGCTTTCGCTCCTCAGCGTCAGTAACGGCCCAGAGATCTGCCTTCGCCATCGGTGTTCCTCCTGATATCTGCGCATTCCACCGCTACACCAGGAATTCCAATCTCCCCTACCGCACTCCAGTCTGCCCGTACCCACTGCAGGCGCGAGGTTGAGCCTCGCGTTTTCACAGCAGACGCGACAAACCGCCTACGAGCTCTTTACGCCCAATAATTCCGGACAACGCTTGCACCCTACGTATTACCGCGGCTGCTGGCACGTAGTTAGCCGGTGCTTTTTCTGCAGGTACCGTCACTCTCGCTTCTTCCCTGCTAAAAGAGGTTTACAACCCGAAGGCCGTCATCCCTCACGCGGCGTTGCTGCATCAGGCTTGCGCCCATTGTGCAATATTCCCCACTGCTGCCTCCCGTAGGAGTCTGGGCCGTGTCTCAGTCCCAGTGTGGCCGGTCACCCTCTCAGGCCGGCTACCCGTCGTCGCCTTGGTGGGCCATCACCCCACCAACAAGCTGATAGGCCGCGAGTCCATCCCCAACCGAAATTCTTTCCACCCCACCAGATGCCTGGAAGGGTCGTATCCGGTATTAGACGTCGTTTCCAACGCTTATCCCAGAGTCAGGGGCAGGTTACTCACGTGTTACTCACCCGTTCGCCACTGATCCGCGGAGCAAGCTCCGCTTCACCGTTCGACTTGCATGTGTTAAGCACGCCGCCAGCGTTCGTCCTGAGCCAGGATCAAACTCTCCGTAGAAAACCTGATCTGACTGAGGATGTCTACTGACATCCAATCAATCTCAAAGAAATCTCAACCGGCCAGGAAACCCTGACCGACGAGGTAATTTGGCATTGACAATTGTGCACGCTGTTGAGTTCTCAAAGATCGACCACCCATCCCCCGCCCGACTCACGCCAGACGACCAGAGGTGCCTCGAT
>NZ_JBHUEA010000044.1:0-7160 GCF_042680685.1 Amnibacterium endophyticum | reverse complement strand
CGCGTTCGCGCCGACGAAGGCGACGACGGGCCGCACGGCCGGCTCCTCCGGCAGCACGCCGGCGACGATCCGGTCGACGCGGCGCGCCTGCGCCTCGGCCCGCTGCACGTAGGGGCGCCGCCGGCCGGCGACGAGCACGGCGTGCCCCGCGACCCAGGCGGAGGCGTCGCGGTGGTGCTTCGTGTCGATCGTGAAGACCCCGCCGGGCCCGACGACCAGGTGGTCGATGTCGCCCCCGTCGCGGCCGACCGGCAGGGAGTGCAGCACGGTCCAGCCGCCCGGCAGGCCGGCGAGTCGGCCCGCCACGACCCGCTCCCCCAGCACGCCGCTGTACCAGGGCCAGGCGTCCGGCCCGAGCGGGTCCACGCCGACGAGCCGCTCGAGGCCGGTCAGGGGGCGGAGCGCGGCGCGCGCGCGGAGCACCTGCTCGATCAGCGCCTGGGCGGGCACTCGGTCGCGCATCCGGTGCGGCGGTTCGGCGGTGCGGAGGGCCGTGGGTGCGGCGGTCTGGGTCATGCCCCGACGCTAGGGAGGGGGTCGGCACCCGGCCAGCCCGCGATGGGGCGCCCCCGGGGCGGGTGCCCCCGGTCCTCGGGTCAGCCGCTCCGGCGTCCCCGGGCACGCCGGAGGACCGGCTCCCGGGGAGCCGGTCGGGGCGACGCCCGCCCGCCGTCAGGCGCGGGTGCGGCCCTCGGGGGCGGGCTCGGTCGCGGGCTCGCCGCGGTCCGCGGCGAGGCGCTGCAGCTCGGCCTGCGCCGCGGCCGCGTACGCCTCCAGGCGCTCCTCCGGGACCGACCGCGACGCGCCGGGCAGGGCGCCGAGCACGCAGAACGTGCCGATCTTCTCGCCCTCCTCGTTGCGCAGCGGCGTGCCCGCGTAGAAGCGCATCTGCGTCATGTCGATCAGCGGGCTGTGCTTGAACCGCTCGTCCTTGAAGGAGTTCTCGACGACGAGCGTCTCCTCGCCCTGGATCGTGATGCGGCAGTGGGTGAGGTCCAGCGGGACGGATCGGCCGGTCGGGCCGGTGTTCGCGGCGTAGAACTGCCGGTCGCCGTCGATGAGGCTGACGTAGGCGACGTCCACGCCGAACTCGTCCTTCGCCTCGGCGACGAGGTCGTCGAGCGCCCGCCAGCCCTCGAGCGGTGCGCCCTCGATGATCCGGCGGCCGGGCTCCCAGTCCCACTCGCGCTGCAGCGGCACGATCCGCACCCGCTCGACGTCGAGCCGGCGGGCCTCGTCGAGGGCCGGCGCGCAGACGTCCGCGAAGGACTCCGCCCAGTCCGCGTACATCTGCGGCGAGCCGTAGGGCCGGCCGGGCTCGGGGTCGGGCGCGTCGAGCGCCATGTACTCGACCCCGTCGAAGCGGCCGAGGATCTGCTGCGTCGTCGCGTTCAGCCGGTCCGCGCTCGCCTGGCCGATGCGGGCGAGCACGCCGCGGTAGTGCGGCAGGGAGGCCACCGGCTGGATGCCGGCGATGACGATGCGGGCCGACGGCTTGGTCTCGAGCGCGAGCTTCGTCAGCAGGCGCTCCATGTCGGCGCGGTACTCGTGCTCCGGGGTCAGGCGCAGCGCGTCGTTCAGGCTGAGCACGAGCAGCACGAGGTCGAACTCCGCCAGCGACTGCTCCCCGATCCACGGGATCACCGCGGCGAGGTTCATCAACTCGTCGCCGATGTACCGGATGTCCGTGGTGCGGGTCGTGCGGCGCGTGAGCGCACGGCCCAGCTGCCCGGTCAGGGCCAGCTCGTGCGTGACCGTGCCCCAGCCGTGCGTCGGGCCGTTGCCGAGCAGCAGCACGCGGTCGGGGTCGGCGGCGCCCGACAGGATGTCGGTCGAGTCCCGCGGCACCGGCACCGACTGCTGGTCGGCGAGCATCTTCACGTACCAGAGCTTCGCGGCCGCGCGGACCGCCCTCTTCCCGATCATCGGATGTCGCCTCTTCCCAGATGGTGCCCCTCGAGTCTGCCGCGGCGGCTCCGCCGGGCGGGTCCCCAGGACGGGGCGGCGGCGCCCCCAGAGGGAGGGGTCAGGCGTCGCCGTGGAGCTGCGCGAAGCGGCGCAGCAGGGCGGCCGGCGCGGTCACCCGCGCCCCGTGCAGCACGGCGGAGATCGCGGGCAGCTCCTCCTCCGGGAAGTAGCCGTGCCGGCTGTACACCCGCGCGCGCTCGACGAAGTCGGCGATCGTCGGCTCCGGGTGGAACTGGCTCGCCAGCACGCTGCCGGCCCGGTACAGCTGCACGGGGCTCGTGTCGTTGGTGGCGAGCAGCACGGCACCGGGCGGCACCGCGGGCGCCGACTCCTTGTGCCCCGTCAGCGCGAGGAAGACGCTCGGCAGCACGCCCGCCACCTCGTCGTCTCGGCCCGCGGCGGTGAGCCGGCTCTCGGCCGCGGACACCGGCTCCGGGTGCGTGCGGTCGACGACGCCGCCGAGCACCCGGGTCACGATCCCGATGCCGAAGCAGGTGAGGAAGGCGGGCGCACCGGTCTCGAGCGCCCGCTCGACCACCGCGGTCAGCTGCGCCTCCGCCAGCCGCTGCCCCGGGCCCTTCGCCTCCTCCGGGTCGCTCAGCGAGTACGGGCTGCCGCCCGCGAGCACGCCGGCGACCTCGTCGAGCAGGTGCGGCGGCACGGTCTCGGCGTCGACCCGGAGCGGCACGAGCCGCGGCCCGAGGCCGCTCGCGACCCGCATCGCGGCGAGCTCGGCGGCCCGGTCGGCGGCGGCCGGCCGCGCCTGCAGCAGCACGAAGGGGCGGGGCACGGCGGCAGCGTAGCTAGCGTGTGCGGGTGAGCGCGGACGACGGCGAGCGACAGCGGGGCGTGCACGTCAGCGCCCTCACCCTCTTCCGGGTCGGGATCGGCCCGTCGAGCTCGCACACGGTCGGGCCGATGCGGGCCGCCGCCGACTTCGCGGGGCGCCTCGGCCCGGGGGTCGCCCGGGTGCGGGTCCGGCTGCTCGGCTCGCTCGGGGCGACCGGGGCGGGGCACGGGACGCCGGACGCCGTCGTGGCCGGGCTCGCCGGGCTGGACCCGAGCACCTGCGACCCGGCGGAGGTGCGCGGGCGCTGGGCGCGGCTCGACGGCTCCCCCGCACCCGTCGGCGGGCGCCTCCTGCCGCTCGAGCAGGGCGACGTGCAGGCGGCCCCGCTGACCCGGCTGCCGCGCCACCCGAACGCGATGGTCTGCACGGCGTGGGCCGCGGACGGCGCCGAGGTGCTGCAGGAGACCTACTACTCCGTCGGCGGGGGCGCGATCGAGCGCGAGGGCGCGCCGGCGGCCGCCGCCGAGGCGCCGCCGCTGCCCCACCCGTACTTGAGCGCCCGCGAGCTGCTGCTCATGGCCGAGGCGGCGGGCACCGACGTCGCGGGCGTGGCCCTCGCGAACGAGTGCGCGCTCCGGCCCGAGGCGGAGGTGCTCGCCGGGCTCGACGGGATCCACGCGGCGATGGTCGAGTGCGTCGAGGCGGGGCTGTCCGCCTCGGGCGAGCTGCCCGGCGGGCTGCAGGTGCCGCGGCGCGCACCGGCGTTCGCCGCGCGCCTGCTCGCCGACGGCGCCGCCGCCCGCGACGGCGCGGACTGGCTCGACGCCGTCGCCATGGCGGTGAACGAGGAGAACGCGGGAGGCGGCCGCGTCGTCACCGCCCCGACCAACGGGGCCGCGGGCATCCTGCCCGCCGTGCTGCTGCACGCCCTCGCGCTCCGGCTGCCGGAGGGCCCCGACGAGGCGCGCACCGCCCTCGCGCGCCGCTTCCTGCTGACGGCGACCGCGATCGGCTCGCTGTACGCCGGCAACGCCTCCATCAGCGGCGCGGAGTGCGGCTGCCAGGGTGAGGTCGGCTCCGCGTCCTCCATGGCCGCCGGCGCGCTCTGCGCGGTCCTCGGCGGGACCCCCGCCCAGGTCGAGAACGCGGCGGAGATCGCGATGGAGCACAACCTCGGCCTCACCTGCGACCCCGTGGGCGGCCTCGTGCAGATCCCGTGCATCGAGCGGAACGCGATGGGCGCCTCGAAGGCGCTCGTCGCGGCGCGGCTCGCCCTGCACGGCGACGGCCGGCACCTCGTGTCGCTCGACGCGGTCATCGAGACGATGCGGCAGACGGGCCTCGACATGCGGGACGAGTACAAGGAGACGGCGATGGGCGGGCTCGCCGTGAACGTGGTCGAGTGCTGACGGTGCGCGACCTGGACCTGCCCCGCCCCGCCCCGGGGGCGGGACGCTGCACGCGTACGACACCGGCGGCGACGGGTTCCCCGTGTTCTGGCACGGCGGGACGCCGAACACCGGGCTGCCGCCGGAGCCCCTCCTCGCCGACGCCGAGCGCCTCGGGCTCCGCCTCGTCGGCGCGGACCGGCCGGGCTACGGCGGCATGACCCGCGACCCGGACGCACCGCTGGTCGCGGTCGCGGACGACGTCGCCGCCGTGCTGGACCACCTGGGGCTCGAGCGGTGCGCGACCCTCGGGCACTCCGGCGGGGACCCGAGGGCACTCGCGACGGCGGCGCGGCTGCCGGACCGGGTGACGCGGGTCGTCGCCGTCTCGTCGCCCGCACCGGCGGACGCCGAGGGGCTCGACCGGTCCGCCGGGGCCCCGGCGGGGATCGCCCGAGAGCAGCGCGCCGCCGCGGAGGGCCGGGAGGCGCTCGAGGCGCATCTCGAGTCCGAGGAGTTCGACCCGGAGCAGTTCACGCCGAGCGACCGGGCCGCCCTCCAGGGCCCGTGGTCGTGGTTCATGGGCGTGGTGGCTGCGGCGACGGCGGACGGTCCGGACGGCCAGGTGGACGACCTGCTCGCGCAGCAGCGGCCCTGGGGCTTCCCGCTCGACGCGGTGGCCGCGCCGGTGCTCGTCCTCCACGGCGCGGACGACCGGATCGTGCCCCCGGCGCACGGCGCCTGGCTCGCGGCCCGGCTGCGCCAGGCGCGGCTCGAGGTCGTCCCGGGTGCGGGACACGTGTCGGTGCTCGAGCACGCCGCGGGGGCGCTCGCGTTCCTGCGCGGCTGACGGCCGGGTCCCGCCGCCCGCGTCAGCGGCGGACGCGGCGGACGGACAACCGGCGCACGGCGGTGAGGCCCGCCTCCACCCGGATCGCCTCGTCGGCACGGCGCAGCAGCCGGGCCCGGCCGTGCAGCGTCGGCTGCACGGCGATCGCCCGCAGCAGCGCGGCGCAGGCGTCGACGCGCGTGCGCGCGTCGACCCGGTCGTGCGGGCGGTAGACGGGGTCGCCGACGTACCGCTCGAGCACGCGGACGAGCGCCACCGGGCCCGCGACGCGGGCGACGGCCCCGAGGCGGTCGAACTGCCGCTCGGCGGCGAGCAGGACCTGCTCGTCGTCGTCGAGCAGCCGCTCGCCCTCCAGCTCGACGGCCAGGCGGAGGTCCGCGTCCAGGCGCAGCACGACGGACCGCTCGCTCGCCGAGGCGGCGGCGACGCGGCCGGTGAAGAACCCCGTCAGCAGCCCGTCGGCGGTCGGCACTGCGCGCATCGCCCCACCGTGCCCTCCCGGCCTGCGGAGCGGCTGGGGATCGCGGGTAGCCTGCGCCCTCGTGGACAGCCTCGAGCGGCACGACGACTACACCCGCGGCCGGCTGGACGCGGCCGATCTGCTCGCGGACCCCGTCGCCCAGTTCGCGCGCTGGCTGGGCGACGCCGAGGCCGCGGGCGTCGCCGAGCCGAACGCGATGGTGCTCTCGACAGTGGACGGGTCGGGCCCGACGAGCCGCACCGTGCTGCTGAAGGGGCTGCACGACGGCTGCTTCGAGCTGGTCACGAACGCCGGCTCCCGGAAGGGCCGGGCGATGACGGCGGACGGCCGCGTGTCCCTGCTCTTCCCCTGGTACCCGCTGCAGCGGCAGGTGCTCGTCGACGGCGACGCCGCGCCCGCACCCGACGCGATGAGCGACGAGTACTGGGCGAGCCGCCCGCGCGGGTCGCAGCTGGGCGCCTGGGCGAGCCGCCAGTCCGCACCGCTTCCCGACCGCGCCGAGCTCGAGGCGCGGGTCGCCGAGGCCGACGCCCGCTTCCCGGGCGACGTGCCCCGGCCGTCGTTCTGGGGCGCGTGGCTCGTGACGCCGCGCCGCGTGGAGCTCTGGCAGGGCCGGGCGTCGCGCCTGCACGACCGCCTCGTCTACACGAGGGACGGCGCCGGCTGGCGCATCGACCGCCTGCAGCCCTGAACCCGGGCGGACCCTGCCAGGCTTGCGGCCATGGACGCATCGCAGCGACGGACCGCCGTGCTGGTGGTCAACCCCGGCTCGCGGCAGGGCGGTGCGCTGCTCGAGGACGCGGAGGGCCGCTTCGCGCGCGCCGGGCTCGAGCTGGTCGGCGTGCGGGAGACCGAGGGGGACCCCCGCGAGGCCGTGGGGCGGGCGATCGGGGACGGGCCGGACGTGGTCGTGGTCGCGGGCGGCGACGGGACGATCTCGAGCGCGACCGGCTGCTTCGCGCACCGCGACGCGGTGCTCGGGATCGTGCCGACCGGCACTACCAACAACTTCGCCCGCACGCTCGGGCTGCCGCTCGAGGCGGACGCCGCGCTCCGCACGATCGCGGAGGGCGACGTCGCCCGCATCGACCTCGGGCTCGCCGGGGACCAGCACTTCGCCAACGTCGCCGCCGCGGGGATCTCCGTCGACATCGCGCAGACGGTGCCGCGCCCGCTGAAGCGGGTGCTCGGCAGCGCCGCCTACGCGCTGACCGGCGCCGTCCAGCTGGTGCGGCACCGCCCGATGACGGCCCGGCTGCGGAGCGCGGGCGGGGCCGTCGTCGCCCGCACCCACCAGGTCATCGTGGCGAACGGCCGCTTCCACGCCGGGCGGCTGATCGACGAGCGCGCAGACGCGGACGACGACCGCCTGATCGTGTTCCAGCTGGGCGACCGCCGCCGCCTGCGGCTCCTGCGCAGCCTGGTGCTGCTGGCGCTCGAGCGCCCGCGGACGGTGACCGACCGCAACTCCCGCTCCGTGCGGCGGGCGCTGCTCACGACGGACCCGCCCCTGGACCTCGAGCTCGACGGCGAGGTGCGGGCGCGCACCCCGGTCGAGATCTCGGTGGACCTCGAGGCGCTGCAGGTCGTGGTGCCGCGCGGGGCCGCCGGCCCCGGATGACCGAGGACGAGGCGGAGGCGCTGCGCCGCCGCCTCTACCGGCGGGACGCGTCGGACGCGGAC
>NZ_JBHUEA010000043.1:2191-9139 GCF_042680685.1 Amnibacterium endophyticum | reverse complement strand
CACCGGCGGTCTTCGTCCTCGCCTCGGCGGTGCTCGGGGCAGGGGCCGGCGCCCTGGTCCTCGCCGCCACCGCCGTCCCGTCCGCTGCGGCGGTCGCGGCGCTGGTCGCCGCGACCGCGCCCTGGTCGATCGCCGGGGCGCGGGCGCGGCCGCGGCTGCGCGCCGCTCGGGGCCTGTGGCCGGAGGCGGTCGACCACCTGGTGGCGGCGGTGCGGGCCGGGGTCCCGCTCGCGGAGGCGGTCGCGGCGCTCGGGGAGACCGGGCCCGAGCCGCTGCGGCACGGCTTCCGCCTCTTCGAGCAGGAGTGGCGTGCGAGCGGCGTCGTGGGGCCCGCCCTCGACGCGGCGAAGGCCCGCTTCGCCGATCCGGTCGCCGACCGGCTGATCGAGGTGCTGCGGATGGCGCGCGAGGTCGGCGGCACCGAGCTGCCCTCCGTGCTGCGCGACCTCGCCGCGCACCTCCGGCAGGACCTGGCGCTCCGCGGCGAGGTGGAGGCCCGCCAGGGCTGGGTGACGGGCGCGGGCCGGCTCGGGCTCGCGGCGCCGTGGATCGTGCTCGGCCTGCTCGCGACCCGGCCCGAGGCGGCGGCCGCCTACGCGACCCCCGCCGGCGGCCTGCTCGTCGCCGGCGCCGCGGTGGTCACCGGGATCGCCTACCGGATGATGCTCGTGATCGGCCGCCTGCCCGAGGACCGGCGGTGGTTCCGCTGACCGCGGCGCAGTGGTACGCCCTGGCGGGCGGACTCGGGATCGGGCTCGGCCTGTGGAGCCTCGCCAGCCGCCTGCCCGCCCTCATGCGCCCGCGGCTCGCGGGGCGCCTCGCGCCGTTCCTCGTCGACGTGTCGGCGGAGGCGAGGAGGATGCAGCACCCGCCGGGGGTCGATCCCGGGCGCGTGCTCGGAGTGGTCGCCTCCCCGGCGCTGGACGTGTTCCAGCGCCTGTTCGGCGGGCTGCTCGGCGGCGCGGACGCGCTGCGGGTGCGGCTCGCCCGAGCGGGCCGCGGCTGGCCGGTGGAGGCGTACCGGCTGCGGCAGCTGCTCTGGTGCGTCGGCGGCCTCCTGCTCGGCGCCGGCCTGGGCGCGCTCGCCGCGGCGAACGGTTCGCTCGCGGCGATCGTCGCCGCGCCGGTCGTGGGCGCGGGCACGGGGCCCCTGCTCCGCGACCGCCTGCTGAAGGCCGAGGGCGACCGGCGCGCGGCGCGGATGGAGAGCGAGCTGCCGACGGTGCTCGAGTTCCTCGCGCTCAGCCTCGCCGCGGGGGAGGGGGTGCGGGACGCGCTGCGTCGCGTCGCCGCCACCTCCTCGGGCAGCCTCGCGGAGCTGCTCCGCGGCGTCGTCGACCAGACGGCCGTCGGCGTGCCGCTCGCGACCGCGTTGACCCGCGTCGGCGACGAGCTGCGCATCCCCGCCCTGACCCGCTGCCTCGCGCACGTCGTCGGTGCGCTCGAGCGCGGCTCGCCGCTGGCCGAGGTGCTGCGGGTGCAGGCGGCCGACGCCCGCGAGCACGCCCGCCGCGACCTGCTCGAGTCGGCGGGGAAGAAGGAGATCGGGATGATGGTCCCGCTGGTCTTCCTGATCCTCCCCGTCACCGTCGCGTTCGCGGTCTGGCCCGCCGTCCTCGCCCTGCAGACGCAACTCTGATCCGTCCGGACCTCGACCTTGCCAGCTGTAGCCGTCTCACGGGCTGTCGACGCGAGGCAGCGAGGGGATCTCCGGTTCTGCGAGCCGCTTGGACCAGTCAGTGGTCGGCGGGCGAGTGCACGGACGACCCCTGCGCGTCCTGCCTCAGCGCCTCCACGTAAGCCACGTGCGCCGTGAGGTGCATGGCCTCGTCATATGCCGCCATCGCCGCGGCCACCGCCTGCCCGGCCGTCCCCCGCCGCCGCACGCGACGCGCGAGCAGGACGAGCACCCACATCGTGACCGTGACCGTGATAGCGCAGAGCACCGCCACGGCTGCGAGGCCTCCGCTCACAGTTCGTCCTTACTCACGCGATCAGGACGCCCGTCTCCTGACGCCCGACGACAGGGACAATTGCCTTCGCGGTCTGGCCCGCCGTCCTCGCCCTGCGGACCCAGCTCTGAGCGGCCGCGGCCCTGAAGGGGGACGGGTCAGCGGGGCGGGGAGAGCAGGACCGCGAGCGCCACGACCGCGAGCCCCGAGAGGTTCAGGACGACGCCGACGCGGATCGAGAAGACCTTCTGCCGGTCGGCGTCCGGCAGGCGGAAGCCGAGCACGGGGCAGCCCGCCCAGACCAGCAGCGCGAGACCGGCGGAGGCGACGACCGCTCCCGCCCACCAGGCGACGTCGAGCGGGACGGGCAGCACCGAGGGCGACGCCACAGAGGAGGCACCCGGGAGCGCCATTGTCAGGCGCCGGCACGTCCTCCGCCTACTCAATGCGCGCCTGCAGGAGGGACGCATACGCGTCGCGCAGGGCCTGGTAGCGGTCGTCAGCAACGTGCTCCCACGGGCGGCGCGCGCCGATTTCGCCCTCGACGTCGACGATGGGGAGCGGCCGCTCCGAGTAGCGCGCCGAGGCGGTTCAGTCAAGGTGGACTAGCAGCATCGCGACGTCGAGGTCGGTAGCGGCGAGCGCATTCTGCTGCGCCGGCTTGACCCGAAGCAGGTCGAGTGCGACCAGTGCGTCGCCTGCGATGTCGAGCCGTACGACAGGCTGCCGAGCTGCTGGCGCGCGATCGGATGCGCCTCGAGCATCGCGCGGGCTCGCTTGCGGAGGGACGCGCACTCGATGCAGGTCGTGACGTCCATCGGGAGCGGCTGCTCGCGCTGTGAGGTCATCACGCCGCCCCTCGCGGGCGTCCAAAGACGGTGAGTCGCTCACGGTCCGTCGGATTTGTTGCCGACCGACCGCAGTCACGGCAAGGCATCGTTGTCATCGAGGGGTCAGGTCGACTTGTTGCCGCTCTCCATCACCATCGAATTTGGGTAAATGTCCAATTAGATGTTCCGTTGATGCGCTCACTCTGGAACTGGCTTGGTCCTGACCCTGCTTCCAGTGCGCTTCCTGAGCGAAAGCTCAAGCTGATAAGGCCAACCGGCGACTAAGGCTCGCTGACCGACGAATCGGCCATCTGTGCCGCAACCTCGTTGAGTTCAGGTGTTCCGCGGTACCGACTGTGAACATCTGCAACTGGCACAGTGCCGTTGGCGCAGACGGGGTCGTGGTTATCGCAGACCTGGGAAGAGAGATTTTCCTGGCTTGTAGGCGTATCGACCGGGAGGAGAAGGTTCTTAATCGGCACATTGTGCGCTGATAAATCGCGAACCTCGGGATCCTGCGCTCCTGCTATCCATTGACTGAAGCCGTATAGTATCCCTCCAACGAAGCCAAAATTCGCTACCCCAAACGAACTCGCGGGCGCGGAGCCTGTGTTATGGATCCGACTGTAGCTCAGGCGCTGAGGGTCAGCGACCAGTCCGATCGCAGCTACAGACTTCAGGTTTACAGCACCGCTTTGGGCGGCATAGGCCATGGCGCTGTGAATGACCCATGCACCTTGTGAGTAGCCCGTTACAACGATCTTCTCGCCGCTTGCGCCACATCGAACCGTCTCGTCCTCGATGGTCTCAAGCAAGTTAACTGTGCCTATCCAAGCCCCTGGCACGTAGTCGCCGACATGCTGCAGCGTACCGTCTTGCACGAGAGGGATGGCATTGGCAGGGTAATCGAGGCCAATAGTGCGAAGGGTGAAGGTGGGGTTCATTCCCAACGCCTTCGCCTGATACTGATCACGGAGGCTGCGAATAGTGTCGCCGAGGCCGTCGCCCGCACCCGATTCCCCTGAACCTCGTACGCCAATGAACAGCACGTCCTTGCACAAAGTTGTCGAAGGCTTAGGTGCCACCAGGGTTTTTGGGTCGGGCAGGGTGAGTCCGACCCAGGGGATCGCAGAGGCGCCAGCTCCCTCGAGGCGAGGGCGTCCGTTAGTGGCATCCCCCGGCCCGTCTGCGCTTCCCCAGTCGATCATGGTCGCGTCGAACGCTGAATCAGCGTGTACTCCTATTCCGCAGTCGCGGACGGTGCCGTGGAAGTGGCCGAGAGCACCTGAACTTGCATAGACGCAGGTCGCATCTTTAGTGAGCGATGTGGAGTCCATTTCAACTGTGGCGGGCGATGTCGGATCGCCTTGCGCTTCCACCCCAACGTGAGCGTGCCGGAGGAGGACGTTCGAGGCGCGAAGCGTCCCGCCTGAGCCGACCATAAGTCCTTCCCAATCGCCCGGTCCCGGCGGATACGCTCCGTTGTCATTGTCCGTGTCACCTGCTGCCGTGTCGTCGTGGATTGAGGTGAGAGTGATCGGGTCTGACGCAGTGCCCTGTAGCGCGAGTGAGCCCGCAATTTGAATACCCAGCGGATCACTACTCGAGCTGTCGTTGACTTTGATGACGGTTCCGGCGGGGACGGTGACTGTCGCGCCTGCGGCGATGACGAGGGCGTCGTAGTCGGAGCCGAGTACCGCGTAGGGCATTCCGATCGAGGGCATCGTCCAGCTATCGACGATCGTCCCGCCGAGACCGAATCCATTCGACTCGTTCCCGGTCGCGGTGTTGCCGGTGATGTTTCCGGGCCGCAAGTGCCGGTCGATGATCTGGATCGGGTAGGTGGGCTGATCCCGCCACTGATTAGTACCGGTGTTCTTCACGCCCGTGACGGAGTTGTTCTTCACGACCGCATCGACCACGCCCGTTGAGGCGTTTCGCGAGTTCAGGATCAGCGGCCCATCGGTGACCGAGTTCCCCGTCACCGTGATTGCGTTCACCCGCTCTGCAAAGTTGGACGACCGGTCGACCTCGATTCCTCCATCAACCGAGGAGTCCGTGATCGACGCCGGCGCGCTCGAGACCGAAACCCCGTAGGTCGAGTCGCTGATCTGCGACGACGCGATCACCACGGCACCGGACCCACTCACCGCAGTCGACGTGTCCTTCACCACCGCGTGAGTCAGCTGCAAAGACCCGCCGGCCTGCACCGTGAACCCATACCAATCACCAGCCGCCGCCGGGTACTGGCCGTCGTCGTGATCGGTGTCCCCGATGACAGAGTCGTCTCTTGCTGAGGTGAACGTCACCGACGCGGACGCGGTCCCGCCCGCTACCAGGGCGCCGAGGACCTGGACCCCGGTCTTCTCGATACCGCCACTGCCATCGTCGTTGACTTTGATGACGGTTCCGGCGGGGACGGTGACTGTCGCGCCTGCGGCGATGACGAGGGCGTCGTAGTCGGAGCCGAGTACCGCGTAGGGCATTCCGATCGAGGGCATCGTCCAGCTATCGACGATCGTCCCGCCGAGACCGAATCCATTCGACTCGTTCCCGGTCGCGGTGTTGCCGGTGATGTTTCCGGGCCGCAAGTGCCGGTCGATGATCTGGATCGGGTAGGTGGGCTGATCCCGCCACTGATTAGTACCGGTGTTCTTCACGCCCGTGACGGAGTTGTTCTTCACGACCGCATCGACCACGCCCGTTGAGGCGTTTCGCGAGTTCAGGATCAGCGGCCCATCGGTGACCGAGTTCCCCGTCACCGTGATTGCGTTCACCCGCTCTGCAAAGTTGGACGACCGGTCGACCTCGATTCCTCCATCAACCGAGGAGTCCGTGATCGACGCCGGCGCGCTCGAGACCGAAACCCCGTAGGTCGAGTCGCTGATCTGCGACGACGCGATCACCACGGCACCGGACCCACTCACCGCAGTCGACGTGTCCTTCACCACCGCGTGAGTCAGCTGCAAAGACCCGCCGGCCTGCACCGTGAACCCATACCAATCACCAGCCGCCGCCGGGATGGGTGATGATGCGAAGGCGGCAGGGCTACCACTCGTGCCAGCGGCGTTCAATATCCCATTGACGGTGATGCGTGCGCCCTTGGCGACTGTCACTGATGTGCCGGCTGCGATGGTCAGCGTCGCCCCCGTCGCAACGGTGAGGTCGCCATCAATGACGTAGGTAGCGGCTGCCGATGATGACCAAGTGGTTGAAGTGGTGATGCTTCCACTCACGTGCACAGCGGCTGGCTTCGGTAGGACTGCCGACGTAGTACCGCTCGTTTTGGTTTGAGTCGTGTAGCCGGCCTTGGTCCCAGTGACATCGACTGTGATGGTCTTCCCAAGCTGCGCGGACGTCACCGTCAAGTTTGCTGTTGTCGCTCCGCTGATTGCGACACCCGATGCTTTCCACTGATAGCTCAAGCCGACCGGAGATGGTCCCCATGTTCCGGGTACAGCTGTCAGCACAGTCCCGACAACGGGTCGACCAGAAATGACGGGCGCAGGCGCTGAAGTAAAGAGAGCTGGCGCCGCCACTGTCGCGGCGCTGGTCTTGCTGACTGTGGTGAACCCGGTCTTTGCGCCCTTGACCGTTACCGTCAGGGTCTTGCCCATTTGACCGTCGGTGACCGTGAATGTCGACGAGGTTGCACCACTGATCGCGACGTCAGACGCGTTCCACTGGTAGGTAAGCGTGACAGGCGCCGGCCCCCAAGCGCCCGCCGAAGCAGTCAAGGTCGATCCGACCTTGACCGTCCCAGAGATGGTCGGCACCGGCGTCGGCGACAAGATTCCGCTGCCAGCTGTCGTTGTGGCCTTGCTGGTCTTGCTGACTGTGGTGTACCCGGTCTTCGACCCCTTGACCGTCACCGTCAGGGTCTTGTTGAGCTGGCTGCTGGTGGGCGTAAACCTGCTCGCGGTTGCGCCGCTGATTGCTACGCCCGCCGCGCTCCACTGGTACGCGAGCGTGACAGGCGAAGGCCCCCACGTCCCCGGCGTCGCGGTCAGCGTTGACCCGACCCTTGCCGTCCCCGAGATTGTCGGTACCGGCGTCGGGGTGAGCGTCCCGCTGGTCACAACACCGCTGGCCTTGCTGGTCTTGCTGACTGTGGTGTACCCGGTCTTCGACCCCTTGACCGTCACCGTCAGGGTCTTGTTGAGCTG
>NZ_JBHUEA010000043.1:0-2094 GCF_042680685.1 Amnibacterium endophyticum | reverse complement strand
GTCCCCGGCGTCGCGGTCAGCGTTGACCCGACCCTTGCCGTCCCCGAGATTGTCGGTACCGGCGTCGGGGTGAGCGTCTTGGCTGTGGCCGCAGATGCCGCGGCCGACGACAGTGGGCTGAAGGGAGCGTTCAGCACTACCAACGCCGAGACGAGGAGCAAGGAGGTGAAGCGGATCGCGCGAAGCACCCGGGGAGAAGCAGCGTCCATGAGTCATCTCGTGTCGGGGAATGTGAGCGCAGGGAGGACGCTCAGGAGGAGCATGGCGCAAACCAATGTTCGGCGTCTGCCCTCGGATTCCTCGGCACCCGTCTCACGAGCCTCTGATCGTCGAGGTATCGCTCGGGCCCTGTCGGTCGGGCAGGAGATCAGCGGTGCGGGCCGCCACCACGAAACCGAAGGGCGGGAACACAGACAGCGGGGCGCTTATGGTCCCGCTGGTCTTCCTGATCCTCCCCGTCACCGTCGCCTTCGCGGTCTGGCCCGCCGTCCTCGCCCTGCAGACCCAGCTCTGAGCGGCCGCGGCCCTGAAGAGGGACGGGTCAGCGGGGCGGGGAGAGCAGGACCGCGAGCGCCACGACCGCGAGCCCCGAGAGGTTCAGGACGACGCCGACGCGGATCGAGAAGACCTTCTGCCGGTCGGCGTCCGGCAGGCGGAAGCCGAGCACGGGGCAGCCCGCCCAGACCAGCAGCGCGAGACCGGCGGAGGCGACGACCGCTCCCGCCCACCAGGCGACGTCGAGCGGGACGGGCAGCACCGATGGGCGCCAGCCGCTCGCCACCAGCGGCCCGAGCCCGGCGGCCGGCGCGACCACGGCGGCCGCCGTCCAGATCGTGCCGGCGCGGATGATCCGCCCGGTCTCGGCCGCGGTCGACTCGAACTCCTCGGCCGTGCGCTCCTCGGCGTGCGTCGCCTGCTGCATCTGCCGCACGCTACCCCGGCCTCGCCCCCACCGACCGGGAGCGCGAGCGCTCAGAAGCTGTCGAGCGACTTCGGCGTGCCGAGACCGGTCGGGCCGTCGTACCCGACCCCCGCGTTGCAGACCGAGGAGGTGCCGCAGGAGCCGTTCGACCCGCTCGTGACGTCCCAGAACGCGGAGCGGTCCGCGTAGAGCGCCCCGGCGTCGGAGTGGTCGGCGGCCCGTCCGCTGCGCACGAGCATGCCCGCGATCAGCGGTGCGGCGAGCGAGGTGCCGCCGACGACCAGCCAGCCGTCGGCGGTGTAGCCCTGGTCGATCGCCGCGGTGTCGAAGACCGCGAGCCCGGTGTTCGGGTCGCCCACCGCGGCGACGTCCGCGACCGTGCGGGTCGAGCACGCGTCGTCGGTCTGCCAGGCCGGCTTGGCGACGGACGCCGAGCAGCCGGAGCCGCCGCCGACCCAGGCGGTCTCCACCCAGCCGTCCCGCGCGGCGGACGCGGTGGCCGCGGCCGGGGGCGCCGTCACGGACACCACGGCCCGCGTGGTGGTGGAGGCGCCGTCGTCGTCGGTCACGGTGAGCGAGACGGGGTAGGACCCCGCGGAGGCGTAGCGGTGCGCGACCGTCCGGCCGCTCGCCCGTGCGCCGTCGCCGAGGTCCCACGCGTAGGCCACGATCGTGCCGTCGGGATCGCGCGAGGCCGAGGCGTCGAAGGTCGCGGAGAGATCGGTGGCCGTGTAGGAGAACCCGGCGGTCGGGCCCGTGTTCGACGGCGGGGTCGGGGTCGGCGTCGGTGGCGATGTCGGCGCTGCTGCAGAGGGTGCGGGTGCGGGTGACAGCGGCACCTTCCGGACGGGGGCGCCCTGCTGCACCGGGGCGACGACGATCGGGCCCGGTGCCGAGGGCGCCGAGGGTGCGACCGGGGTCGTGCTGCCGCGGCGGTCCGCCGTCACGACGGCGCGGGCGAGGACGACTGCGGCGGTGCGCGAGACGACCGCCCGGTTCGCGCGTCGGAGCGCGCGCGTGCGCGTGTCGACGCGCGATGTCGCGCTGCGGTAGGCCCGGCTGCGGGCCGCGTACGCCTTCTGCGCGGCCCGCAGCTCGGCGCGCCCCGCGCGCTCGGCGACCCCGACCCGCTTCGCCGCGGTGGCGCGGCGCTGCTTCGCCGCCGCCGCGGC
>NZ_JBHUEA010000042.1:0-9435 GCF_042680685.1 Amnibacterium endophyticum | reverse complement strand
CGCTCGCGCGGCCGGCGGCACCACGGCCGGCGCCGCGACCGTCGCCGCGGCGGGCAACCCCTTCGCCGGCGGCGCGATCGCCCTCGGCGTCATCGGGCTCATCGTCGGCGGCTTCGCCCTGCTGCCGCTCGCCGGCCTCGTCGTCTCCCTCGGCGGGCTCGTGCGCAGCCGCCGCCTCGCGCGCGAGGGCTCGCGCCGCACGGGCTTCGGCCAGTCCGTCGCCGGGCTGATCCTCTCCGTGCTCGGGCTGGTCCGCTGGATCCCCGTCGTCGTCACCCTGCTGCAGGACGCGGGCGTCGACTTCAGCTGAGGCGCTCGCGCAGGAAGGCCACGACGCGTTCGCGCGCCTCGAGCGCCGGGTGCCCCGGCCGCTCCCGCACCTCGGAGGTCAGCACCGAGTGCGCCGACGAGGAGAACCCGCCCGCGTTGCCGGCCGACGAGTCGAGCTCGATCACCTCGAAGGCGTCGCCGAGCCGGGCTGCGACGGTCGCGAACCGCTCGCGCGGGACCACCCCGTCCTCGCTGAAGCGGAGTCCGAGGGCGCAGACCTCCCCTCGGTCGGCCCGCCGCCCGACCTCCTCCAGCTCGAGCGCCGGCAGGCCGCCGTTCACCCGCCGGGACCGGGACACCGGGAACGGCACGCCGGGCTGGCTCATCACCGACGCGCTCACCGCCGGGTCGACCGCCGCCGCCAGCGCGAAGCCGCCGGTGAAGCACATGCCGATGACGCCGACGCCGCGACCGGAGGTGCGGGCGGCGAGGTCCGCGGCGAGCGCGCGCAGCCAGGCCGTGAAGGGCCGGGGCGCGTCCGTCGCGAAGGCCCGGAACTCCCGCGAGACGCAGAGCCGGGCGACGGAGCCGATGGCGTAGCCGGCGGAGGAGGGCCTGCCGGGGTCCCCGAAGGGCGACGGCACGACGACGGTGAAGCCTTCCTCGACGAGGTGCTCCGCGAGGCCCAGCACCTCCGGCGTGACGCCCGGGACCTCCGGGATCAGCACGACGCCCGGCCCGGACCCCTTCTCGAAGACGGGGTGGGCGAGCCCGGCGGCGGCGAACCCGCCGCGGTGCCAGCCGGCCAGGGTCGCGGTCGGAGCGGTGTCGGTCACGGTGCCTCCTCGGGCAGCTCCAGCAGGTCCACCGGCCGGATCGGCTCGGCGGCGTCGGACGGCAGGTGCCACGTGCGGAGCGCGGCGGCGGGCAGGGCGGCGACGATCTCGCGGGAGCCGACGCGGATGCGGGCGGACGCGCCGCGGCCCGAGGTCTCGAGGGCGCGGACGACGACGCCGTCGCCGTCCTCGGCGGGCTTCACCGCGGTCACCAGGACGGGCCCGTCGCCCTGGTCGGCGAAGCTGCGGACGGCCGGGACGTCCCCGCCGTGGAAGCCCTCGAGCATCGCCCGCGGCCGCACGTCGAGCTCCGCGGCCCGGCGGTGCAGGTCCGGCACGTCCGGGTCTCCGTCGTGCGGCACGAGCCGCAGCGTCCAGCGCTGCTCGCCCTGGTCCTGGTACGAGTACACCCGATCCGGGTCGAGCGGCGTGGGGTCGTGCCAGGCGTGGACGGGGCTGCGGACCGCGGTGATGCCGATCGACGGCGAGCGGCCGCCGCCCGCGGGCGAGAAGTCGTAGCCGTGCTTCGCGTCGTTCAGAACCGCGAGGCCCGCGCGCCGCCCGCCGATCGAGCCGGTCAGGTCGACGAAGGACTGCCCGGGCTGCTCGCCGCCGTCGACGGGCCGCGCCTGCACGCCGAACGGGATCTGGGTGATCGCCGCCGGGTCCTCGAGCGCGACCGGCCAGCGCAGCTTCATCAGGTGCGCGCGCTCGCGCCAGTCGAGCACGACCCGCACCTCGACGTGGTCGGCGTCGCGGCCGAGCACGACCTCCTCGACCAGCCGGGAGGCGCCCCAGGAGCGCTCGACGCGCAGCACGCCGCGCAGCGCCCCGTCCTCCCGCGGCACGATGCGCTCGAGCCGCATCGGCTCGCCGGGGCCCGCGTAGCTGACGACCCGGTGCCCCCAGGTGTCCGACCCGTCCGCCGAGATCTGCACGTGCGGTCCGGCGGCGCCCGCGAGGAGGTCGATCCCGGAGGCCTTGTGCAGGAGCACCGCGAGGTCGCCGGTGGCGGGGTCGAGCTCCACGCGGAGGCGGTCGTTCTCGAGGTGCAGCGGGCCGCGCACGACCGTCCCCGCGCCGCCGCCGGATCGGCTGCGGGACCGGTGCAGGCGGTAGACCGCGTGCCCGAGGGGCGGGAGGTCCGCGGCGAAGGCGACCGCGGCGCCGACGGACCGGCCCACCTGGGACCGCGAGGCGATCGGCTGGCTCGGCACCCGCTCCCCCGCCTCGGTGGTGACGCGGTCGGGGTCGACCTCGCCGCCGACCCCGAGGTGCAGCTCCACGTCGGCCCGCACGGGCCACGGGTGCGGGTTGAACACGACGACGGGCTGGGTCGCGGGGTCGAGCGGCAGGTCGATGCGGCCCGCGAGCACGGCGTGGGCGCGGGCGGTGATCCGCTTCGCGGCCGCCGTCGCGCCGCCCAGCTGGTCGCGGGCGTCGTCGAAGCCGGCCTCGATCGCGGTGCCGGGCAGCACGTCGTGGAACTGGTTCTCGAGCACGGCGCGCCAGGCCTCGGCCAGCGCCGCCCGCGGTGCGTCGACGCCGGTCTCCGTCTCGAGCACCGCGGCCCACCGCTCCGCCACCAGCAGGGCGGACTGCGCCCGTCGCATCCAGATCTTGATCCCGGAGTGCGCGGAGTAGCACCCGGGCGAGTGGTGCTGCAGGTCGCCGGTCACCTCCGGCAGCGCGCGGTCGCGGACGGCGTCGAAGTAGCGGCGCGGGGTCGACAGCTCGAGCGCGCCGAAGCTGCCGAGCGCGTCGAAGCGGTGCACCGTCTCGATCTCCGCCTTCGTCGGCCCGCCGCCGTGGTCCCCGACGCCGAAGAAGACCATCAGGTCCTCGTCCCCCGGCGGCAGCTCGGCGATCGCCTTCTCGACGTGCCGGTCGACGCTCGTCCAGGCCGTCTGGTACTCGTACGGGATCCGGTAGGCGGTGACGCCCGTCCCGTCCGGCGCGACCCAGCGGAACAGGTTCGCGGGCAGGTCCATCTCGTGCGCCATCGGGCGCAGGAAGCAGTAGGAGTCGAGCCGCTGGCCCGCGAGGATCTGCGGGATCGTCCCCGCGTGCCCGAACGGGTCGACGTTCATGCCGACGTCGGCATGCTTCCCGAAGCGGGAGCGCAGCCAGCGCTGGCCGACGAGCCCCTGCCGCACGAGGGACTCCCCGGTCGGCAGGTTGCAGTCCGGCTCGACCCACCAGCCACCCGCGTTGACCCATCGGCCCTCGGCGGCGCGCTCGACGATGCGGGCGAAGAGCGCCGGGTCCTGCTCCTCCACCCAGGCGAGCAGGACGACCTGGTCGCAGGTGAAGACGAAGTCGGGGTGCTCGTCCATCCGGTCGAGCGCCGAGGCGAAGGTCGCCCGCGCCTCCCGGTACGCCTCCTGCCAGGGCCACAGCCAGACGAGGTCGAGATGCGAGTTGCCGAACATGTGGATCGTGCGGTGCGGCGCTGCCGCGGGGCGGTCGGTCACGCGTCGGCCTCCTGCTCGAGCGCCCAGGCGCCGATCCCGACGGCGCAGACGGGCGCGCCGAGGGCGGCCGGCACCACCCGCGCCACGGCGGCGATCGGCGCCATCGCCTGCTCGGCGACCGCGGTGCGGACCGGCCCGAGCAGGGCCTCGCCGGCGTTCGTGAGCCCGCCGCCGATCACGACGACCTCGGGCTCGAGCACGTTCACCAGCGTGACGACGGCGGAGGCGAGCGCCTCGACCCCGTCGGTCCAGATCTCGTGGGCCAGCTCGTCGGAGCCGGAGAGCGCGAACACCTGCTCCGCCGTCGCGTCCTCGGGCAGCGCGGTGGGACGCAGCGCGCGCTCCTCCCGCACCCGGGCGGCCATCTGCGTGCCGGCGACGTACGCCTCCGCGCAGCCGCGGCGCCCGCAGAGGCAGCGCCGCCCGCCCGCGCGCACGAGCACGTGGCCGGGCTCGCCGCCGTTGCCGGAGGCCCCGACGAGCAGGCGCCCGTCGACGACCGCACCGCCGCCCATCCCGCTCGACACCGTCAGGTAGAGGCTGCTCGCCGCGTCCCGCGCGGCGCCGTGCCGGAACTCGCCCCAGGCGCCGGCGGAGGCGTCGTTCAGCAGGTGCGCGCGGAGGCCGAACCGCTCCTCGACGAGGCGCACGATCGGGACGCGGTCCCAGCCGGGCAGGTGCAGCGGACCGAGCAGCAGCCCCCGCCGCGGGTCCAGCGGACCGCCGCACGAGATCCCCGCGGCATCCGCTGGGCCGCGATCGGCGAGCAGGCCGTCGGCGAGGGCGAAGAGGCGCTCGAGCACGGCGTCCGGGCCCTCGTCGCGCCGCGTCGGCGTCGTCCGCCAGCCGGTCGGCTCGCCGTCCGCGCCGACGAGCGCGACGCCCAGCTTGGTCGCGCCGATGTCGAGCGCGAGGGCCTGCATCGCCTCAGCCTGTCCTGCCGCGTCTGGGCGGAGGCTCAGTCGGCCGGCGACGAGCACCACGTCCGCCCGCGGATCCGCGGGAGCTCTGCGGATCCGCGAGTGCTCAGCGGCGGGCGGGCTCGTGCTTCGGCTGCTGCTCGGCCCCGGACGCCACGTCCTCGCCGCGGGACTCGTCGGCGTAGACCATGAGCGCCGAGCCGCCGAGCGCGAGCAGGATCGCGATCGTCGCGAAGACGGTCGGCAGCGTCGCGAGCGCGATCAGCGACACGATCACCGTGAGCGCCGGCGCCAGCGCGTTGGCGACCGGCGCGACCACGGAGGCCTTGCCGCGGCTCAGCGCCATGACGAGGAACAGGGCGCCGACCGCGTTCAGCAGCTGCGTGCCGAAGGTGAGGGCAGGCGCCTGCCACGGGGCGTCGAGGTGCAGCCCGCCGGCGAGCACGATCGCGAGCGGGGCGAGCGCGAGACCGCTCACCGTCATCCAGGTGAAGGTCGTCGCGTCGTTCACGCCGACGGTCGCGGCCTTCCGCAGGAAGTAGGCCTGCGCACCCCACGCGACCATCACGAGCACGGCGAGCAGCAGCCACGGTCCCTCCGCCCGGCCGCCGGTGCTGCTCAGGTTGAAGAAGACGATCGCGAGCATCGCAGCGACGAGACCGACGACGCCGAGCGGCCGCAGCCGCTCGTGCAGGAACGCGAGGGCCATCAGCACCGTGATCGCGGGCGACACGGACACGATCGGGAAGACCAGGTAGGCCGGTCCGATGGTGAGGTCGTAGAACAGGACCAGCTGGCCGGCCGCGCCGGTGAGCCCTGCGGCGATGCCCCAGTGCGCTCCGCGCCGCGTCCACTCGAAGCCCTGCCGGGTCAGGATGAACGCGGCCGGCACGATCATGGTCACCGACCAGACGGCGTAGACCATGAAGCTCGGGTAGTCGTACAGCGTGGTCGGCGCCGACGAGAAGGCGCCCCAGACGCCCCAGAAGAGCACGAGCAGCGCCGCGTACACCGCCCAGCTCGGGAGCCGCTTCCGCCGGCCCGTCGTCGATCCCGTCCGCTCCGTGGTGACCATGCGGTCCTCCTCGAGTCCGTCGTCGGGGTCCTCCCCGGACGGGGAGGTCCGTGCTCAGCGGTGCGCCGGCAGCGCCGCGCCCGCCTGCTTCATCGCGTACAGCGCCGCCCCGACGCCCGGGCCGGCGACCGGCTCGCGCAGGTCCCAGCCCTCGCCGAGCGCACCCCGGAAGGCGGCGAGCACGCCGGGGTCGGAGAACATCCCGCCGGAGTACGACAGCGGCACCCGGTCCCCGGCGGCCCCGATGCGGTCGCGCACCGCGACGGCGAGCGCCGCGAGCTCCTGCCCCGCCTCGGTCACCACGTCCCGCGCCGCCGCATCGCCGTCGGCCGCAGCGGCGGTCACGACCCGGCTCAGGGCCGCGACGCGCCCGCGGTCGCCGGCCCAGCCGTCGATCACGACGCCGACGACGTCGAGGTCCGAGTCGACGCCGACCGCGGCGCGCATCGCGTCGTGCAGCGGCCCGGCGGGGAGGCGGCCGTCCGCCATCCGCGAGAAGACGTTCAGGCCGCGGATCGCGGTCCAGTACCCGCTGCCCTCATCGCCGAACACCTCGCCCCAGCCGCCCGCGCGGGCGCCGTCGCCCCGCCACTCGCCGTAGGCGATGGAGCCGGTGCCCGCGACGACGTTCACGCCGTCCTCGCCGCCGAGCGAGCCCGCCCAGCCCGCGATCATGTCGTTCCCGCACGAGTACCGGTCGTGACCGAGCACCCGCGCCGGGATCGCGTCCAGCTCCGGCACGTCCGCGCTCGCCTCGCCGTAGGCCGGCAGCGCGAAGAAGGCGCGGTCGATGGCGGCGGTGTCGATCCCGCCGTCGCCGGTGATCCGCTCCACGCCGTCGCGCAGCACGCGCTCGACCAGGTCGATGCCGGTCGTGAAGTAGTAGCAGGAGGGCCCGACCGTCTCGGCGACGACGGTGCCGTGCTCGTCCAGCAGCACGAAGGCGGTCTTCGTGCCGCCGCCGTCCACGCCGAGGTAGCGGGCCACGGCTCAGCCCTCGAGCGGGTGGATCGTCACGCCCTGCACGACCCGGTTCACGGACCCGCCCGGGAACGGGTTGTCCGGGGTGACCCCGTCGCGGACCGAGGTGTGCAGCCCGAGCAGCTGCGCGAAGACGACGTACGGCAGCGCGAGGAACGCGTCGTCCACGCCCTCCACGCCCTCGATGCCCCAGTCCGCGCCGGTGCCCGCGGGCCCGGCGTGCAGCACCACGACGGCCTCGTCGCCGACGCCGGCGCGCAGCTCGCGCGCGATGTCCGCGTCGTACGCGCTCGTGTAGGCGTCGTTCGAGGTGTAGACGACGGCGAGCGTCGA
Organism: Amnibacterium endophyticum; assembly: GCF_042680685.1. Taxonomy (NCBI): domain Bacteria; kingdom Bacillati; phylum Actinomycetota; class Actinomycetes; order Micrococcales; family Microbacteriaceae; genus Amnibacterium; species Amnibacterium endophyticum. Next base: position 2,546 of record NZ_JBHUEA010000042.1, on the reverse strand, counting down.
GTCGTCGAGCACCGCCTTCGGCCCGTGCCGGAAGCCCATGGCGGAGTCGAAGTAGGTGTCGACGCGGCCGGCCGTGATCTCGAGCATCTTCAGCGCCGACTCCCGCGCGAGCCCGGTGAGCGGCCCGCTGCCGAGGTAGACGATCCGCTCCGGCTCGCGCTCGACGAGCGCCTGCACGCGGTCGCGGGAGGCGAGCACCTGCTCGCCCGCGGCGGCGAGCGCGTCCACGACCGCCGCGTCGTCGCCGAGGAAGACGAGCAGCGCCGACAGCAGCATCGAGGTGAAGCTGGAGGTCATCGCGAAGCCCTCGTCGTTGGCCCGCGCCGGCGTGAGCAGCACGAACGACCGCTCCCGGTCGCCGTGCTGCTGCGCGAGGCCGCCGGCCGGGTCGCAGGTGATCACGAGGTGGTGGACCCGGTCCAGCACCTGGTCGGCGAGCTCGGTCGCCGCGATGCTCTCCGGGCTGTTGCCGCTGCGGGCGAAGGAGACGAGCAGGGTCGGCACGTCCTCGGCGAGCCGGCCGAGCGGGTCCGAGACGAGGTCGGTCGTCGCGACCGCCTCGATGCGGCGGTGCAGCCGGCGCGAGAGCCCGGGCGCCGCGACCTCGCCGACGAACGCGGACGTCCCGGCACCGGTCAGGACGATCCGCAGGTCCGGCAGCGACAGCAGCGGGCCGAGGAAGGCGTCGAGCTCCGCCCGTCGCTGCGCGACGATGCGGCCGGTCTCGCGCCAGACGTCCGGCTGCTGGCTGATCTCCCGCTCGGTCGCGGTGCCGGCGCCGACGGGTCGGGCGGGGAAGGTGTCGGCGGTGTCCTGAGCCTGTCGAAGGGTCATCGGGGGTCTCCAGTCGAGTCGGTGTCGGGCCGCGTCGCCGCGGAGTAGGGGCGGAGCGCGTCGCGCACGCGGTCGAGCAGCAGCGCGCGGGGATCGGCGGTCAGCAGGCCGCGGCGGACCCGCGCGTACTGCGCCGGCAGGTACTGGCTGATGAGCGGCTCGGGGACGCCGGCGCGCGCGAGGTTCGCGAGCAGCCGGTCGACCGCCGCCTCGATGCGCGGCTCCGGCAGGGAGTAGCGCATGCGGTCGCTGTAGCTGAACCGGCGCGCGATCCGCTGCTCGTCGGGCGTGCCCTCGTAGTAGCGCTCCCAGCGCGACGGGTCGTCGAGCATCACCCGCTCGATCACCTCGAGCAGGTCCGATCGCTCGGAGCCGGTCACCAGCTGGTCCTCGATCGCGGCGAGGGCGAACAGCCCCTCCCGCAGCGCGAAGGTGAGGCCGGGTCCGACCTTGAGCACCGCCCAGTGGTCCTCCACGAGCGCGGTCAGCGCCTCGGTCAGCTGGTAGTCGGTGGAGTGCGCCTCGAAGACCATGTCCGGCTCGTCGTCGAGCACGTGCTGCAGCTCGCCGGTCCGGGACCGGTCGTAGTCGACGACGCGGAGGTGGTCGAACTCGACGCCCGGCTGCACCACGAGCGCCATGATCCGCGGCCAGACGTCGTCGAGGCCGGCGCGCTCGAACGCCTCGCGGTGCGCGACGAGGGTCGCCCGCGCCGCGTCGGGCGGCGTCGGCGCCAGGGCGTCGATCGTCTCGTGGGCACCGCCCGGCACGGGCACCTCGGTGCCGATCACGTACCGGATCGAGCCGGGCTCCGCGGCCGAGTCCTCCGCCGCGGCGAGCAGCCGGGCCGCCCGCCCCGCGACGACCCCGTCCGGCAGCGGGGTCGCGTCGCCCGCCAGCGGCATGCTGCAGTCGAGGTGGATCTTCCGGTACCCCGCCGCGGCGTAGGCGCGGACGAGGTCCTCCGCCTTCTCCATCGCCGGCCCCTCGGGCTCGCCCTGCCAGGTGTTGGGCCCGAGGTGGTCGCCGCCGAGGACGATCGCGTCACGCGGGAAGCCCTCGTCGTCGGCGATGCGGTGGACGAGGTCGCGGAAGTCGGCCGGCCGCATGCCGGTGTAGCCGCCGAACTGGTCGACCTGGTTGCTCGTCGCCTCCACCAGCAGCACCGAGCCCGACGCGGCGGCCTCCCTCATCGCGGCCGCGAGCACCAGCGGGTGGGCGGAGCAGACCGACGTGATGCCAACCGCCTCCCCCGCCTTGTGCGCGGCGATCACGGCGCCGAGGTGGTCGGTGCTTGCGCGGTCGGTCACGTGCGTGGTGCTCCTCGTGGTCGGGACGCTCCATCGTCCGGCCGACCGCCCCCTCCCGCCACCGCCTGCGGCAAACGCTGAGCCGGACTGCGCGTTCCGCTCAGCCCAGCGAAGCGCGCGCGAGGTCCGGCGCCCGGGTCGCCGCGGCGGCGGTCCCGTGCACGGCCGCCACGACGGGCACCCCGGGGAAGCCCGGCAGCCGCGCCGCGAGCGCCGCGCGCACGGGGTCGAGCAGCAGGTCCCCGGCCTGGGCGAGGCCGCCTCCGACGACGACGACGCCGGGGGCGGTGAGCGCGACGCCCCACGCCAGCACCTCCGCGAGCGCGTCCGCGGTCTCGTGCCAGCGCGCCGTCGCGTCCCGGTCGCCCGCCCGCACGGCGTCGGCGACCGCCAGGGCGTGCG
>NZ_JBHUEA010000041.1:0-9947 GCF_042680685.1 Amnibacterium endophyticum | reverse complement strand
GCCTCCTCCTCGGCGAGCATCGCCTCGAACCCCGCGAGCATCGTCTGCAGCAGCGCCGCCTCACCCGCCCGCGCCACCCGCGCCGACTCCGCCAACGCGTCGGTGAAGAACGCCCGACGCTCCTCGAAGCCGGCCATCGGCCCGCTCATGCGCGTCCCTGCAGACGCCGTACCTGGTCGACGCGTCGCGGCCGCTGCATTCGCAGCGTTCCGCTCGTAACCTCATTCGCGAACATGCATTCCTTACCCGGCACGGGCAGATGCAGTATGTCGCGGACCTCCGACATCGCCTCGCGTCAGGAGGCACCTCGCGAGGACCTCCGAGGGCTGCTCGGCCGGTCCGCACGACCTCAGCTGAAGTCGGTGTCCGGCCCCATGGGCGCCGGCCCGACCTGCAGGGCCTCACCGTCGAGCACGCCGCCCGACTCCGCCAGGTAGCACTGCGCGCAGAGCGACTCGTACGTCACGTCGTAGAGCGTGTCGATCGCGACCTGCGCGCCGTCGAACACGAACGCGTCCCCGATGCGGCGGGCGTTGAAGATCGCCTTCCGTCCGCAGCGGCAGATCGTCTTCAGCTCCTCGAGGCTGTGCGCGACCTCGAGCAGCCGCGCGCTGCCGGGGAACGCCTCCGTGCGGAAGTCGGTGCGGATGCCGTAGGCGAGCACGGGCACGTCCTGCACCACCGCGATCCGCAGCAGGTCGTTCACCTGCGCCGGGGTGAGGAACTGCGCCTCGTCGATCAGCAGGCAGGCCACGGGCGAGCCGGTCTCCGCCTGCACGCGACGACGGTGCGCGAAGAACGCCTCGAGCAGGTCGTCGCCCTCGCCGATCAGGAAGTGCACGGAGCGCGTGACGCCGAGGCGCGACACGATGTCCCGATCACCCTTCGCGTCCACGCCGGGCTTGGCGAGCAGCACCCGCTGCCCGCGTTCCTCGTAGTTGTAGGCGGCCTGCAGCAGCGCGGTGCTCTTGCCGCTGTTCATCGCGCCGTATCGGAACCAGAGCTTCGCCACTACTGCAGATATCCGTCCTCCAGCGCCCGCTGGATCAGCTCCGACCGGCGGGACGCGGGTCGGTCGACCCGCGCATACTTCTCCCGGACCCGTCGGAGGTAGGTCTTCGCAGTCTCGAACTGCACGTGCATCTCGGCGGCGACGTCCGCGGTGGAGAGCCCGGACGCGTAGAGGCGCAGCGCCGACTCCTCCCCGAGGCTCAGCCGAGGCCGACGGAGCGCCTCGGCCGGCAGCGGGCGCCACTCCTGCTGCGGCGCACCGCCCAGCACCTCGCGCACCGCCGCCACCAGATCGAGGATCGGGCGCGACTTTGAGAGGAAGGCCGCGGCGCCGGCTTCCAGCGCCCGCCTCCGCAGCTCGGGGTCGTCGAGCCCGGTGAGCACGACCACCACTGCGCCGGCGGCTCGGCAGCTGCGGATGCGGGCTCCCAGCGACACCGGCTCCTGCGGCTGCACGTCGAGCAGCACGAGGTCCGTGGGGAAGGCGGGGCTGTGCACCAGCTCGAGCCAGCTCGTGGCGCGCAGCACGACGTCGAGGTCGGGCGCGTGCTCACGGAGCCAGCTGCTCACGCTGTCGAGCAGCACCTCGTGGTCGTCGAGCAGCGCCACGCGGACCGCGCGGCCCGATGACGGGCGGGCGGGTCCACCCGTCATCACCTCGTCGCCCACCTGCGCCTCCATCCGGGGGACAGCCCGTCCCGCCGCGTCCCCCGATCCTGGAGCATCCTCGCCGTCCCGCAGGACCGCCACCCCGCCGACGCCGTCAGAACAGCGTCGGCTGCCCGCCGGCGGCGACGGCTCGGACGATGCCGGTCGACCGGGACCGCACGGTGCCGGTGGCGCTGTCGACGGCGCCGCGGACCAGGCCGCGCTCCGCCAGCAGCGGCTCGATGCGGTCGGCGAGCCATCGTCGGTAGGCCTTCGGCGCGTAGGCGCCCTCGGCGTAGAGCCGCGCGTAGCGCGCCACCAGGTCGGGCCGCTCGCGCTGCAGCCACGACACCCACCACGCCTTGACCCCGGGCTTCAGGTACAGCGCGGTCCAGACGACGTAGCTCGCCCGCGCCGCCGCGATCGCGTCGAGCGCCCGCCCCAGGTGCTCGACCGAGTCGGTGAGGTACGGCAGCACCGGCATGAGGAACACCCCGCACTCGAGCCCGGCGTCCCGAGCCGCACGGACCGTCGCGAGCCGCGCCGTCGCCGACGGGGTGCCCGGCTCGACGCGCTGCTGCAGATCGTCGTCGAGCACGGCGACCGACATCGCGAGATCGACCGGCACCCGCTCCGCCGCCTGCGCGAGGAGCGAGAGGTCGCGGCGCAGCAGCGAGCCCTTGGTCAGCAGCGAGATCGGGGTCCCGCTGTCCGCGAGCGCCGACAGGACGTCCGGCATCAGGCGGTAGCGTCCCTCCGCCCGCTGGTAGGGGTCGGTGTTCGTGCCGAGCGCCACGGGCTCGCGCCGCCACGAGCGCCGGTGCAGCTCGGCGCGCAGCACCTCCGCCAGGTTCACCTTCACGACGACGTCCGCGTCGAAGGCGGCCGGGTCGTCGAACTCGAGGAAGCGGTGGGTCGGCCGCGCGAAGCAGTAGACGCAGGCGTGGGAGCAGCCGCGATACGGGTTGATCGTCCACCGGTAGGGGGTGCCCGGCACGTGCCCCGGCACCCGGTTCAGCGCCGACTTCGCCCGCACCTCGTAGAAGGTCATGCCGGCGAACTCGGGCGTGCGGGTGGTGCGGACCAGGTCGTGGATGCGCGCCAGGCCGGGCAGCGCATCCGTCGGGGCGTCCAGCTGCTGGGACTGCCATCGCATGCCGACAGTAGAACACGGATTCGATCAGCCGGCGGGCTCGGGCGGGATCAGTACGGGACGACCCAGCGGATCAAGTCGTTCCGCACCTTCCCGTCGACGATCAGCGTGACGTCGGACCGCTTCTGCAGGCTCGGGTGCTTCCAGTAGGTCGAGGGCAGCTCGATGGTCCACCGCCCCGGCACCTGGGTGCTCGTGAGATCCGGGTCGACGATCGTGTACCTCGCCGAGCCGAGGTCGCTCACGACGCGCATGTCCCACCGGTTGTCCTCGGCCTTCGGCCGGATCAGCCGCACATCGCCGGAGACGCGTTCGAAGTTGAAGCCGGTGAAGCCGTTGTCGGTGGCGGTGCAGTCGACGAGCGTGATGTCCTTCACCGACCAGAACGCGAAGCCCATGCTGATCGGGTTGTCGTGCGACGAGGCGTCGCACACGGTGATGCCCTGCGAGCCGTTCGCGGCGAAGCCGGCCGCGCCGACGCCCGCACCGTCGACCTCGACGTGCTCGTAGACCGAGCCGACCGTCTTGTAGTCGTTGATGCCGAAGGTCTCGCCCGGGGGACGGTCCATGTCGCCCGGGATCGCGGAGACGTGCACGTCGACGACCTGGGCGCCGTGGGCGCGATCGATCCGCAGCCCGTTGTAGGTGTGCCCCTGCGGGGACCCCGTCAGGGAGAACCCGCCCACGACGGGGTGCTCGCTCGTGACCCGCAGCACGTTCAGCGGGTTCACCTCGTACTCGGTCGTCGGCACGACCCGCTTGCGGGTGGAGCTGCGCGGCGCCATCTCGAGGTGCGTCGCGCCGCTGCCCGCACCGATCAGCCCGGCGGCCGACCGGCCGAGCCGGCTCGAGTCGACGCGGTCGGTGCCGGCGGTGAAGTCGCTCGTCGTGTAGTCGCCGGCGTCGAGCACCACCGCGCGGGAGCCCACCGCGGTCAGCTTGCGCTTGAAGCTGCTGCCCATCAGGAAGTCGTAGGACATGCCGCGCTCTCGAGCCGCCTCGACGGCTGCGGCGGGCGCACCGGAGCAGGCTCCCGAAGCGGGCGCCGCGGCGGAGGCGAGGGACGGCCGGTCGCCGCCCTCGGAGGGCGCGACGACGACCCCGACGAGCACCGCGGTCAACGCGAGGCTCGCCGGCAGGGCGGCGAGGCGGATGGGCAGGCGCATCGGATGGACGTCCTCGGGCTGGGCGAGGAGCGGACGCGGGTGACGTCCGCCGACCTCGCCGATCGGGTGCCCGAAGCGTAACGAAGCGGCACGCGCTTCGGCAGCCCCCGTCCGCAGGCCGTCAGGCCGTCAGCCCGAGGGCCTCCGCGGTGCGCTCCGCCACCTTCCGCGCGGTGCGGGGGTCGTCCGAGAGCAGGGTGCCGTAGGTCGGCACCAGCTCGGTCAGCTCGGACCGCCAGCCCGCCATCCGGTCCGGGAAGCAGCGCTGCAGCACGTCGAGCATGATCGCCGCGGCTGTGGAGGCGCCGGGCGAGGCGCCGAGCAGCCCCGCGATCGAGCCGTCGGCACCCGTCACGACCTCCGTGCCGAACTGCAGCACGCCGCCCTTCTTCGCGTCCTTCTTGATCACCTGCGCCCGCTGCCCGGCCGTCTGCTTGTGCCAGTCCTCCGGCCGCGCGTCGGGGTAGAACTCCTGCAGCGACGCGAACTTCGCCCGCTTCGACTTCGTCAGCTCGCGCAGCAAGTACTTGACCAGGGCGAAGTTGTCCTTCGCGACCGCGAGCATCGGCACGAGGTTGTGCGGGCGGACCGACAGCGGCAGGTCGAGCAGGTTGCCGCGCTTCAGGAAGCGGGGGGACAGCCCCGCGTAGGGGCCGAAGAGCAGCGACGCGCGCCCGTTCACGATGCGGGTGTCGAGGTGCGGCACGCTCATGGGCGGAGCGCCCAGCTGGGCCTTGCCGTAGACCTTCGCCCGGTGCCGGGCGACGACCTCCTGGTCGTCGCAGCGCAGCCACTGGCCGCTGATCGGGAAGAGCCCGTAGCCGCGCGCCTCCGGGATGCCGGCCTTCTGCAGCAGCTTCAGCGCCCACCCGCCGGCGCCGACGAAGACGAAGCGGGCGCGGACCTCGTGGCGGTCCTGGCCGACCAGGTGCCGGGCGCGGACGCGCCAGAGGCCGTCCCGCTCGCGCTTCAGGTGCGTGACCTCGGTGTTCACCCGCAGCTCGGCGCCCTGCGAGGAAAGCGTGTCGATGAGCCCGCGGGTCAGCGCGCCGAAGTCGACGTCGGTGCCCGAGGCGGCGCGCGTCGCGGCGACGGGCTCGAGCCGGTCCCGCCCGAGCATCAGCAGCGGAGCCCAGTCGTGGATGACCTGGGGATCCTCGCTGTACTCCATCTCCGCGAACAGCGGATGGTCGGTCAGCGCCTCCCACCGGCGCCGCAGGTAGTCGACGTGGTCGGCCCCGCGGACGAAGGTCATGTGCGGCGTCGAGTTGATGAAGAGGTCCGGCCCGGAGAGCGTCGTGCGCTCCGCGAGCGACGCCCAGAACTCCCGAGACAGGTGGAACTGCTCGTTCACCTTGATGGCGCTCGTGATGTCGATGGAGCCGTCCGGCTTCTCCGGCGTGTAGTTCAGCTCGCAGAGGGCGGCGTGCCCGGTGCCCGCGTTGTTGAACGCGTTGCTGCTCTCCTCCGCGACCTCGCCGAGGCGCTCGTAGATCCGGATGGACCAGTCCGGCTGGAGGGCGTGCAGCATCGTGCCGAGCGTGGCGGACATGATGCCGCCACCGATCAGCACGACGTCGATCGGGTCGTCGTCAGCCACCGGACGAGCCTAGCCGCGCCCCTCGGGGGGCGGTGCCCCGCGAGGTGGTCTCGCGGCGCGGGGTCAGCGCGCGGGGAGCCGGGCCGCCACCAGCTCGGCGAGCTGCACCGCGTTCAGCGCGGCGCCCTTGCGGAGGTTGTCGTTGCTCACGAACAGCGCGAGCCCCCGGCCCTCCGGCGCCCCCTCGTCCCGGCGGATCCGGCCGACGAGGCTCGGGTCGGCGCCCGCCGCCTCGAGCGGCGTCGGCACGTCGACCAGCGCGACGCCCGGCGCGCCGTCGAGCAGCTCGCGGGCGCGCTCCGGGCTGATCGGCCGCGCGAACTCGGCGTTGATCGACAGGGAGTGCCCGGTGAAGACGGGCACGCGCACGCAGGTGCCGGAGACGAGCAGCCCGGGGACGTCGAGGATCTTGCGGCTCTCGTTCCGCAGCTTCTGCTCCTCGTCGGTCTCGGCGGACCCGTCGTCCACGAGGCTGCCGGCGAGCGGCACGACGTCGAACGCGATCGGCGCGACGTACTTGGCCGGGCTGCCGAGGTCGACCGAGGCGCCGTCGTGGACGAGCGTCGTGATGTCGCCCTGCCCCACGGCGCGCTCGACCTGGCCGGCCAGCTCCGCGACGCCCGCGAGGCCGCTGCCGGACACCGCCTGGTACGTGCTGACGACGAGGCGGACCAGTCCTGCCTCGTCGTGCAGGGGCTTCAGGACCGGCATCGCGGCCATGGTGGTGCAGTTCGGGTTGGCGACGATCCCCTTCACGGCGTGATCGAGCGCCTCCGGGTTCACCTCGCTGACGACCAGCGGCACCTCGGGGTCCATCCGCCAGGCCGACGAGTTGTCGATGACGATCGCGCCGGCGGCCGCGAAGCGAGGGGCCTGCGCCCGCGACGTCGTCGCCCCTGCCGAGAAGAGCGCGACGTCGAGACCGGTCGGGTCCGCCGTCGCCGCGTCCTCCACCACGATCTGCTCGCCGCGGAACGGCAGCGTCGTGCCGGCCGACCGTGCGGAGGCGAAGAAGCGCACCTGCTCGATCGGCAGGTCCCGCTCCTCGAGCAGGCGGCGCATCACCCCGCCGACCTGGCCGGTCGCGCCGACGACCCCGACCTTCATCGTCCGGTCCCCGCGTGCACCACTGCCTCCTCGTCGGCGTCGAGGCCGAACGCGGCGTGCACCGCGAGCGTCGCCGCCGTGATCGTGTCCGCTCTCGTCACGACCGAGATGCGGATCTCGCTGGTCGAGATCATCTCGATGTTGATGCCCGCGTCGGACAGCGCCCGGAAGAGCCGCGCCGAGACGCCCGCATTCGTCCGCATGCCTGCGCCGACGAGGGCGAGCTTGCCGATCTGGTCGTCGTGCTGCAGCGACGCGAAGCCGAGCGACGGCTGCTCGGCGGCGAGCGAGGCGAGCACCCCCTCCGCGGACTGCTTCGGCAGCGTGAAGGAGATGTCCGTCAGCCCCGTCGCAGCGGCCGAGACGTTCTGCACGATCATGTCGATGTTCGCGCCGGTGCGGGCGACGGCGGTGAAGAGCTCCGCGGCCTTGCCGGGCTCGTCCCGGATGCCGACGACGGTGATCTTCGCCTCCGACAGGTCGGTCGCGACGCCCGTGATGACCGATTCCTCCACGGGGACTCCGTTCTGGTCGAGGCCGGGCCCGGCCGGGTTGTAGACGACGGTCCCGGGCTTGTTGGTGAACGAGGAGCGCACGTGGAGCGTGACGCCGTGGCGGCGCGCGTACTCGACGGCGCGGATGTGCAGCACCTTCGCGCCCGCGGCGGCGAGCTCGAGCATCTCCTCGCTCGTGATCCGCGGCACCCACCGGGCGCGGGGGACGATGCGGGGGTCGGCGGTGAAGATGCCGTCGACGTCCGTGTAGATCTCGCAGACGTCGGCCCGGAGCGCGGCCGCGAGCGCGACCGCGGTGGTGTCGGAGCCGCCGCGGCCGAGGGTCGTGATGTCGCCGGTGCCGCGGTTGAAGCCCTGGAACCCGGCGACGATCGCGATCGCGCCCGCGTCGAGCGCGTCCCGCACCCGGCCCGGCGTGACGTCGACGATGCGGGCCGCGCCGTGCTGCGCGTCCGTGAGCATGCCCGCCTGGCTGCCCGTGAACGAGCGCGCGTCGTGGCCCATGCTCTTGATCGCCATCGCGAGCAGGGCCATCGAGATCCGCTCGCCGGCGGTGAGCAGCATGTCGAGCTCGCGAGGCGCGGGCAGCAGCGTCACCTGGTTCGCGAGGTCGACGAGGTCGTCGGTCGTGTCGCCCATCGCGGAGACCGCCACGACGACGTCGTTGCCCGCCTTGCGGGTCTCGACGATCCGCTTCGCGACCCGCTTGATGCTCTCGGCGTCGGCGACGGACGAGCCGCCGAACTTCTGCACGATGAGGCTCACGGGTTCAACTTCCGGTCGCGGACGAGGGCCGCAGGAGTCTACCGAGCGGCGTGATCCCGTCTCGAAGGTGATCCGGCCTCGCCGGATCACCTTCGGAACGGGATCAGGCGGCGCGGAGGAAGGGGATGAGCGCTCCGTTGACGGCGTCGGGGGCCTCCTCGGCGGGGTAGTGGCCGGCGGAGGACGCCGTCACCTGGTGCAGCCGGCCGACCGCGTGCGACAGCGCCTCGGCGACCTGGCCCGCGCGGCCGTGCGTGCCGGCGATGGCGAGCCCCGGCATCGGCAGGCGGTGCCGGGTCGCCCGCCGGACCGCGAGCGCGTCGACGTCCTCCGCGCGGTACAGCGCGAGCGTCGCGGCGAGGCCCTCGTCGGAGCCGTAGGCGCTCATGTACTCGACGTGGGCGCCGAAGTCGAGCCCCGCCGGCCCGGCGCTCCCGCCGAGGTACGCGTCGACGGTCGCGTCCAGGCGGCCCGCGAGCAGCCGCTCGGCGACGCCCTGCGGAGCGGTGAACAGCGGGCGGTGCCAGGAGGGGTAGGTCTCGGCCTCGGCCGCCTCGACCCGGATGCCGGGCGGCACGCCCTCCTCGACCGCGAGCGCGGCGACCCGGCCGGGCTGCTCGGCGGCCATGAGCAGCGCGATCGTCGCGCCGACGTCGTGGCCGACGACCGCGAAGCGGCGGACGCCGATCGCGTCGAGCGCGGCGAGCACCTCGCGCGCGAGCGTCGCCTTCGCGTGGTCGCCGCGGCCGGTCGACCCCGAGCCGAGCCCGCGCGCCTGGACCTCGACCGTGCGGTAGCCGGCGCGCAGCAGGACGGGGACCACGTGCCGCCAGTGGACGGCGGTGACCGGCCAGCCGTGCAGCAGCACGACCGCGGGGCCGCGGCCGGTGTCGGTGAGGTCGATGGAGGTGCCTGCGCCGATCGGGACGAGCATGTCGGATGCTAACCCCGCCTCGAGCGGCCGGGGTCTCGACAGGCTCGACCGGCGGGAAAGAGGAGCAGGTCTCGACAGGCTCGACCGGCGGGAAAGAGGAGGCGGACCGAGGCCCGAGCGGCGGGAGCGGTCGCGTGCGGCGACCTCAGCGGTCGACGAGCCGGCGGCCCTCGAAGGCGCGTCCGAGCGTGACCTCGTCGGCGTACTCCAGGTCCCCGCCGACCGGCAGCCCCGACGCGAGCCGGCTGACCGGGACGGCCATCCCCTTCAGCAGCCGCGAGAGGTAGGTGGCCGTCGCCTCGCCCGTCATGTTCGGGTCGGTCGCGATGATGACCTCCTGCACCTCGTCGTCCGCGAGCCGCTGCACCAGCTCGCGGATCCGCAGGTCGTCCGGGCCGACGCCGTCGATCGGGCTCAGGGCACCACCGAGCACGTGGTAGAGCCCTCGGTACTCCCTCGTGCGCTCGATCGCCGCGACGTCCTTCGGCTCCTCGACGACGCAGATGGTGCTGCGGTTCCGGCGCGCGTCGCGGCAGATCCCGCACCGGTCCTGGTCCGCGACGTTGCCGCACAGGGAGCAGAAGCGCACCTTGTCGCGCACCTCGAGCAGCAGCTCGCCGAGCCGGCTCACGTCGAAGCCGCGCGTCTGCACGATGTGGAACGCGATCCGCTGCGCCGACTTCGGGCCGACCCCCGGCAGCCGCCCCAGCTCGTCGATCAGCTCCTGGACGATCCCCTCGTACACCTAGCGCACCTCCGTCGGGGCCACCGTCGTCTCCTCGAGGAAGCTCGCCTGGAGGATCTCCCGGACGACCGCCTCGCCGTACCGGTGCTCCTCGTCGGGCCGCATCGGCGGCACCGGGCGGTGGACCTGCGCCGGCGGCGCGGGCTCCGGCTCCGGCTCGTCGTCCGGCGCGTCCGCGTCCGTCGGCGGCGGCACCGCCCCCCACCCGGCGGGAGGCTGCGGCTCGGAGACCGCGCTGCGTGCCGCGGCGCGCGCCGGAGCGGCCTGCGCCCGTGGCGGCGACGCGGTCGGCGGCTGCACGCG
>NZ_JBHUEA010000040.1:0-10236 GCF_042680685.1 Amnibacterium endophyticum | reverse complement strand
CGCGGTGCGGCAGGCGGTCCACCGCGACCGCGGCGCGCGCCGCCGTCGCGACGACCGGATCGCCGCGGCGGTGTTCCTGCCGGTGCTCGCCGTCGCCGTCGCGGCGCAGGTGCTCGCCTTCACCGTCGGGCCCGCGGCGCCCGCCGCGTCGCCGAGCCCGATGCCCGCGCCGAGCGCGACGCCCTCGAGCAGCCCGACGCCCGCGCGGTAGCCCGCAGCCGCGCGGTGCCCGTGCACTAGCCTGGACGACCGAGGTGATCGCTGTGACCACGTCCGAGACCGGACCGACCGCCGAGAGCGCGACCGCGCCCTGGGGCCGCGTGGACGACCGAGGGGTCGTCTTCGTGCGCGACGGGGACTCCGAGCGGCAGGTGGGCGAGTTCCCCGACGCCACGCCGGAGGAGGCGCTCTCCTACTACGAGCGCAAGTACACCGACCTCGCGAGCCAGGTCGGGCTGCTGGAGCAGCGCGCCCGTCGCGGCGCCCCGCCGGCCGAGGTCGCGAGGGCGGTCTCCCGCCTCGCCGCGGCGCTCGAGTCGCCCGCGGCCGTCGGCGACCTGCAGGCGCTCCGGGACCGCGTGGCCGCGCTGACCGGCACCGTGGAGGACCTGTCCGCGCAGCGCTCCGAGGAGCACCGCGCACAGGTCGAGCAGGCGCGGGCGGACCGGCTCGCGATCGTGGAGGAGGCGGAGCGGCTCGCCGCCCGCGACCCCTCGACCGTGCAGTGGAAGGCGACCGGGCAGACCATGGACGCCCTCTTCGCCCGCTGGCAGGAGGGGCAGCGCAGCGGCGCGCGTCTGCCGAAGGGTGAGGCGAACGAGCTGTGGAAGCGGTTCCGCGACGCCCGCGCCGCGATCGACGGCCAGCGCCGCGCGTACTTCGCCGAGCTCGACGCGACGCAGGGCGCGGCGAAGGAGCAGAAGGAGCGCATCGTCGCGCGGGCCGAGTCGCTCGCCGGCTCCTCCGCCGACCCGATCGGCGCATACCGCGGGCTGCTCGACGAGTGGAAGCGCGCGGGCCGCGCCGGGCGCAAGGTCGACGACGCCCTGTGGGCGCGCTTCCGCGCTGCGGGCGACGCGCTGTACGCCGCGAAGGCGGAGTCGCGCGCGGCGCAGGACGCCGAGTACGGCGGCAACCTCGAGGTCAAGCTGGCCCTGCTCGAGGAGGCGGAGCCGCTGCTGCAGGTCCGCGACGCGCAGGCCGCGCGGAGCCGCCTGACCGGCATCCAGCGGCGGTGGGACGAGGCGGGTCGCGTGCCCCGGGACCAGGTGCGGCACGTCGAGGACCGCCTGCGCAAGGTGGAGCAGCACGTCGCCGCGCTCGAGCAGGAGCACTGGCGGCGCACCGACCCGGAGACGAAGGCGCGCTCCGAGGGGCTCGCGTCGCAGCTGAACGCGGCCATCGGGAAGCTGGAGCGCGAGCTGGCCGACGCGCAGGCCGCCGGCGACCGCAAGCGGATCAAGGACGCGGAGGACGCGCTGAACGCCCGCCGCATCTGGCTCGACGCGATCGGCTGACGCTCCTCCCCCGGCCCCCTCGCGGGACCGGTTGTCCACAGGGCGTCCCTGCGCCGGACGGCACCGGATCGCATCGGGCAGCCTTCGCGGGTGCGCACCGCAGCCCTCGTCGAGCCCGGTCTCTTCTCCTGCGCCGAGGCCTCGGCGATGCGGCTCGACGGGGACAGCTTCGACCTCGGGCTGTCCCCGGTCGCCGTCGACGCCGTGGTCGGGCCGGAGGTCCGCGCGGGGAGCCTGCTGCCGGCCGCCCTGCACCCCGCGGTCGTCGTCGACACCTGGACGGCGGCCTGGGTGCACGGCGCCTCGCCCGCCCTGCCGAACCCGCTCACGCTCGCCGTCGACCTGGCCCGCGGCCGGGCGCTGCGGTCGATGCGTCCGGCGCCGCGGGAGGCGCGGTTCGGGCCCGGCGAGGTCGTGCGGCTCGGCGGGGTGCGGGTGACCTCTCCGCTGAAGACCGCGTTCGACCTGCTGCTGCGGGACGGCGCGGCGGCGGAGGCGACCGCGCGCGACCTCCTGCGGCTCACGGGGCTCGACGCCGACGAGACCGCCTCGCGGATCGCCGCGATGCCGAAGCACAACGGGAAGCACCGCGTCGCGGCGCGGGCCCGTGCGCTGCTGCTCGGCCCTGCGCCGAGCGGGGCGGATCAGGCGGCCGAGACCCGGTACACGTCGTAGACGGCCTCGATGCGCCGCACCGCGTTCAGCACCCGGTCGAGGTGGGTGGTGTCGCCCATCTCGAACAGGAAGCGGCTGAGCGCGAGGCGGTCGCTCGAGGTCGAGACGTTCGCCGACAGGATGTTCACGTGGTGCTCCGACAGCACCCGCGTCACGTCCGACAGCAGGCCCGATCGGTCCAGCGCCTCCACCTGGATCTGCACGAGGAAGACGCTCTTCGAGGTCGGCGCCCACTCCACCTCGACCATCCGGTCGGGCTCCCGCTCAAGCGAGACGACGTTGGTGCAGTCGGTGCGGTGCACCGAGACGCCCGCGCCCCGCGTGACGAAGCCGAGCACCTCGTCGCCCGGCACCGGGGTGCAGCACTTCGCGAGCTTCACGAGGATGTCGTTCGCGCCCCGCACGAGCACGCCGGAGTCGGCGGACCGGATCGCCCGCTGCCGGCCGGTCGTCGGCGCCTCGAACTCCGGCTCGTCGACCTCCTGCACGTCCTGCAGCTGCGCGAGCACCCGCTCGATCACCGACTGGGTCGAGACGTGGCCCTCCCCCACCGCGGCGTACAGCGCCGAGACGTCCTCGTGGCGCATCGACGTCGCGATGCCGACGAGCACGTCCTGGCTCATCAGCTTCGTGAGCGGGAGGCCCTGCTTCCGCATCGCCCGCGCGATCGCGTCGCGCCCCTGCTCGATCGCCTCGTCGCGCCGCTCCTTCGTGAACCACTGCCGGATCTTCGAGCGCGCCCGGGGGCTCCGCACGAACTGCAACCAGTCCTTGCTGGGGCCGGAGTCGGGGTTCTTCGAGGTGAAGATCTCCACCACGTCGCCGGAGGCGAGCCCGGACTCGAGCGGCACGAGCCGGCCGTTGACCTTGGCGCCCATCGTGCGGTGGCCCACGTCGGTGTGCACGGCGTAGGCGAAGTCGACCGGCGTCGCTCCGGACGGCAGGCCGATCACCTTCCCCTTCGGGGTGAAGACGTAGACCTCCTTCGCCCCGATCTCGAACCGCAGCCCCTCCAGGAACTCCTGCGGGTCGGCGGTCTCGCTCTCCCAGTCGGAGAGGTGGGCGAGCCACGCCATGTCGGTGTCGCCGTTCACGACGGGTCCCGACGACGCGGCACGACCCGCGACCTGCTCCTTGTACTTCCAGTGCGCCGCGACGCCGAACTCCGCCCGCTGGTGCATCTCGTGCGTGCGGATCTGGATCTCGACCGGGCGCCCCTCGGGGCCGAGCACCGTCGTGTGGAGGGACTGGTACAGGTTGAACTTCGGCGTGGCGATGTAGTCCTTGAAGCGCCCGGGCACCGGGGTCCACCGGGCGTGGATCGCGCCGAGCACGGCGTAGCAGTCGCGCACGCTGTCGACGAGCACGCGGATGCCGGTGAGGTCGTAGATGTCGTCGAACTCGCGCCCGCGCACGATCATCTTCTGGTAGATCGAGTAGTACTGCTTCGGCCGGCCCTGGACCTTGCCCTTGATGCGCGCGGACCGCAGGTCCTCGGTCACCTGGTCCGTGACCGAGGCGACGAACTCCTCGCGGAGCGGCGTGCGGCGGCGCACGAGCGACTCGATCTCGAGGTAGAGCTTCGGGTACAGCACCGCGAACGACAGGTCCTCGAGCTCCAGCTTGATCGTCTGGATGCCGAGGCGGTGCGCGAGCGGCGCGTAGATCTCGAGCGTCTCCTTCGCCTTGCGCTGGGCGCTCTCCGCGGGCACGAACCCCCAGGTGCGGGCGTTGTGCAGCCGGTCGGCGAGCTTGATGACGAGGACCCGGAGGTCCTTCGACATGGCGATGACCATCTTCCGCACGGTCTCGGCCTGCGCCGAGTCGCCGTACTTCAGCTTGTCGAGCTTGGTGACCCCGTCGACGAGCAGCGCGACCTCGTCGCCGAAGTCCGCCCGCAGCTCGTCCAGCGTGTAGTCGGTGTCCTCCACCGTGTCGTGCAGCAGGGCCGCCGCGACGCCGCGCGGCCCGATGCCGAGCTCGGCGAGGATCTGCGAGACGGCGACCGGATGCGTGATGTACGGCTCGCCGCTCTTCCGCTGCTGGCTCCGGTGCGCCTTCTCGGCGGCGGCGTAGGCGCGCTCGACGACGCTCGTGTCCGACTTCGGGTGGTGCTGCCGCACGGTGCGGATCAGCACGTCGACCGCGTCGGCGGGCTGCGACCGGGAGAACAGGCGCGGCACGCGGCGCCGCATCGATGCCGTCGTGGGCGCCTCGCGGGTCTCGGTCAAGCGGCACCTCCCGTCCTGTGGAGGCTAACAGCGGCCGGGGTCGTCCTCTTCCCGCGAGGCGCCCCGGCCGGCGTCCCTCAGCCCGCGGCGGTGGGCTCGAGCGGTCGCGCGTCCTGGCCCCGCGCGGCGAGCGCCCGAGCGTCGAGCGCGCGGATGCGCGGCTCCCGCGAGCGCAGGTCGACGTACAGGGGCGCCGCGACGAACACGGTCGAGTAGGTCCCGGCGATGATCCCGATGAACAGCGCGAGGGCGATGTCCCGCAGCGTGCCGGCGCCCAGCAGCGTCGTGCCGATGAAGAGGATCGACGCGATGGGCAGCAGCCCCACGATCGAGGTGTTGATCGAGCGCACAAGCGTCTGGTTCACGGCGAGGTTCACGGTCTCGGCGAAGGTGCGGGTCGGTCGCTCCCCCATCGCCGCGGTGTTCTCGCGGATCTTGTCGAAGACCACGACGGTGTCGTAGAGCGAGTAGCCGAGGATCGTGAGGAAGCCGATGACGGCCGCCGGCGTGATCTCGAACCCGACGATGCCGTAGACGCCCGCGGTGATGATCAGGTCGTGGAAGAGGGCGACGAGGCCCGCCACGGACATCTTCCAGGTGCGGAAGTACACCGCCATCACGACGGTGACGAGCACGAGGAAGATGATGAGGCCGCGGATCGCCGACGCGGAGATGTCGGCGCCCCAGGTCGGGCCGATGAACGAGGTCGCGACCTGTCCGTTCGAGACGCCGTAGGCGTCGGCGAGCGCGGCGCGGACCCGGTCGGTGTTCGTCGTGCCGCCGCCCGTCGGATCGAGCTGCGAGGTCTGGATGCGGACCGCGTCGCCGCCGACGACCGCGACGAGCGGCGTCACCTCCGTGCCGGTCACCGACTGCACGGCGTCGATCGCGATCTGGTCGTCGTTCAGGTCCCGGCTCGAGTTCGTGATCGTGAACTGCGACCCGCCGGTGAACTCGATGCCGAACTGGAAGCCGCGGCCGATCTGCGGCAGCACCAGCGTCGGCAGCACGATCGCGAGGATCACCGCGATCCCCGAGACCAGGTACCAGAGGCGGCGCCGCTTGATGAAGTCGATCGAGCGGGCGCCCGTGTAGAGGTCGTTGCCGAACGACGTGAGGCCGGCCATCAGTCCTCGCTCCCCCGGCCGACGCCGGCCTGCTCCTCCGCGGCCTTGCGCTCCGCGATCGTCTGCCTGCGCTGCGCCTCGCCCGTGCTGCGGCGGGCGCGTCCCGCCCGGTCGCTCACGGGCGCCCGGAACTGCCCGCGCCCGCGGTACACGGCGCCGAGCGCGCGGGGGTCGAGCCCGGACAGCGCGTGGCCGCTCGCGAAGAAGGGCCGCCGGGCGAGGATCTGCAGCATCGGATGGCTGAACAGGATCACGACGACGACGTCGATGATCGTCGCGAGCCCGAGCGTCAGCGCGAACCCGCGCACGTCGCCGATCGCGAGCACGTAGAGCACGCCGGCGGCGAGCAGGTTCACCGCGTCGGACGCGAGGACGGTGCGCCGGGCGCGGCGCCAGCCGGCCTCCACCGCGCCCTCGAGGGCCCTGCCCTCGCGCAGCTCGTCGCGGATGCGCTCGAAGTACACGATGAACGAGTCGGCGGTGATGCCGATCGACACGATGATGCCCGTCACGCCGGCGAGCGACAGGCGGTACCCCTGCCGCCAGGACAGGAAGTCGAGCACCAGGAAGGTGAGCACGGCGGAGATCCCGAGCGAGGCGAGGATCACCATGCCGAGCAGGCGGTACTGGAACAGCGCGTAGCCGAACACGAGGATCAGGCCGATGAGGCCGGCGATCAGGCCCGCGGTCAGCTGGCTCGAGCCGAGCGTGGCGGAGATCGTGTCCTGGCTCTGCACCTGGAAGTTGATCGGCAGCGCGCCGAACTTCAGCTGGTCGGCCAGCGCCCGCGACGAGTCCTGGGTGAAGTTGCCGGTGATCTGCGCCTGGCCGTTGGTGATCGCCTCGTTGATGCCCGGCGCCGAGACGACGCGGCCGTCGAGCACGATGCCGAACTGGTTGCGCGCCCCGGTCAGGCTCACGAGCCGCTCCGACACCGCGGCGAACTGCCGCGAGCCCTGCGCGTTCAGGGTGAGGTTCACGGCCCACACGCCCGTCGTCGCGCCCTGCGCGTTCGTCACCAGGCCGTTCGTGGCGTTGGTGATGTTGGTGCCCGGCACCTCCACCGGCCCGAGCAGGTACTTCGCCGTGCCGTCGTCGGAGCACGTCACGAGCGGCTGGTCCGCCGGCGCGTTGCCGTTGTTCGCGTCCTGGCCGCAGCGGTAGTTCTCGTAGATCGCGGCGAGCCGCGGGGACACCTGCGCGAGGTCGCTGCTGTTCGTCGGCGACGCGGATGGGGTCGCCGCGAGCGACGCCGGCGGCGTGTACGGCGCCTGCGACCCGATCGACGCGGTCGGCGCGGCCGCGGTCGCGAGCACGGGGCGGAAGTCCAGGCGGGCGCTCGAGCGGACGCTGTTGATCGTCGCCTGCGAGGGCGTCCCCGGCAGCGAGACGACGATGTTGCTCTGCCCCGAGACGTTCACCTGCGCGTCGGGGCTGCCGCCGGCGTTCGCGCGCTGCCGGATGATCGCGACGGACTGGTTCAGCTGGTCCGCCGTCGGGTTCCCCCCGCCCTGGACCTGCGCCTGCAGGATGACCTGCGTCCCGCCCACGAGGTCGAGCCCCAGCTTCGGGAAGAAGGCCTCCGCCTTCGTGGCGAACGTGCTGCCGGGCGCCGTCAGCACGCCGACGCCGTTCAGCGCGATCCCGGCGACGATCACCACCAGCAGCCAGACCAGTGCCCGGCGGGCGTGCCGGAGCGGGCTTGCGGGTTTCGCCACCGAGGGCCTTTCTTCGCGGGCGGCGCCGTGCGGCTCGAGCGGCGGGCGCGTCGGGCACGGCTCGGGCCGCCCGGCGGAGCGGCCCGGTGATGGTACGGGCTAGTCGGCGTTCTTCCCGGCACCGCGGGCGGCGTCGTCGCGCTTCTCGAGGTCGACCGGCTCGCCGGCCCGCTCGCCGAACGCGGGGTCGGCGGCGGCGTCGTCGAGCACGACCGGCTCGCCGTTCACCTGGGTGCCGTCGTCGGCGACCGGGGTCACGACCCGCCCCATGGCCTGCCGGTGGATCGTCACCGTCGACCCCGGGCCGGTGCGCAGGACGATCCGGTTCTCCGCCTCGTCGATCGACTCGACCGTCCCGAAGAGGCCGAACGTGGTCATCACCTCGGCGCCCGGCTTGAGCGACTCGGTGAGGGCGGCGGCGTCGCGCTGCCGCTTGCGGCCGTTGCGGAACATGAGCAGCACGATCACGAGGATGATCGCGCCGAAGAAGAGCAGCTGTCCGGTCTGCGCGTCCATGGGAGTGGTGCCTTTCTGGCGGCGATGTGGCCCCCGCACCAGGCCATCCGGGTCCCCGGGCGGCGCAGGGTCAGCGGCGACGGGGCCGCCTCGAGCGCCCCGATACTACCGGGCACCTGGGTGTCGCGTGCGTCAGGCCGACTCGTCGAAGAGCGCCGGCGCACCGGCGACGGGCGGGCGCTTCCCCGCGCGGCGCCACGCCGCCGAGGTCGCGACGCGGCCGCGCGGCGTCCGGGAGACGAGGCCCATGCGCACCAGGAACGGCTCGACCACCGAGGCGATCGTGTCCTGCTCCTCCCCCACGCTCGCCGCCAGCGTGCTGAGGCCGACGGGGCCGCCGTCGAAGCGGTCCATGATCGCGTCGAGCACGGCGCGGTCGAGCCGGTCGAGGCCGCTCTCGTCGACGTCGTACAGCTCGAGCGCGGCCTGCACCGCCGCGTGGTCGGCCGTCCCGTCGTGCACCAGCGCCCAGTCGCGGACGCGGCGCAGCAGACGGTTGGCGATGCGCGGCGTCCCCCGGCTCCGCGAGGCGATCTCGCGCAGCGCCGGCGGTCGCACGTCGAGCCCCAGCAGCGTCGCGGCGCGCAGCAGCACGCGCTCCAGCTCGTCCACGGCGTAGAACTCGAGGTTCGCGGTGAAGCCGAAGCGGTCGCGCAGCGGGTTCGGCAGCAGCCCCGACCTCGTGGTCGCCCCCACGAGGGTGAAGGGCGCGAGGTCGAGCGGGATCGACGTGGCTCCCGCGCCCTTGCCGACCATGATGTCGATGCGGAAGTCCTCCATCGCGAGGTAGAGCATCTCCTCCGCGGAGCGCGCCATCCGGTGGATCTCGTCGATGAACAGGATCTCGCCGGGCGTCAGCGAGGACAGCACCGCGGCGAGGTCGCCGGCGTGCTGGATCGCGGGGCCGCTCGACATCCGCAGGGGCCGGCCCGACTCCTCCGCCACGATCATCGCCAGCGTCGTCTTGCCGAGCCCGGGCGGACCGGCGAGCAGGATGTGGTCCGGGGTGCGGTTCTGCATCGCTGCGGCCTTCAGCAGCACCTCGAGCTGCTTGCGCACGCCCGCCTGCCCCACGAAGTCGGTGAGCGACTTCGGGCGCAGCGCACCCTCGAACGCGAGCTCGGCCTCGGACTGCGGGACCGGGTCGACGGCGCTCACCGCACCGCCTGCGGGCCGAGCGCCGCGAGCGCGGCGCGCAGCAGCACAGCCGTCTGCCGCTCGTCGGGCCGTGCGGCGAGGACGTCGTCCAGCGCGGCCTGCGCGGCGCGCTCCTGGTACCCGAGCCCGACCAGGGCGACGAGGACGTCGGCGCCGCGGGCGGACGGCCGCGCGGCGGGCGCCGCCGAGCGCACGGCGACGAGCTTGCCGGTGAGCGAGACGACGATCAGCTTCGCCGTCTTGGGGCCGATGCCGCTGACCTTGCGGAACACCGCGTCGTCGTCGTTCGCGACCGCCGCGGCGATCTCGTCGGGGGCGAGCGCGCCGAGCACCCCCATGGCGGACTTCGGCCCCACCCCGGTCACCCCGCGCAGCAGGTCGAACACCTGCAGCCGCTCGCGGTCGGGGAAGCCGAACAGCGACACGTCGTCCTCGCGCACCACCATCGCGGTGTGCAGCAGCACCTGCTCGCCCCGCCGCACCGACAGCGCGTGGTCGGGCGTGACGGCGACGGCGTACCCGACCCCGCCGACCTCCACGACGAGCGTCGTGCCGGCGGCGTCCAGCACGGTTCCACGGAGCGACGCGATCACGGCACGAGGGTAGGCGGCGCCCCGGACACCGCCTGCGCACCTCGAACGCGTGTTCGCCGCCCTCAGGCGACGAGCGGCCAGCGGGTGCCCTGCTGGCGCCGCAGCGCGGTGGCGACGACCTCCGCGTGCTGCCACGCGGCCTCCGCCGCGACGGGAGCGATCTGCTTCGCGATCTCGTCGTCGGACGCCTCGAAGCGCACCGTCGCCTCCGCCTTGCCCTGCCGCACCCCGACGGACTTCGCCTCGACCACCGCGAGCTCGGCGACCGCGCCGGCCGCCGCGGGCAGGACGGCCTGGGCGTTGCCGCCCGGGTGGACGCGTCCGACGGTGAGGACGACGCGGTAGGACGGCATGGGGCACCCCTCGCTCGAGCGGCGCCCCGCGCGCCGCGCGGACCATCCTCCGCTCCCCGACGCGGTCCGGCGCGCCTCCGCGGACCCTGGGAGACCCCCGACCAGTCCCCCGCACCGGTTCCGCGGACGCCGCGGGCTTGGCACGCTGTCGGGTCGGGGGTGACGGACATGGAGACGATGTCGAACGGGAACGGCGCGAGCGGGGAGACGCTCGCCGCGCTGATGGCGGACGGGCGCGTCGACGCGGCGCGGCTGCAGGCGATCGGGACGGAGGTCGCCGAGGCGCTGGAGGCGCTGCACCTGACCGGCGCGGTGCACGGCGCCGTGGACGCCGAGACGATCGTGCTG
>NZ_JBHUEA010000039.1:0-11776 GCF_042680685.1 Amnibacterium endophyticum | reverse complement strand
GGCCCGCCTGCTCGCGGCCGTCGCCGCCGCGGCAGCCGGGTGGTCGGACCGGACGGGGCGAGCCGCCCCGGTCGCCGCGGTCCCGTGGGCGCTCGGCGCCGCGCCCGGCGTCCTCGCCGCGCCCGAGCTCGTGACCGCGGACGGCGTCGCCGAGCGCCTCTCCGCCGCGCTCGGCCTCGACGAGCTCGTCGTGCTGGGGGAGGGCGACGAGCACCGCTCGCTCGCCCGGCTCGAGGACGACGCGCGCGGCGCCGCCCGGGCGCTGTTCCCGGCCGAGGTGCTGGCGTTCCACCGCGACGAGCGGGCCGAGGGCGCGGTCGTGCTCTTCACCGGCCTGTCCGGGTCCGGCAAGTCGACGGTCGCGAAGGCGCTCGCGGCGCGCCTCCGCGACCGCCCGGTCACCCTGCTCGACGGGGACGAGGTGCGCCGGATGCTGTCCGCGGGCCTCGGCTTCGACGCGGAGGGCCGGGCGCTGAACGTGCGGCGCATCGGCTGGGTCGCGGCCGAGGTCGCGCGCGCGGGCGGCACCGCGATCGCAGCGCCCATCGCCCCCTTCGCCGCCGGACGCGCCGAGGTGCGCGCCATGGCGGAGGCGGCGGGCGCCCCCTTCGTGCTCGTGCACGTCGCCACCCCGCTCGAGGTCTGCGAGGCCCGCGACCGCAAGGGGCTCTACGCCGACGCGAGGGCGGGCCGGATCGCCGACTTCACCGGGATCTCCTCGCCCTACGAGGAGCCGCTCGACGCGGACCTCGTGATCGACACCTCGACGACCGGTGTCGAGGACGCGGTCGAGGCCGTGCTGACCGTCCTGGAGGACCGCCGATGACCGACGACGCCCGACTGGCCGCCGAGCTCGCGCAGCGCGCCGCCGACGAGCTGGTGCGCCTGCGGGCCGGCACCGCGCTGACCGGCCGCGCGCTGAAGGACGCCGGTGACGCCGCCGCGCACGCGCCGCTCGTCGCGGCGCTCCGCGACGCGAGGCCGGCCGACGCCGTGCTGTCCGAGGAGGCCGCCGACGACCCCGCGCGGCTCGACGCGGACCGGGTGTGGATCGTCGACCCCCTCGACGGCACCCGCGAGTTCTCCGAGCACCGCGACGACTGGGCGGTGCACGTCGCCCTCTGGACCCGCACCGGCGGCCTCGCGGCGGGCGCGGTCGCGACCGGTGCCGGGGTCCGCAGCACGGACGACCCCCGCGCCGCAGCGGCCGACCCCGCGCCCGTCCTCGCCGGCGAGCGGCCGCTGCGGCTCGCGGTGAGCCGCAGCCGGCCGCCGGCGGTCGTCGACGCGCTGGTGCGGCGGCTCGGCGCCGAGCCGGTGCCGATGGGCTCCGCCGGGGTCAAGACGATGGCGGTGGTCGACGGTACGGTCGACGCGTACGTCCACGGCGGCGGCCAGTACGAGTGGGACTCGGCGGCGCCCGTCGCCGTCGCCCGCGCCGCGGGGCTGCACACGAGCCGCCTCGACGGCTCCCCGCTCGAGTACAACCGCGCGGAGGTGTGGCTGCCCGACCTGGTCGTCTGCCCGCAGCCGCTCGCGCAGCACCTGCTCGCCGCGATCGCGGCGGGGGAGGAGGAGGAAGCATGACGGCCCAGCGCGCCTACGCGCTCTCGACCCTCGACGCCCTCGAGGCGGAGAGCATCGGCATCATCCGCGAGGTGGCCGCCGAGATGCAGCGCCCCTGCCTGCTGTTCTCCGGCGGCAAGGACTCGGTGGTCCTGTCCTACCTCGCCCGCAAGGCCTTCGCGCCGGCGCGGGTCCCGTTCCCGATCATGCACGTCGACACGGGGCTGAACTTCCCGGAGGTCATCGCCTTCCGCGACGCGTGGGTCGAGTCGCAGCAGCTGCGCCTCGTCGTCGCGTCCGTGCCCGACGCGATCGAGCGGGGGCTCGTGCAGGAGGAGCCGAACGGCAGCCGGAACCGCATCCAGACCCCGGTCCTGCTCGAGGCGGCGGAGCAGAACGGCTTCGACGCGCTCTTCGGCGGCGCCCGTCGCGACGAGGAGAAGGCGCGCGCGAAGGAGCGGGTGTTCAGCTTCCGCGACGACTTCGGCCAGTGGGACCCGAAGGACCAGCGCCCGGAGCTGTGGTCGCTGTACAACGGGCGCGTCCACCAGGGCGAGTCCATCCGCGTCTTCCCGCTGTCGAACTGGACCGAGCTCGACATCTGGACCTACATCCAGCGGGAGGGCATCGACCTGCCGCAGCTCTACTACGCCGCCGACCGCGAGGTGGTGGAGCGCGGCGGGATGCTCTACGCGGTGAACGAGTTCGTGCCGCTGCGCGACGGCGAGACCGCCGAGGTGCGCCGGGTGCGCTACCGCACGATGGGCGACGCCAACCTGACCGCGGCGGTCGCGTCCGACGCGGTCGACGTCGACGCGGTCGTGGCCGAGATCGCCGCGGTGCG
The DNA here is from genome assembly GCF_042680685.1 of Amnibacterium endophyticum. NCBI lineage: Bacteria > Bacillati > Actinomycetota > Actinomycetes > Micrococcales > Microbacteriaceae > Amnibacterium > Amnibacterium endophyticum. The sequence continues at coordinate 9,366 of NZ_JBHUEA010000039.1, read as the reverse complement.
GGTCACCGAGCGCGGCGCGACCCGCGGCGACGACAAGGTCAGCGAGGCCGCCATGGAGGACCGAAAGCGCGAGGGGTACTTCTGATGAACGATCTGGTCCGGTTCGCCACGGCGGGCAGCGTCGACGACGGCAAGAGCACCCTGATCGGGCGCCTGCTCTACGACTCGAAGTCCCTCTTCGACGACAACCTCGAGAGCGTCGAGCGCGTCAGCCGCGAGCGCGGGGACGACTACACCGACCTCGCGCTGCTCACGGACGGCCTGCGCGCCGAGCGGGAGCAGGGCATCACGATCGACGTCGCGTACCGCTACTTCGCGACGCCCCGCCGCAAGTTCATCGTCGCCGACACCCCGGGGCACGTGCAGTACACGCGGAACATGGTGACGGGCGCCTCCACCGCCGACGTCGCGCTGATCCTCGTGGACGCCCGGAAGGGCGTCTCGGAGCAGAGCCGGCGCCACGCCTTCCTCGCGTCGCTGCTCGGGGTGCCCCACCTCGTGCTGCTCGTGAACAAGATGGACCTCGTCGACTGGGACGAGCAGGTCTTCCAGTCGATCGCGGACGAGTTCGCCTCCTTCGCGAGCCGCCTGCGCATCCACGACCTCGCCTTCATCCCCGTCTCGGCGCTGCAGGGCGACAACGTCGTGGAGCGCAGCGCGAACATGCCGTGGTTCCACGGCTCGCCGCTGCTGCACCACCTGGAGCACCTCCACGTCGCGTCCGACCGCAACCTCGTCGACGTGCGCTTCCCGGTGCAGTACGTGATCCGGCCGCAGTCGGCCGAGGCGCGGGACTACCGGGGCTTCGCGGGCACGGTGGCCTCGGGCGTGCTCAAGCCGGGCGACCGGGTGTCGGTGCTGCCGAGCGGGTTCGAGTCGATGATCGCGTCGATCGAGGGCCCGAGCGGCCCCGTCGACGAGGCCTACCCGCCCATGTCGGTCGTCGTACGGCTCGCCGACGAGATCGACATCAGCCGCGGCGACCTCATCTGCCGGCCGCACAACGCCCCGACGACGACCCAGAACCTCGACGCGCAGATCTGCTGGATGGACGAGCGGGCGCCGCTCACGCCCGGCAAGGTGTACGCGCTGAAGCACACGACCCGCTGGGCGCGGGCGAAGGTGACGGAGGTGGACTACCGCGTCGACGTGAACACCCTGCACCGCGACCAGGAGGCGACGTCGCTCGGGCTGAACGAGATCGGGCGGGTCCGGCTGCGGACGACCCAGCCGCTGTTCGTCGACCCGTACTCGGAGAACCGCACGACCGGGTCGTTCATCCTGGTCGACGAGACGACGAACCGGACGGTGGGCGCGGGCATGCTCACCGCCTCGCACGGCGCCTGAGCGCGCCGGCCGCGGTCGGGGGAGGGCAGCGGTGGAGCACGCGCAGGACGATCCGGCCGCGGAGCCGCGGTGGGTGCGCCGCGCCGTCGAGGACGAGGCGGACGAGGGCATGCTCCTCGCCGAGTACGCGGTGCGGATGCGGCTGAAGAACCGGATCATCGTCGACACGATGACCGCGTCGGGCAGCATCGACGCCGACGCCTGGGCCGACGAGGCGCGGCTGATGCTCGGCCGGCTGCGGATCGAGGCGGAGGCGTCGGCGCGGCGGATGGACCGGGAGCGGGACGTCGCCGAGCTCGCGGAGGGGGTCGCCCGCCACGAGCACGACTACCGCAGCGACGACACGGGCGCGCTCGACCGGCGGCGCCTCGTCTACCGGCTGACGGCCCGCCGCCTGCTGTCCTGGGAGAACGACGCCGCGCAGGTGGCGCTGCTGCTCGACGCGGCGCGCTCCGACGCCGCCGACGAGGTCAACGCCGCGATCGGCGCCGCGGTGGCGGGCGACGTCGTGGCCCCGGCCGAGGACGGGGCGCTGCTGAAGGAGCGCCTGCGCCTCATCACCTCGGTCGACCTGCCCGCGCTCGAGCGCGCCGCGCACGGCGACGGCGCCGTGATCGCGGTGCCGCCGCGCGGTCGGCTGCGGAGCTGGTTCGCCCGGCTCCGCGGCCGCTGAACGGTCCGGGGCGGCCCGCCTAGGCTGGAGGCCGAACCGATCCCGAGGAGGAACGCCGTCGTGAGCGTCACCGAGACCAGCCAGCCGAACCCCGGCGACGGGCCGCAGGTGACGACGGGGCGGACCCTGTTCGGATCCGACCGCGCGGTGGTGGCGGTGCGCGTCGACGGCGCGCTCTGGGATCTCGACCGCGCGCTCCCGGACGGCGTCGACGTGCAGCCGGTGCCGATCGACTCGCCCGACGGCCTCTCGATCCTCCGGCACTCCGCCGCGCACGTGCTCGCGCAGGCCGTGCAGCGGATCAACCCGGAGGCGCGGCTCGGCATCGGTCCGCCGATCACGGACGGCTTCTACTACGACTTCGACGTCGCCGCCGCCTTCACCCCCGACGACCTGAAGGCGCTCACCAAGGAGATGGAGCGCATCCAGCGCGCCGGCCAGCGCTTCGAGCGGCGCGTCGTGACGGAGGACGAGGCCCGCGAGCTGTTCGCGGCGGAGCCGTACAAGCTCGAGCTGATCGGACTGAAGGGCGGAGCGACCGAGGAGGCGTCCGTCGAGGTCGGCGGCGGCGAGCTCACCGTCTACGCGAACGTGGACCGCTCCACCGGCGAGGTCGTCTGGCAGGACCTCTGCCGCGGTCCGCACGTGCCGAACACCGGCGTGATCCGCAACGGGTGGGCCCTCACCCGCGTCGCGGCGGCGTACTGGCGCGGCAGCGAGCAGAACCCCCAGCTGCAGCGGATCTACGGCACCGCCTGGCCGTCCAAGGACGAGCTGCGCGCGTACCAGCACCGGATCGAGGAGGCGGCGAAGCGCGACCACCGCCGTCTCGGCGCCGAGCTGGACCTCTTCAGCTTCCCCGACGAGATCGGATCCGGGCTGTCCGTCTGGCACCCGCGCGGCGGGGTCGTGCGGCAGGAGATGGAGCAGCACGCGAGACGGCGTCACGTCGAGGCGGGCTACACCTACGTCTACACGCCGCACATCGCGAAGCAGGACCTGTTCCTGCAGTCGAACCATCTGGTGACCTACCGCGAGGGCATGTTCCCGCCGATCCGGATGGACGAGGAGGTGGTCGACGGCGAGGTGGTCAAGGAGGGCGTCGACTACTACCTCAAGCCGATGAACTGCCCGATGCACATCCTGATCTACAAGGCGCGCGGCCACAGCTACCGCGACCTGCCGATGCGCCTGGCGGAGAACGGCACCGTGTACCGGAACGAGCTCTCCGGCGCGCTCCACGGGCTCACCCGCGTGCGCGGGTTCACCCAGGACGACTCCCACCTGTTCGTGACGCCCGAGCAGCTCGAGGAGGAGACCGCGAAGGTCCTCGACTTCGTGCTGTCGATGCTGCGCGACTTCGGCCTCGACGACTTCGAGCTCGAGCTGTCGCTGCGCGACGACGAGAAGTCGAAGTGGATCGGTTCCGAGGAGTTCTGGGCGTACTCGACGGACGCGCTGCGCAGCGTGGCGACCAGGAGCGGCCTGAAGCTGACGGAGATGCCCGGCGAGGCGGCGTTCTACGGGCCGAAGATCGACCTGAAGACCCGCGACGCGATCGGCCGCACCTGGCAGCTGTCGACCGTGCAGGTGGACGTGAACCTGCCGGAGCGCTTCGACCTCGAGTACACCGACCGCGACGGGCAGCGGAAGCGCCCGATCATGATCCACCGCGCGCTGTTCGGGTCGATCGAGCGGTTCTTCGCGATCCTGCTCGAGCACTACGCGGGCGCGTTCCCGCTGTGGCTGTCGCCCGTGCAGGCGGTCGGGATCCCCGTCGCCGCGGAGTACGCCGACCACCTCGCCGGCGTGCTCGACCGCCTGCGGGCCGAGGGCGTGCGCGTGGAGCTCGACGAGTCGGACGAGCGGATGCAGAAGAAGATCCGCACGCACACGCTGCAGCACGTGCCGCTGCTGCTGATCGCGGGGGAGAACGACCGCGACGCGGGCGCGGTCAGCTTCCGCTTCCGCGACGGCTCCACCATGAACGGCGTGCCCGTCGACGAGGCCGTCGCCCTCGTCACGGGTGCGATCGCGGATCGGCGACAGGTCTCCACGGCCGACGACCTGCGGCCGGCCGGCGGTGCGGGCGCCGCCGCGGCGGGCGCGGTGTGACCGGCGGCCCCTACTCCGGCGACGAGTTCGACGGGGTCCCGCGGCAGGAGGGCGCGGTCGGCGTCCCCGACGCGTACCAGCGCCTGTGGGTGCCGTACCGGATGGCGTACATCCGGTCGAACCACACCGGGCCGTCCGCGGGCGGCCACGACCAGGAGTGCCCGTTCTGCGTCGCGCCGACGCTCTCCGACGAGGACGCGCTCATCGTGCACCGGGGCGAGCACGCCTACGTGCTGCTGAACCTGTTCCCGTACAACTCGGGGCACCTGCTGATCTGCCCGTACCGGCACGTCCCGCTCTACGACGAGGCGACGCCCGACGAGGTGGGCGAGATCGCGGCGCTGACCCAGACGGCGATGCGGGTGGTGCGCGAGGACTCGCGGTGCGACGGGTTCAACATCGGCTTCAACCAGGGTGCGATCGCCGGTGCGGGGGTGGCGGGGCACCTCCACGAGCACGTCGTGCCGCGCTGGGCGGCGGACGCGAACTTCTTCCCGATCATCGCCGGGACGAAGGCGATCCCGGTGCTGCTCGGCGACACCCGCGCGGCGCTCGCCGCGGCCTGGCCCGCGTGACCGACCTCGCGGATCCGCAGATCTCCCGCGGATCCGCAGATCTCGCCCGACACGCCGCGGCCCGTGCGACGGCATCGGCGTGTCGGCCAGGAATTGCGGATCCGCGAACCCCGTTGACGCGGCAGTACGCTTGACGATCGACCTCGAGGACCAGGGACCCGCACAGATGACCGACACGCTCAGCCCGACCACCGCCTCCGGCGACCGCACCGGCACCGGCACCGCCCGCGTCAAGCGCGGCCTCGCCGAGATGCTGAAGGGCGGCGTGATCATGGACGTGGTCACCCGCGAGCAGGCGCGCATCGCCGAGGACGCGGGCGCGGTCGCGGTCATGGCGCTCGAGCGCGTGCCGGCCGACATCCGCGCGCAGGGCGGCGTCGCCCGGATGAGCGACCCGGACCTGATCGCCGGGATCGTGGACGAGGTCTCCATCCCCGTCATGGCGAAGGCCCGAATCGGGCACTTCGTCGAGGCGCAGGTGCTGCAGCACCTCGGCGTCGACTACATCGACGAGTCCGAGGTGCTGTCGCCCGCGGACTACGTGAACCACATCGACAAGTGGCCGTTCACCGCGCCGTTCGTCTGCGGTGCCACGAACCTGGGCGAGGCGCTGCGCCGCATCACCGAGGGCGCCGCGATGATCCGCAGCAAGGGCGAGGCCGGCACCGGCGACGTCTCCGAGGCGACGAAGCACATCCGCACCATCCGCGGCGAGATCAACGCGCTGAAGGCGAAGACGCCGGACGAGCTGTACGTCGCCGCGAAGGAGCTGCAGGCGCCGTACGAGCTGGTGGCCGAGGTCGCGCGGCTCGGGAAGCTGCCGGTCGTGCTCTTCACCGCCGGCGGCGTGGCCACGCCGGCCGACGCCGCCATGATGATGCAGCTCGGCGCGGACGGCGTCTTCGTCGGCTCCGGCATCTTCAAGTCCGGCGACCCGGCGAAGCGCGCCGCCGCGATCGTCCGCGCCACGACCTACTTCGACGACCCGGAGGAGATCGCGAACGCGTCCCGCGGGCTCGGCGAGGCCATGGTCGGGATCAACGTCGCCGACGTGCCCGCGCCGCACCGCCTCGCCGAGCGCGGTTGGTGACCGGCCCCCGCGTCGGCGTCCTCGCCCTGCAGGGCGACTTCCGCGAGCACCTCGCCGTGCTCACGGGTCTCGGCGCCGACGCGGTGCCGGTGCGGCGGGAGCGCGAGCTGGACCAGGTCGCCGGGCTCGTCATCCCGGGCGGCGAGTCGACGGTGATGGACAAGCTGTCCCGCACCTTCGGGCTCGCGGCGCCCCTGCGCGAGCGCATCGACGCGGGAATGCCGGTGTACGGCACCTGCGCGGGCCTCATCATGCTGGCCGACCGCATCACCGACGGGCTCGGCGACCAGCGCACGATCGGCGGCCTCGACGTGACCGTGCGCCGCAACGCCTTCGGCAACCAGAACGACTCCTTCGAGGCCGACCTCGACGTCACGGGCCTCGACGGGCCGGTCCACGCGGTCTTCATCCGGGCGCCCGTCGTGGAGCAGGTGGGCCCCGCCGCGGAGGCGATCGCCACGGTTCCGGACGGCCGGGTCGTCGCGGTGCGCCAGGGCGGCCTGCTGGGCACGAGCTTCCACCCGGAGATCACCGGCGAGACCCGCTTCCACCGGATGCTGCTGGACCTGCTCTAGGTCCTCCGGTCCGGTGCCGTTGCGGACATCCGGGCCCGCTGCGCGGCACCCGGATGTCCGGAACGGGCCCGCGCGGGGAGGATGAGCCCGTGAAGCTGTACTCGGACTTCGGCGGCCGACGGGCCTACCAGATCGTCGGCGACCTGTTCGCGGTGGTGGTGCTCGTCGTCGGCGTGCGGGTCGCCGTGGCGCTGCACGACAGCATCGCGTCGCTGAAGGGGTTCGGCCGGGACGTCGCGAGGTCGGGGGGCGACTTCCGCTCCACCATGTCCGACATCGGCGACACCCTGGGCGGGGTGCCGCTGATCGGCGGCGGCATCCGGTCGCCCTTCGACGCGGCGAGCGCGGCGGGCGGCACCCTCGTCGACGCCGGGACGAGGTGGCAGGACGGCGTCGAGGCACTCGCGACGCTCGTGGGCTGGACCGTCGCCGTCCTCGTCGTCCTCGTGGTGCTGCTCGGCTGGATCCGGCCGCGGCTCGTCGGGGCGGTCCGCCGCGCCGCCGTGGCCCGGCTCGCGACCTCCGCCCCGTCGCTCGACCTGCTCGCGCTCCGGGCCCTCGCGACCCGACCGGCCCGCGCCGTGACGCAGGCGGACGAGGACGCCGTCGCGGGCTGGCGGCGCGGTGACGAGCAGGTGATCCGGCGCCTCGCCGCGCTCGAGCTGCGCGCGTCCGGGGTCCGACTGCGGGACGACTGAGCACCCGGGTACGATCGAAGCGGCGTTTCGGCAGGAAGGGGCGACGTGTCCGGACACTCCAAGTGGGCGACCACCAAGCACCAGAAGGCGGTCAAGGACCAGCGCCGGGCGAAGTCGTTCGCGAAGCTGATCAAGAACATCGAGGTCGCGGCCAAGATGGGCGGCGCGGACCTGTCGGGCAACCCGACCCTGGTCGACGCCGTGCAGAAGGCGAAGAAGACCTCCGTCCCGAACGACAACATCGACCGCGCCATCAAGCGCGGGGCCGGGCTGACCGGCGAGACGATCAACTACGACACGATCATGTACGAGGGCTACGGACCCAACGGGGTCGCGCTGCTGATCGAGTGCCTGACGGACAACCGCAACCGGGCGGCCGCCGAGGTGCGCACCGCGATGACGCGCAACGGCGGCACGATGGCCGACCCGGGCAGCGTCGCCTACAACTTCAACCGCAAGGGCGTCATCCGGGTCGCGAAGACCGACGGCCTCTCGGAGGACGACGTGCTGGGCGCGGTGCTCGACGCGGGCGTGGAGGACGTCGCCGACCACGGCGAGGAGTTCGAGGTCGTCACCGAGCCGACGGACCTCGTGACGGCGCGGACCGCGCTGATCGGCGCCGGGATCGACTACGAGTCCGCGGACAGCGAGTTCGTGCCCGGCCTCACGATCGAGATCGACGACGTCGAGGTCGCGAAGCGGATCATGCGCCTGGTCGACGCGCTGGAGGACAGCGACGACGTGCAGAACGTCTTCGCGAACTTCGACTTCTCCGAATCCGTCTCCGCCGCGCTCGACGAGGAGTGACCCTCCGCGTCCTCGGGGTCGACCCGGGGCTGACGCGCTGCGGGGTCGGGGTCGTGGAGGTCCGACCTGACCGCACGGCCACCCTCGTGCACGTCGAGGTGCTGCGGACCCCTGCCGACCAGGCGCTCGAGCTGCGGCTGCTCACGATCGGCCGCGGGCTCGCCCGGCTGCTCGACGAGCACCGGCCGCAGGCCTTCGCGCTGGAGCGGGTCTTCGCGCAGCAGAACATGCCGAGCGTGATGGGCGTCGCGCAGATCAGCGGGATCGCCCTGCACCTCGCGGCGGAGCGCTCGCTGCCCATCGGCCTGCACACCCCCAGCGAGGTGAAGGCCGCCGTGACCGGCTACGGGAACGCGGACAAGCGGCAGGTGACCGCGATGGTCGCCCGCCTGCTGGGGCTGACGGAGCTGCCGAAGCCCGCGGACGCGGCCGACGCGCTCGCGATCGCGATCTGCCACGCCTGGCGGCAGCCGCAGCCGGCGGCGTCCGGCGCCCCGCTCACCCCGGCGCAGCGCGCGTGGCGCGCGGCCGAGGCGGGCTCCAGGCGCCGCTGAGGGGTCGGCGCTGCGGGGTCAGCCGGCGGCGCCGTCCGCCGCGGTCCCGCTCGGACTCGGTGCGGGCGTCGAGGCGTCGACGGAGGCGGCGGGCTCGGGTGCCGTCGTGGGCGCGGCCCTCCTGCTCGCCGAGGGGGACGGGCTCGACGCGGGGGCCGAGCTCGCGGTCGGCGCCGAGGTCGGCGCGGGCGGGGTCGACGCGGTCGGCGCCGGGGCGGACGAGGGGCTGGACGTGGGCGTCGGGCTCGACGACGGTGCGGGATCCGCGGTGGGCGTCGGCTCGGGCGCGCCGGTCGCGGACGGCTCCGGCGAGGAGGTCGGCGCGGGCTCGGGCTCGGCGGTCCTCGTCGGCTCGGGCGTCGGGGTCGGCGTCGCGGTCGCCGTGGGCGTCGGGGACGGCGAGGAGGACGGGGACGGCGAGGAGGACGGGGCCGGCGAGGAGGGCGCGGGTGACGAGGGCGCCGACGACGAGGGCGCGGGCGCGGCGGTGGGCGTCGGGCTCGGCTCGGACGCGCGCGACGGCTCCGACGACGCGGAGGGCCGGGGTGCGGCCGACGGGGTCGGCGCCGCGCTCGCGGGCGCGGTCGACGTCCGGCTCCCGGAACGCACCGCGACCGTCCGCGGCCGCTCCGCCTCGGGGGTGCGCGACGGCGAGGCGCCCGTCAGGTCCGGCGCGCTGGACGGCGCGGCCGTGGGCGCCTCGACGGCGTCGGCGGACGGCCGGGCGGCCTGACCGCCGGACTGGGCCGAGGTCGGGGCGCGCACGCCGGATCCGAAGGCGTCCGCGGCGATGGGCTGCGCGCCGAGCGCCGTTGCGACCAGCGCGGCCGAGAGGCCCATCGCGGCCGCACCGAGCACGCCGACGCCGACGCCCGCCACCACGCTCGCCGTCGGGCGCGGGCGCCGCGCGGCGCCCGGGGCCGGGGCGGGCT
>NZ_JBHUEA010000038.1:0-12485 GCF_042680685.1 Amnibacterium endophyticum | reverse complement strand
CTTCGGCCGAGCGTCGGAGGCGCCCCGCCCGGACACGAGCCGGTCCGGGGCGCCCGTGACCCCGCTGCGCAGCCGGCACGCCGAGCGCACGCCCGCCGAGGAGCGGCCCACGGAGCCCCTGCGGCGCCGGCGCGAGCGTCCTGCGACGCAGCCGACCGCACCGGTCCCGCCGGCGGACGGCGAGGACGGGGCTCGTGCGCGCCGGGGCCGCACGTCCATGCCCAGCTGGGACGAGATCGTCTTCGGGCGCGACGAGCGCTGACCGGCGGGCGCGTCAGCCGTCGAAGCGCGCGAGCGGCACGAACCGCTCCGCCGGGGTCCACGAGCCGTGCTGGCCGACCATCCCCCGGCCCGGGTCGTCCGCGGCGCGGTAGCAGGCCGTCCTCCCGCTCGCAGCCACGAGCAGGTCGCCGATCCTCGGCGCGACGACCGGGTCGACCGGGCCGAACCAGCCCGCCTCGACCGCCTCGGCACGGGTGAGCACCTGCGCCCGCGCGCCCAGCGCATCGCGCCACCGGTCGGCGTGGGCACCCGGATCGGCGTCGGGCTGGAGGTGGACGTGGAGGAGCCGGGGCTCCCCCGCGAGGTGACGGACGCCGTCGAGCAGCCCGGGGACGTCCTCGAGGACGACGTGGGCCTGCTCCGGCACGTCGAGGATGCCGTGGTCGGCGGTGACGAGCAGGGTGCGGCCGCGACGCAGACCGGCGAGCGCGGTCGACAGCGCCCCGTCGAGGGTCTCGAGCGCGTCCGTCCAGGCGCCGGACCGCCAGCCGTCGCGGTGGGCCGCCACGTCGAGCTCGGGGACGTAGCAGTACGCGATCCCGCCGTCCGCGGTGGCGTCGACCGCCGCGGTCAACCGGTCCTCCATCGTCCGCGCGCCCACGTAGCGCGCCCCGCGGAGCACCTGCCGGGTGAAGCCCGAGCCCGCGTAGTGGCGCGGACCGACCGCGAAGGCGGGCATGCCCTCCTCCGCGGCGCGCTCGAACACGGTGCCGCTGCGCTGCCAGTCGTCCGGCAGGTCCTGGTCGAACCCGCGCAGCTGGTTCACGACGCGGTCCCGCTCGGGGTCCAGGGCGGTGTAGCCGACCACGCCGTGCTCGCCGGGCGGGCGGCCGGTCGCCAGGGTGGTGAGCGCGGCCGCGGTCGTGGTGGGGACGCCGGTGTCGATGCGGGGGGCGCCCGAGAGCACGCGGGCGTGCCCGGCGCGGGCCGCGAGCGCCTCCGAGCCGAGGCCGTCGACGAGCAGCAGGACGACGCCGCGGCGCTGCGGCAGCCGCAGCGCGTTCGGCCGGCCGGCCACCGCGTCGAGCGCGGCGGGCAGCAGCCCGGCCAGGCCGGTCCGACCGGTCGGTACGATGGGCGCCACGAGCAGGCAGTGTGCCATTCCTCGCCTCGGCCGCTCCGCGCGCCGGCCGCAGACCGCCGGCTCACCGCGCCGCCGGTGCCCACCGGATCCTCGCGGCGCACTGGGGACGGAGCGACCGCATGAGCACGACCGGGCCGGACCTCGCGGGCGAGCGGATCGAGGACGTCGACGTCTCGTCCGAGATGCAGGGGTCGTTCCTCGAGTACGCCTACTCCGTCATCTACTCCCGCGCGCTGCCGGACGCCCGCGACGGGCTGAAGCCGGTGCAGCGCCGCATCCTGTACCAGATGGCCGACATGGGGCTGCGGCCCGACCGGGGCCACGTGAAGTGCGCCCGCGTCGTCGGCGACGTGATGGGCAAGCTGCACCCGCACGGCGACTCCGCCATCTACGACGCGCTGGTGCGGATGGCGCAGCCGTGGGCGATGCGCCTGCCGCTGCTCGACGGGCACGGCAACTTCGGCTCGCTCGACGACGGGCCCGCCGCCTACCGGTACACCGAGGTGCGCCTCGCGCAGCCCGCGATGGCGATGGTCGCCGACCTCGACGAGGACGTCGTCGACTTCGTGCCGAACTTCGACAACCAGCTCGACCAGCCGGAGGTGCTGCCGGCCAGCTTCCCGAACCTGCTGGTGAACGGCGCCTCCGGCATCGCGGTCGGGATGGCGACGAACATGGCGCCGCACAACCTCGCCGAGGTCGTCGCCGGCGTCCGGCACCTGATCGAGCACCCCGACGCGACGCTCGAGGACGTCATGCGCTTCGTGCCCGGGCCGGACCTGCCGTCCGGGGGCACGATCGTCGGGCTCGCCGGGGTGCGCGACGCGTACGCGACCGGCCGCGGGGCGTTCCGCACCCGCGCGAAGGTGCAGGTCGAGCCCGTCACCGCCCGCAAGTCCGGGCTCGTCGTCACCGAGCTGCCGTACCTCGTCGGCCCGGAGCGGGTGATCGAGAAGATTAAGGACGGCGTGCAGGCGAAGAAGCTCGCCGGCATCGCCGACGTCAACGACTACTCCGACCAGAACCAGGGCCTCCGCCTGGTCATCGAGATCAAGACCGGCTTCGACCCGATGGCGGTGCTCGAGCAGCTGTACCGCTACACCCCGCTCGAGGACTCCTTCAGCATCAACAACGTGGCCCTCGTCGACGGCGGCCCGCGCACGCTGGGCCTCCTCGACCTCATGCGGGTCTACATCCAGCACCGGCTCGACGTCGTCACCCGGCGCACCCGCTTCCGGCTCGCCCGGCGGGAGGAGCGGCTGCACCTCGTCGAGGGCCTGCTGATCGCGATCCTCGACATCGACCGGGTCATCGCGATCATCCGCGGCAGCGACGACACCGACGCCGCGCGCTCGGGCCTGATGGACGCGTTCTCGCTGAGCCAGGCGCAGGCCGACTACATCCTCGAGCTGCGGCTGCGCCGCCTGACCCGCTTCTCCACGATCGAGCTCGAGTCCGAGGCCGAGCGGCTGCGCGACGAGATCGCGCAGCTGCGCGCCCTGCTCGCCGATCCCGCGCTCCTGCGCGCGGCCGTGTCGGACGAGCTGGCGCAGGCCGCCGAGCTGTTCGGCACCCCCCGCCGGACCCTGCTGACCGAGGCGACGGCCGCGCCGCCCTCGCGCAGCGCGAAGGCGCCGGTGCTCGAGATCCAGGACGTGCCGTGCCGGGTGCTGCTCTCGAGCGCCGGGAACGCGGTCCGCGTCGACGTCGGGCCGGACGTCGCGGTCGAGCCGCAGCGGCGACGGGCGCGGCACGACGCGATCGTGTCGCAGGTCGACGGTACCAGCCGGGGCGAGCTCGGGGCGATCACCGACCGCGGACGCCTCGTGCGCTTCACCCCGGTCGACCTGCCCGTCGTGCCCCCCGCCGCCGCGCAGCCCGCGGCCGGCACGCCGATCGCCGCCTACCTCGGCCTCGACCCGAAGCAGGAGCGCGTGCTCGCGCTCGTCCGCCTCGACGGCGACCCGATCGCCATCGGCACCGCGGCCGGGGTCGTCAAGCGCGTCGCGCCGGGCCCGTGGCCGAACAAGCCGTCGTTCGACGTGATCGCGCTGAAGCCGGGCGACCGCGTCGTCGGCGCCGCGCACGCGCCGGAGGAGGCGAGCCTCGTGTTCGTGTCGTCGGAGGCGCAGCTGCTGCGCTTCCCGGCCGGTGCGGTGCGGCCGCAGGGCGCCGGGGCGGGCGGCATGGCGGGCATCGCGCTGCCGGCCGGCGCGACCGCGATCGCCTTCGCGGTCGCCGACGCCCTGACCGGCGTCGTCGCGACGGTGTCGGCGGTCGACGGCACCGTGGAGGCGCTCGGCACGGGGCGGGGCAAGCTGTCCTCGCTGCTCGACTTCCCCGCCAAGGGGCGCGCGACGGGCGGTGTCCGGGCGCAGACGCTCGCCCGCGGGGAGACCGGCCTGCGTCTCGCCTGGGTCGGCCCCTCCCCCGCGCTCGGCGCCTCGAAGGACGGGGTCGCGCGCGCGTTCCCGACGGACCTGTCCAAGCGGGACGCGCTCGGCACCCCGCTCGACGCGCAGGTCGACGCGTTCGGCACCGCCGCCCGCTGAACCGGGTCCGGGCCGTTCCGGACATCCGGGCCCGCCGCGGCGGGCCCGGATGTCCGGAACGGACCCGAGACGGTCAGGCGTCGATGCGGTCGCGGTCCGGGCTGTTCTGCGTGATGAAGTCCTTGCGCGGCGCGACGTCGTTGCCCATGAGCAGCTCGAAGGTCCGCTCCGCAGCCGCGGCGTCCGTGACGCGGACCCGGCGAAGGGTCCGGTGGCGGCGGTCCATCGTCGTCACCGACAGCTGGTCCGCGTCCATCTCGCCGAGCCCCTTGTAGCGCTGGATCGGCTCCTGCCAGCGCTTGCGGTCCTTCTTCAGCTGCGCGAGCACCGCGTGCAGCTCCGGCTCGCTGTACGTGTAGATCGGCTCGTTCTTCCGGCCGCCCGTGACGACGACGCGGTGGAGCGGCGGCACCGCCGCGAAGACGCGCCCCTCCTCGACCAGCGGGCGCATGTAGCGGAAGAAGAGGGTGAGCAGCAGGGTCCGGATGTGCGCCCCGTCGACGTCGGCGTCGCTCATCAGGATGATCTTCCCGTAGCGGGTCGTGTCGAGGTCGAAGGTGCGGCCCGAGCCGCCGCCGATCGCGGTGATGATCGCCGCGCACTCGGCGTTGCCGAGCATGTCGCTGATCGACGCCTTCTGGACGTTCAGGATCTTGCCGCGGATCGGCATCAGCGCCTGGTACTCGCTGTTGCGGGCGAGCTTCGCGGTGCCGAGGGCGGAGTCGCCCTCCACGATGAACAGCTCCGTGCCGGCGACGTCGTTCGAGCGGCAGTCCTTCAGCTTGACGGGCAGCGAGGAGGACTCGAGCGCGTTCTTGCGCCGCTGGGTCTCCTTGTGCGCGCGGGCGGAGATGCGGGTCTTCATCTCGCCGACGACCTTCTCGAGCAGCACCCCGGTCTGCGCCTTGTCCTCGCGCTTCGTGGACTCGAAGCGCTCGACGAGCGCCTTCGAGACCACCTGGCGGACGATGGCGCGGACCGCCGGGGTCCCGAGGACCTCCTTGGTCTGCCCCTCGAACTGCGGCTCGGGCAGCCGCACGGTGAGGACCGCCGTGAGGCCGGCCATCACGTCGTCCTTCTCGAGCTTCTCGTTCGCCCCGACCTTGAGCCGTCGCGCGGCGGCCTCCACCTGCCCCTTCAGGACCGCGAACAGCCCCGCCTCGAAGCCCTGCGCGTGCGTGCCGCCCTTCGGCGTCGTGATGATGTTCACGAAGCTGCGCGTCGTCGTCTCGTACCCGGTGCCCCAGCGCAGCGCGAGGTCGACCTCGCAGGTGCGCTGCACCTCGGTGGCCTCCATGTGGCCGTTGGCCTGCAGGACCGGCACCGTCTCGGTGAACAGCCCCTCGCCCGTGATGCGCCACGTGTCGGTGAGCGGTGCGTCGGCCGCGAGGAAGTCGACGAACTCGCCGATCCCGCCGTCGTAGCGGAAGGACTCGACGACCGGCTGCTCGCCGCGACGGTCCTCGATCACGATCTCGAGCCCCGGCACGAGGAAGGCGGTCTGACGCGCGCGGGCGGTGAGGTCCGCGAGCGAGAAGGCGGCGTCGCGGATGAAGATCTGCCGGTCGGCCCAGTAGCGCACGCGGGTGCCGGTGCGGCCCTTGGCGGCGCGGCCCGCGACCCGCAGCGTGCTGCCGGAGACGAAGGGCTCGAAGGCCGAGTCCGGGGACGGCCCGCCCGCCGCGTCGCTGAACACGCCCGGCTCGCCGCGGTGGAACGACATCGCCCAGGTCTTCCCGCCGCGGTCGACCTCGACGTCGAGGCGCTCGGACAGGGCGTTGACCACGGACGCGCCCACGCCGTGCAGGCCGCCGGACGCGGCGTAGGAGCCGCTGCCGAACTTGCCGCCCGCGTGCAGCTTGGTGAACACGACCTCCACACCGGTCAGCCCGGTCTTGGGCTCGACGTCCACCGGGATCCCGCGGGCCTCGTCGCGCACCTCGACGCTGGCGTCCGGGTGCAGCACGACCTCGATGCGCCGGCCGTGCCCGGCGAGCGCCTCGTCGACGGCGTTGTCGATGATCTCCCACAGGCAGTGCATCAGGCCCCGGGAATCGGTGGAGCCGATGTACATCCCGGGCCGCTTGCGCACCGCCTCGAGGCCCTCGAGGACGGAGAGGTGTCGTGCGGAGTAGGAGCCCGTGTCGTTGGATGCCATGTCCCGCTCACGGTAACCGCGGCGGACGACAGCCCCGGCGCGGCCCGCGGTGGCCCCCGGACTCGGGTCGCGCTTGCATACGCGCACAGCGAACGGGCACGGCACGCCGCGCTCGTTCGAAACATCCGCGTGCGAACATGGACTCCCGGCGAAGCCAAGAGGAGGTCACCAGCATGACCCGAGCAACCGACCACAGCGGGCTCGACTCCCTCGAGTCCCAGTTCTCCCTGACCGCGCTCGACCGCTGCGACAGCTGCGGAGCGCAGGCCTACATCCGCGTGCAGCTCGACAGCGGTGAGCTGCTGTTCTGCGCGCACCACGGCAAGAAGTACCAGGAGAAGCTCTCCGGCATCGCGCAGAGCTGGCACGACGAGTCCAGCCGACTGCTCAGCGAGTCGAAGGCCTGACTCCCGAGACCACGAAGAGGGCCCGTCCGCCTGCGCGGACGGGCCCTCTTCGTCTCCCGGTCGGCCCTGAGGCGGTCAGGCCCTGAGGAGCGCGCCGCGGAGCCGAGCGGCCGCGGCGTCCGCCGCCTGCGCCTCGTCGCCCGTCGGCACGACCGGCCGCCCGAGCGCCCGCGTCAGCAGGGCGTCCGCGAGGGCGGGGTTCTTCGCGAGCACCGGGCCGTGCAGCCGCGTGCCGACGACCGAGCCGTGGCGGACGCCGTCGGTCCCGTGCCCGTCGGCGACGCCGCGCACGACGGTGCCGAGCGGCTGCGCCCCCGGGTCGAGCCGGAACCCGCGCGCATGGTTCTCGTAGCCCACCAGCTCGCCCTCGGCCGCGCGGACGACGAGGTCGCCGGCGACCCGGGCGGCGAGCGCGCGCGACTCCCCCGGCAGCACGCCCAGGCCGTCGAGCCGCCCCGAGGCGAGCGCGACGGGGCCGCCGAGCGCCTCCATGCCCGTGCCGACCGCGAGCAGCGGGACGCCGTCGTCGAGCCAGCCGACGAGGTCGCCCCGGATCCGCTCGAGCGCCGCGACGAGCGCGGGCAGCGCCGGGTCGGTGGTCGAGCCGAGCACGACGGCGGCGGGTCGCTCGGTCGGGCGCTCGCCGACGGCGAGCCGCCGCACCTCGAGCGGCTCTCCCGCCCAGGCCGCCCGCCGCGCGAGGACGAGGGCGTTCTGCGCGTCGCCGTTGACGTCCGTCAGCTCGGGGAAGAGCGCGAGCACCGCGCCGCTCATCGCGCGAGCCCCAGGTGGCTGCGCGTCCGCCGCATCGAGTCGGCCGTGAACACGATCGTCTTCATCCCCCGTGCCGGGTCCGGCAGGGCGAGGAAGTGGTCGAGCGCCGCACCGAGGTCCGGTTCGATCCGCACGACCTGCACCCCCTGGTAGATCAGCTGCAGCGCGATCTCGTCGGCCTTCGACCCGCTGACGACGATGGCCCGGCCGATCCGCGACGCGTCGGCCGGCCAGAAGTAGGAGGGATCGCGCACGTCCGACCCCATCGCCACGAGCACCTGCTCGAGGCCCTCGTCCAGCTCGTCGACGTTCAGCTGGAAGCTCGCCGGGTTCTGCACCAGCACGAACTCGACCCGCTTGCCGCGGACGGTGACGACCTCGCCCCGGCCGAAGACCGGCGGCATCGCGGCGAGCGCGCCCTGCGCCACGTCACGACGGAAGGCGTCGCCGAGCAGCGCCTGCGCGGCGGCGAGGGCGCCGGCCGCGTCGACCGCGTAGTGCACGCCCTTGGCCGGCAGGGCGACGGTCGTGGCGGCGCCGTCGATGCGGACGTCGGCCTCGCGGCCCCGCACCGCCTCGACGAGCACGCCGTCGGACCGCTCGGCGGCCGTCTCGGCGTACCCGAGCCCCCGCGGCGCGGCGTCGAGCACCTCGGCGGTCACCCCGAAGCGCCGCACCGGCGCGGTCGGCGTGAGGCGCGCCAGCAGGCCGTCGTCCCCGTTCAAGACCACGGTGCCGGTCGCGGTCGCGGCGATCCGGCCGACCATGGCGAGCACCTTCTCGCTGTCGTGGAACCGGTCGATCTGGTCCGTCACCACGTTCGTGACGAGCACCAGCCGGGAGCGGAAGCGGTCGGACAGCGCCGCCCCGTGGCCCTCGTCCATCTCGAGCACCGCGAGGTCCGCGTCGATGCGCCCGGTGAGCGAGGCGCGCTCGAGCAGGGCGGAGGTCAGCCCCTGGCTGATGTTCGCCGTGGACGGGTTGGTGAAGACGCGCTTGCCGTGCGCCTCGAGCACCGCGACGAGCATCTTGGTCGTCGTCGACTTCCCCGCGGAGCCGGTCACGACCACGAGGCCCTCCGGGAACGACGACAGGGTCGCGCCGAGGAACCCCGGCGCGACCCTGTTGACGACGAGCCCCGGGACGGCCGAGCCGCCCCCGGCCTTCCGGAGCCGCGCGGCGACGCGCACGGCCCGGCCGAGGGCGACCGCCGGCAGGAACCTGAGGCTCACTCCAGGTAGTCGCGGAGCGACTGCGAGCGGGACGGGTGGCGCAGCTTCGCCATCGTCTTCGACTCGATCTGCCGGATGCGCTCGCGAGTGACCCCGAAGGTGTCCCCGATCTGGTCGAGCGTCTTCGGCATGCCGTCGCCGAGACCGAAGCGCATGCGGATGACCCCCGCCTCGCGCTCGGACAGGCTGTCGAGCAGGCTCTCCAGCTGCTTCTGCAGCATCGTGAACCCGACCGCGTCCGCCGGCACGACCGCCTCGGTGTCCTCGATCAGGTCGCCGAACTCGCTGTCGCCGTCCTCGCCGAGCGGGGTGTGCAGCGAGATGGGCTCGCGGCCGTACTTCTGGACCTCGACGACCTTCTCGGGCGTCATGTCCAGCTCGCGCGACAGCTCCTCGGGCGTGGGCTCGCGGCCCAGGTCCTGCAGCATCTGCCGCTGCACGCGGGCCAGCTTGTTGATGACCTCGACCATGTGCACCGGGATGCGGATGGTGCGGGCCTGGTCGGCCATCGCGCGGGTGATCGCCTGGCGGATCCACCACGTCGCGTACGTCGAGAACTTGAAGCCCTTGGTGTAGTCGAACTTCTCGACCGCGCGGATCAGGCCCAGGTTGCCCTCCTGGATCAGGTCCAGGAACTGCATGCCGCGACCCGTGTAGCGCTTGGCCAGGGACACCACGAGGCGCAGGTTCGCGCCCAGCAGGTGGCTCTTGGCCCGCTGCCCGTCGCGGGCGACCCACTTCAGCTCGCGGGTCAGCTCCTTCGACAGCGAGTCGCCCTCGGTCGAGAGCTTCTCCTCCGCGAAGAGGCCGGCCTCGATCCGCATCGCGAGCTCGACCTCCTCGGCCGCGTTCAGCAGCGCGACCTTGCCGATCTGCTTCAGGTAGTCCTTGACCGGATCCGCCGTCGCACCGGTGATCGTGGTCGAGTAGACCGGGACCTCGTCCTCGTCGGACATCGAGAGCACGAGCGCACCGGTCGGCAGCGGGCCGATCACGGGCTCGGCGATCTCCTCGGCGGAGTCGCCGTCGCCCGACGCCCCGTCCGACGACTCGGCGTCCGGGCCGGACTCGCCGTCGCCGGCCCCCGACTCCTCGTCCTCGGACTCGTCGTCCGACCCCTCGGGGCCCTCGGGCTCCTCGTCGTCCTCGGGCTCCTCGTCGGCCTGTGCCGCCTTGGTCGCCTTCTTCGCCGGCGCCTTCTTCGCGGCGGGCTTCTTCGCGGCCCGCTTGGCGGGCGCCTTCTTCTCGGCGGGAGCGGCGGTCTCCTGCTCCACGTCGTCGTCGGCGAGCGCGGTGGTCGATGCCGTCATCGAGTACCCCCTGCAGGTGTCGTGGTCGTGTGGGCGGCCGGTGGGCCGCACGGACTCGCGCGCCGAGGCCGGCCGTCGCGGTCCTCGGGTGGAACGCGTCCCGCGCGCCGTCCATTCCCACGGCCGGGCGGTCCGCAATAGCAGCGCGGCCTACAATTGTACACGGCTCACAGCCGCTTCCGAGGCGCTCGGCGGCGCGCCCGCACCCGTGCGTGCAGGGCCAGCCAGAGGGGGTCGATCACGACGCCGTCCTCCTCGCGCATCTGCGCGCGCGTGCTGCGGCGCGTGACGACGAAGGCGACGACCCCGAGGCCGACGACGAGGTACTGGACCGCGAGCGCGACGCGGAAGGCGCCGAGCGAGTAGAGCGGCGCCCCGGTGAGGGTGTGCTGCAGGTCGAGCAGGAAGCCGACGAGGAAGATCATCGTGAAGCTGGCGGAGAAGCCGCCCACGTTGACGAAACCGCTCGCGCCGCCGAGCCCGGTCCTCGGGTTGAAGGTGCGGGCGTAGTCGAAGCCGATCTGCGAGCCGGGACCGCCGATGCCGAGCGCGATCGACAGCAGCACCAGCAGGGCGACCGGCGGGGTGCCCGGGAACAGCAGCACGAGCGCCCAGGCGACCCCGAGCAGCGTGACGATGGCGAAGACGAGGTTCGAGCGGCGCAGCGGGTGCCGCGCCGTCAGGGACCCGAGCGCGGGCCCGACGAGGAAGCCGGCGAGCACCTGCACCGTCAGCAGGGCCGAGGCGGCGGGGCGCGACAGGCCGACGCCGGACACGAGGAAGGGGTAGCCCCAGAACAGCGCGAACATCACCCCGCTGGACTGCGTGACGAAGTGCGCCCAGAAGCCGAGCCGGGTGCCGCGGCGCCGCACGGCGGCCCGCAGGCCGACGAGCGCGGCCCTGAGGTCCGTGTGGCCGCTCCGCGCCCCCTCCGGCGCGTCGCTCAGCAGCACCAGCGCGGCCGCGAGCGCGACCACGGAGACGCCGGCGACGCCGAGGAACGCGCCCGTCCAGCCGCTGATGCCGAGCAGCGCCGCGAAGGGCACGGCCGAGAGCACCTGACCGAACTGCCCGAGGTTGCCGAGCCACTGGCTCAGCACGGGGACCCGGCCGGGCGGGAACCACGCGTTCACGAGCCGCAGCGCGGCGACGAAGGTCGTCGCGTCGCCCGCGCCGACGAGCATGCGGCCGAGGACGCCGACCGGCAGGACCGGCGCGAAGGCGACCACGACCTGCCCGGCCGCCATCAGCGCGGCTCCGACGACGATGACGGCCTTGGGGCCGAAGCGGTCCACGAGCACCCCGACCGGCACCTGCAGCAGCGCGTAGACCGCCAGCTGCACGACCCCGAGGGTCGCGAGGGCGGACGCGGACACCTCGAACCGCTGCGAGGCCGCGACCCCGGCGACGCCGAGGGTGCTGCGCTGCAGGACGGCGATCAGATAGGCGACGACCGCGCCCGCGAACACCATCCGCGCCCGCGCCGGGGTCGCGGCGAGCAGCGTCACGCGTCGTCGTCGTGGGTGCGGCGGATCGCGAGGAACTTCTCGAGCTCGGCCGCGAGCTCGTCCGCCGACGGGACCTCGCCCTCGTCGTCGGTGAGCGGGGAGCGCACCGGGTTGCCCGCCATGTAGGCGTCGTGGCGCTCCTCGAGGGTGCGCACCAGTGCGCCGAGCTCCTCGCTGCCGCCGACCTGCTCGTCCACGCGCGCCGTGAACTCGCGCGTCGCGTCGCGCAGCGCGTCGATCGGGAACAGCAGCCCGGTCGCCGCGGACAGCACCTCGAGCCCCTTCACGGCGGCCGCGGGCAGCTCGGTGTCGGCGAGGTAGTGGGGCACGAGCAGCACGAACTCGGCGACGTCCTGCTGCCGCTCCGCGAGCCGGAACTCGACGAGGTGCAGCACGTTGGACGGCACGCGGGTCGTCGGCCGCCACGCGCTCATCGAGTCGATCAGGTCCCGGCGGTTGCCGCCGACGGTCACCTGCAGCGGCCGCGTGTGCGGGACGGGCATGGGCACCGCCTGCACCCACGTCGTGGAGGCGACCTCCCAGCGCTCCAGCAGCCCGAGGAGCGCCTCGGTGAAGCCCTCCCACCGGAAGTCCGGCTCGTACCCGGTGAGCAGCAGGAAGGACCGGCCGAGCTCGTCCTTCGCGAGGCTCAGCCGCAGCCGGGCGGGGGTGAAGGACGTGAGGTGGTCCTCCTCGAACTCGATCACCGGGCGCCTCGCGCGGTAGTCGAGGAGCGCGTCGTTGTCGAAGACGGCGAGCGGCACCGGGTCGGCGGTGCGCTCGAAGTAGGCGGTGAGCTGAGCCACCGCGCCGCCCGCATCGGCGAACCCGGTGAGCCCGGCGATCAGCGGCAGCCCGGGCGGCACGTCCGCGGCCTCCGGCGTGAGCCGGTAGAGACCGTCTGGCTCGAGCATCGGTCGATCCTACCGAGGCGGCCGCGCGGCGGCGGCCGGAGCACGACGGGCGGACCCCCGACGGCCGGCCGGGACCGGACCGGGCACGGAGGGGCCCCCGCCGGGCTCCGAGGCGCGCGTCCCTAGGCTCGCCGCCATGTCGCACCCCGAGCTCGCCGTCCTCGCCGCCGCACCCGACGCCGTGGAGGCGGACGCGCTCGTCTTCGGCGTCGGCGCGGACGGCGACGACGACGGGCCCGTGCTGCTCGACGCCGCCGCGCTCGG
>NZ_JBHUEA010000037.1:0-14452 GCF_042680685.1 Amnibacterium endophyticum | reverse complement strand
CTGCCCGGCCGTCCGCACGGCGGCACCGGGCGCCTCCGCGGCCTTCTGCGCCGCCTGGAGCAGCCCGCCGCCCCGGCGCGCGTCGTCCTCCGCGACCGGGCGGATCGCCGTCGAGCGGTCCGCGGGGGCGTCCACGGCCTTCCGGGCGTCGGACCAGCCGAGCCCGTTCCACCAGCGCAGCATGCCGGGGCGCTGCGGGTCGGGGTGCCAGCCGGGCGTCGTCGGATCGGCCATGCTCCAGTGTCGCGCACGAGGGCGCCGCCGCTCCGCGCTTCGCGGCCGATCCACGGCGGGCACCGCGGGCACTCCACCGGTGACCGCTCCGGGTGCCGCCGCGGCGCACCTCGAGCGGGGTGCGCCGCGGCGCGCGGCTCAGGAGACGATGAGCTCCGTCTTCAGCCAGCCCTCCTCGCGGCGGTCGAACGTCTCGTACGCCTCGATCGCGGCGGTCGGGCGCTCCTGCTGCGTGATGAACGCCGTGGGGTCGAACACGCCGGTCGCGACGAGGTCGAGCAGGGGCGGGGTGATCGTGTGGTGGTTCGCGTTGCCCATCCTCACCGTGAGGTTCTTGTTCATCGCCTCGCCGATCGGCCAGGTCTGCGCCGCCGGCGAGTAGACGCCGATCACGCCGATCCGGCCGCTCTTCGCGACCGCCTGCACGGCCCACCGCTGGGCGAGGCTCGGCGCGTCGCCCGGCACCCACTGGTCGCCCTGCGGGTCGGCGTCGGGCGCGACCTCCTGCACCTCGCGGTCGAACTCCTGCTGCAGGCCCTCGACGGACTCCGCGGCCGGGCCGCGCTTCGGCCGCTGCGCGTCGACGCCGACCGCGTCGATCACCGCGTCGACCCCGATGCCGCCGGTCAGGTCCTTGATCACGGCGACCGGGTCCTCGCGGTTGAAGTCGATCACCTCCGCGTACTGGCCGAGCGCCGCGGCGAGCCGCGTCTCGATCCCGTCGACCACGATCACCCGGGCGGCGCCCTGGCGCTGCGCCGACGCGATCGCGAACTGGCCGACGGGCCCCGCGCCGAGCACCGCGACGACGTCGCCCTGCCGCACCTGCGCGCACTGCGCGCCGAACCAGCCCGTGGGGAAGATGTCGGACAGCAGGATCGCCTGGTCGTCCGTGACGCCGTCGGGGATCGGCACGAGCGTGTTCATCGCCCAGGGGACCCGGACGCCCTCGGCCTGCAGGCCGTTCACGGGTCCGGTGGTGGCGGGGCCGCCGAAGAACGAGGTGCCCGCGTCCGGCCCGTTCGGGTTCGCCCGGTCGCACTGCGCGGTGCTGCCGTTGCGGCACTGCCAGCAGACCCCGCACGAGATCGTCGAGTCCACGATCACCCGGTCGCCGGGGGAGAAGCCGCGGACGGCGTCGCCGACGGCCTCGACGACGCCGACGGCCTCGTGCCCGAGGATCGTCCCCTCCTGCATCCCCGACATCGTGCCGCGGACGAAGTGCAGGTCCGTCCCGCAGATCGCGCTGCGCGTGATGCGCACGATCGCGTCCGTCGGCTGCTCGATCCGCGGGTCCGGGACGTCGTCCAGCCGGATGTCGCCGATGCCGTGCCAGACCACTGCCTTCATGCTGCTGCTCCCTCCGGCGCGGCCGTCCGGCGCGCGCCGCGGACCATGCTGCGCCGGGTCGCCTCCGTGCCTCCGGGATACGAGGTGCGCGGAGCCTGAGCGTCAGAAGCGGAGCAGCGCCACCGCGTCGGCGAAGAGGCGCGGCGCCTCCTGCGGCGTCGCGTGGCCGACGGACAGCTGCGGGTTCGCGACGAGGTGCGGGAAGTGCAGCCGGTGCTCGGCCGGGTCGGGCGGGGGACCGAGACCGTCGCGCGTCGCGTCCACGACGACCGTCGGCACGCGGACCGGCGGCAGCTGCGCGATCCGCGCCTCGAGCTGCGCGTACGCCGGATCGCCGTCGACGAGGCCGTAGCGGTGGCGGTAGCTGTGCACGACGACGTCGACGAAGTCCGGGTTGTCGAAGGACGGGGCGGTCGCGTCGAACTCCTCGTCGGAGAACGCCCACTCCGGCGACCACTCCCGCCAGAGCACGCGGGCGAACTCCCGCCGGTGCCGCTCGAGCCCCGTGCGACCCCGCTCGCCGTGCAGGTAGTACTGGTACCAGCGGTGCCGCTCCTGCTCCGGCTCCGCCGGCTGCGCCGCCCGGGCGAGGTCCTGCACGTTGTAGCCGTCGACCGTGACGAGACCCGCGACCCGCTCCGGCTCGAGCATCGCGGCGATGCAGGCCGCCCGCCCGCCCCAGTCGTAGCCCGCGAGCACCGCGGGGGCGAGGTCGAGCGCCGCGAGCAGGTCGAGCAGATCCTGCGCGAGCGCCGCCTGCTGCCCGGACCGCATCGTCGCGTCGTCGAGGAACCGGGTCGGGCCGTATCCGCGCAGGTAGGGGACGATCACGTGCGCGCCGCGCTCGGCGAGCCGGGCGGCGACGCGGTCGTAGGCGCGCACGTCGTACGGGAAGCCGTGCAGCAGCACGACCGGCGGCCCCGCGGGGTCGCCCGACCGCTCGAACGCCGTCTCGAGCACCCCGGCGTGCACGGTCTCCACCACGGCTCGATGGTGCCAGACCGCCGCACCCCGCCCCGCACCGCTGCCGGTCGGCGGCTCGGGCCCGTTCCGGACATCCGGTCCCGCCGTAGCGGGGCCGGATGTCCGGAACGGACCCGGGAGGCCTCAGGCGAGCAGCGGCTTCCCGAGGAACACGTCGGCCGTGCGGAGCGCGAGCGCCATGATCGTGACGGCCGGGTTCGCGATCATCGAGCTCGGGAACACCGAGTTGTCGCAGACCCAGAGGTTCGGCACGTCGAAGCTGCGGCAGTCGCGGTCGACGACCGCCGCGTCGGCGTCGTCGCCCATGCGCACGGTGCCCTCGGTGTGGGCGGTCCGGGGGAGCACGAACACGTCCTTCGCGCCCGCGGCCTCCCAGATCCGCTTCATCACGTCGACGCCGTGGCGCTCGATGGCGTCCTCGTTGTCGCCGTACGAGAAGTCGACGCGGGCGCGGCGCAGCCCGACCTCGTCGGTCTCCTCGACGAGGGTGAGCCGGTTCTGCTCGTGGGGGAGGCACTCCCCGTTCATGCCGATGCCGGCGAAGTGGTCGTAGTGCTCGAGGCGGTCCATCAGCGCGTCGCCCCACATGCCGCCGCGCGCCATGGAGGTGGCGAGCGTCACCGGCATCACCCCGAGGCTCTGGATCAGGTAGCCGCTCGCGTAGGACTCGTCGGAGGACCGCCAGAAGTCCTCGGTGATGATCGCCGACGGGTAGCCGCGCCACATCATCGTCGGCTGCTCGAAGCGCCCCCACACCTGCGCCGCCGGGTGGGCCAGGTAGTTGCGGCCGACCTGGTCGGACGAGTTCGCGAGGTCGAGGTTCAGCAGCAGCCGCGGCGACTCGACGCCGCCGCCGCAGAGGAACACGGCGCGGGTGCGCTGCCGGTGGTCGACGCCGCCCTGCCGGTAGACGACGGCGGTGATGCGGCCGGAGGAGTCGCGCTCGAGCCCGTGCACCATCGCCTCGGGCCGGATCTCCGCGCCGTGCGCGACGGCGAACGGCAGGTACGTCGTGTCCATCGTCGCCTTGGCACCCGTGCGCTCGCCCTGGTGGATCGCGCCGGAGTTGTTGGTGGCGGGCCGCACGCCCCAGTACGGCTGCTGCCGCTCGCGGGAGAGGATCGCCGCGGGGCCGTCCGTGGCGCGGATGCCGAGCGCCTCGCAGCCGGCCACCATCAGGTCGGCGGGCGCGTTGCGGGCGACGGGCGGCATCGCGTACCGCCGATCCGGGTCCCACGGGTAGTCGTCCGGGCCCGAGACCCCGATGAAGTCCTCGACCTCGAGCAGGTACGGCATGAGGTCCTGCAGCTCGAGCGGCCAGTCCGCCCCGACGCCCTCGATCGAGTGCGTCTTCAGGTCCTCCGCTCGCGGGCGGGGGCAGAACGCGCCCCAGTGCAGCGTGGAACCGCCGACGCCCGTGCCGGAGTTGTTGCCGCCGAACGCCTGCGGCATCCCGCCCCCGGCGAGCCGCTCACCCGTCCAGTACAGCTCGTTCGCCTGGATCTCGTCGGGCGTGTGGTCGGCCGGGTGCCAGTTGGGGCCGGCCTCCAGCGCCACGACGCTGCGTCCCGCGGCCGCGAGCCGGGCCAGGATCGGCGCACCGCCGGCGCCGGTGCCGATGACGACCGCGTCGACCTCCTCGTGCTCCGCGTACCGCCGCTGCTCCTCGAGCCTCATGCCCATGCCTCCCCGGTGCGCCAGTCGCGCTGCCACGGCTCCCGCTCGCCCGCCTGCGTGCGGACGAACCCCTGCTTGTCCTCGTCGTCCCCGCCGTCCGCGAAGCCGTCGTAGCGCACCCATGCCTGGGCCGCCGGGTGCGACAGCCAGACCCGCACCGCCTCCGCGCAGAGGTCCTGGAACCAGAGCGCCACCTGGTCGCCGGTGAGCGGACCGGCCTCGCCGACGTCGCCGTCGGCGAGCCGCCGCACCACCGCGTCCTGCTCGTCGGGCGCGCGGCCTGCGAAGTCGGGCGCGAGCGCGGCGACCGTGTCGAGCGCGCGTCGCCACGCCTCCGCGTCGGCCGGCAGGTCGCCGAAGCGCCAGCCGTCGCCGTTGCCCGCCGCGAGCTGGCTGTCGATGCGTCCCGCGACGTCCAGGCGCGTGCCGCGCTGCGGCAGCACGCGCGTCAGCAGCGCCGTCAGGAGCGCGCGCTGCGCGGGCTCGAGCGCCCGCGGCGCGTCGCCCGGCCCGTCGAGGCGCGCCAGCAGCACCCGGCGCGTCTTCGCGCTGACGCGGTCCGAGGCGATCAGCCGCGCGAAGGCGGCCGGCAGCACCGGGGCGCCCGCGACCCGCCGCCAGTGCTCCCGGATCACCTCGGCCACGGCGCCCGGCTGCTCCAGCACGACGAAGTGGTGGGCGTCGTCGATCTCGTGCATCGTCGCGTCCCGCAGGTGCGGCAGGTTCAGGCGCCGCTGCGCGTCGGCGCCGAGGTCGCCGTCGGCCGGGCTCCCGAGTACGGCGGTCGGCGTGCGCAGGGTCCCGACCTCGCCGCTCCAGTCCTCCCGGCTGCCCCGCTGGAGCCACTCGAGCCAGGCCCGGGGGCTGGCCGCCGTCGCGTCCTCGACCGCCGCCTCGCGCAGCGCGGGCAGCGCGTCGGCGCCGTTCGCGTGCACGTAGTGCTCGGCGTGCTGCCGCGACATCGGCCCGTCCGCGCACCAGGACTCCATGTCCTGCCGGCGGTCCTCGCCCATCGGCTCCGGCGTCGGGGTCGACGGGTTCACGAGCACGACGCCGTCGGGAGCGGCGAGCCCGTGCTCCCCGCGCTCGGCCCAGGCGGTGACGACCTGCGCGATCTTGCCGCCCATGGAGTGGCCGACGAGCAGCCAGCGCTCCGGCTCCAGCTCGCGGAGAAGCGCCGCGACCCACGCCGAGGTCTGCTCGACCGTCAGCCGGTCGGAGTCCGCGGCACCGCCGTAGCCCGGCAGGTCCAGGGCGACGCAGTCGAAGCCGTCGCCCAGCTCGGCGACCACGCCGTCCCACGAACGGCCCGACAGGCCGAACGCGTGCAGCAGCACGACCACGGGTCTCACCTCGGCCATCCGGCTCCTCCTCCTGACGCGGGCGGCTCGATGCAAGCGCACCGCGGGCTGTGAGACGACCGGGAGGCGCCGGTACGGGGTGATCCCTCAGGCGACGGGAGCGGCCCCGCAGCCTGGGAGCCGCGCTCAGGGGCGCTCGACAGCATCCGTGCGATGCGCCCCGGTCCATCCCTGCTGCGGACCGCGGCCGCGCTGCTGCTGGCGGCCTCGGCCCTCGGGGCCGCGCCGACCCCCGCCGCGAGCGTCGAGGCCGGCGCCGGCCCGTCCGCCCGCGAGCTCACGGTCCCGGTGCGCGAGGCGCCAGGCTCGACGGCCGTGATCCGCCTCGACGCGGAGGTCTACACGCCGGAGTCGACCCCGGCCCCCGCGGTGCTGCTCGCGCACGGGTTCGGGCAGGACCGCACCGCCGTCGCCGGCGAGGCGCGCCGCCTGCAGGGGGAGGGCTACGTCGTCCTCGCCTACTCCGCCCGGGGCTTCGGGCGCTCGGAGGGGCGCATCGGCCTCGACTCCCTCGACGGCGAGGTGCCGGACGCGCGGGCGATGATCGACGTCCTCGACGCCGATCCCGCGGTGCTGCACCGCGGGGGCGACCCCGTCGTCGCCGTCGTCGGCGGCTCGTACGGCGGCGCCCTCGCGCTGATGGCCGGCGCGACCGACCCGCGGGTCGACACGGTCGTCGCGGCGATCACCTGGAACGACCTCGCCTCCGCGCTGGCGCCCCGCTCCACCGGCGCACCGGCCGGCGCGGCACTCCGCGACTTCAAGGTCGGCTGGGGCTCGCGCCTCTTCGCCGCCGGCATCGCCGGGTCCGACGCGCCCTGCGGCCGGTTCACGACGGCGTTCTGCGACCTGTACCGACGGCTCGTCACCGGCGGCACCCCGACGCCTGCGGACCTCGCGCTGCTCGCGCGGTCGTCGCCGTCGACGGTGCTGGACCGGATGCGCGCGCCGACCCTGCTCGTCCAGGGGGAGCAGGACCGCCTGTTCGGCCTCGACCAGGCCGACGCGAACGCGCGGCAGCTCCGGGCCGCGGGCGCGCCCGTGCAGGTCCGCTGGTTCGACGGCGGGCACGACGGCGGCTCGCCGGCCGGAGGCGGCGGGTCGACCGGCCTCGACGGCGTGCTCGACGGCTGGCTGGCGGCCCACCTCCGCCGCGACGAGCCCGTGCCCTCCCGGTTCGTCCTCGACGTGCCGGCGAGCGCGACGTCCTTCCGCGAGCAGCGCACCGGGGCGCGCTACACCGGGCTCACCGGCGGCGGCACGCAGGTGGCGCTGACGGGCGGCCCCGCGACGGTCGTCAACCCGCCGGGCGGCGTCCCCGCGGCGGTCACCGGAATCCCCGGGATCGCGAGCGGTGCCCTGCCCGGGCGGCTCACAGGCCTGCTCGGCGGCACCGCCGGGGGCTCCGCGACCTTCACCTCCGCCGCCCTGACCGCGCCCGCCCTGCTGGCGGGCGCCCCGACGATCGACGTGCGCGTCGAGCCCGCGGGCGGCACGACCCCGCAGGACGCCGTGCTCTACGCGCAGCTGTCGGTGCGCACCGGGGACGCCGAGCGTGCGCTGCCCGGCGGCGTCGCGCCGATCCGCTTCGTCCTGCCGGCCGGCGGGGCGACGGTGCGGGTCGCGCTGCCGGCGACGGCGTGGAGCCTCGCGCCCGGTGACCGGATCGCGCTGACCCTGCGCACCTCCGACAGCCAGTGGCTCGGGCAGACCGCCCCCGCGGCCTACCGGGTGGCGGTGGCGAGCCCGCTCGTCCTGCCGTCCGTCGCGGTCGTGGCGACCTCCCGCTCCGCCGGCCTGCCCGCCGCCGGGGTCGTGATCGGCATCGTCGTCGCCCTCCTCGTCGCGCTCCTGCTGCTCGGGGTTGCGGCGGTCCGGAGGCGGAGGCGCACGGCCGCGGCCGAGGACGGCCCGCCGCTCGAGGTGCGGGGGCTCACGAAGCGGTTCCGCTCCGGCTTCCTCGCCGTCGACGACGCCTCCTTCACGGTCGAGCGCGGGCAGGTGCTCGGCCTGCTCGGCGAGAACGGCGCCGGCAAGACCACGACCCTCCGGATGGCGACAGGGCTGATCGGGCCCGGCGCGGGGGAGGTGCGCCTCTTCGGGCAGCCCGTCGCGCCGGGCGCGCCCGCGCTGGCCCGCCTCGGCTGCTTCATCGAGGGGCCCGGGTTCCTCGTGCAGCTGACCGGGCGCCGCAACCTGCAGCTCTACTGGGCGGCCACAGGGCGGCCCGAGGCCGAGGCGCACCTCGACGAGGTGCTGCGGGTCGCCGACCTCGGCGCCGCGATCGACGCCCCCGTCCGCGGCTACAGCCAGGGGATGCGGCAGCGGCTCGCGATCGCGCAGGCGATGCTCGGGCTTCCGGAGCTGCTCGTGCTCGACGAGCCGACGAACGGCCTCGACCCGCCCCAGATCACCGCGCTGCGCGCCGTGCTGCGCGAGTACGCGGCGAGCGGGCGGACCGTCGTCGTCTCCTCCCACCTGCTCGCGGAGGTCGAGCGCACCTGCAGCCACGTCGTCGTCATGTCGCACGGCCGCGTGGTCGCGGCAGGCGGCGTGGACGAGGTGGCGGGGGAGCGCGGGCTCGAGGCCGCGTTCCTCGACCTGATCGGCGCGACGGAGCCCGTCGCATGACCGCGTTCGAGCCCGTGACGGCGCCGTCCCCGCTGCGCCCCCTGCGCTTCCGCGTCGAGCTCGCGCGGCAGCTGAGCCAGTGGCGGGTGCGGATCGTGCTGACCCTGCTCGCGGTGCTGCCGGTGATCGTGCGGGTCGCGCTGCTCGTCGGCGGGCCGCCCCCGTCCTCCACGGCGGGGAGCACCGACCTGACGACACTCGCCCAGGCGACCGGCGGCACGTTCGCCGCGTTCGTCCTCGTGCTGACGGGCGGCTTCCTCGCGACGCTCGTGGCCGCGCTGCTGTTCGGCGACCTGATCGCGGGGGAGGCCTCCCGATCGACGCTCAAGTACCTGCTCACCGTGCCGGTGCCGCGCCTGCGGCTGCTCGGCGTGAAGGCGGCGGTCGCCGCCGTGCTGCTCGTCGCCGGCCTCACCGCGCTGATGGTCGTGGCGCTGCTCGTCGGGGTGCTGTCCTACGGGCCGGGCGGGATCCAGGTGCCGGGCGGCCCGCGCCTCGGGCTCGGCGACTCGGTGCTGCGGCTGCTGGCCACGACCGCGACGGCCGCGGTCGGCCTCCTCTGGGCGGCCGGGCTCGGCGCGCTGCTCACCGTGGTCGCGGACTCGCCGCTCGCGGCGGCGGGAGGGGTGGTGCTCGCCTCGATCCTGTCCCGCATCCTCGACCAGATCCCCGCGCTCGGCGACGCCCGCGTCGTGCTGCCGACCCACTTCTCCACGGCGTACCGGGCGTTCCTCGAGCAGCCGGTCGACCTCGCCCCGGTCGCGTCCTCGCTGCTGAACGGGCTGGTCTGGGCCATCGTGCTCGGCGCCGCGGCCGCCTGGTGGTTCGACCGCAAGGACGTGAAGGGCTGACCGCGGCCCGCTCCCTGCCGCTCACCGGCCGGCGGGCGTGCTCCGACACCACGGGCGGCCTTCCGCGCCCGGGCTGTCGGTCCGCGCCCGTGTCCGTGGTCGTCCGGAGCCGGGAGGTGCACGCGAGGCCCGCGGATCGGCCGCGTCCCGGGCCGCACCGCACTTCCGGGCGTGATCGGCGCATCGGGGCGGGTTCGGCCGTCCGTTCGCGCCCGGATCCGCCGATCGCGCCCGCTCTCGGGCTGGGCCGGGGTCAGCCGAGGACGTCGCGGGCGGTGAGCAGCAGGCGCACCGCCTCCTCGTCGCTCCAGCCGAGTCCGACGAGCAGCGGCCAGTCGGACCAGAGCGCGGGCTCGAACCCGCGGATCGCGTGCGCCGGCCAGCGCGGGTCGGGGGCGTTGTCCGGATGGGCCGGCAGCTCGACCGCGGGGATCTCGTCGAGCGTGCGCTGCAGCCGGTCGTAGCTGCCGGGGCTGAAGCCGACGGCCTCCGCGACCCGCGCCCGCTCGACCCAGGCGTCGACGCCCGCCGGGACGCCTTCGTCCAGCCCGATGCTGATCGCCCACAGCGTCGACATGCCCGGGAAGCTCGGCCAGTGCATGCGCAGCACCCGGCTCCACGCGAGGGCCCCCTCCGGGGTGAACCCCTCCCACAGCCGCTCGCCGCGCCGACCCGTCACGTCCGTCATGCGATCCCTCCGAGGCAGGAGCATGACCGCCGAACCCGGACGCCGTCTCCGAGTGGCAACGACACGATTACTCGTGCAAGAGTGATCGCGTGTCGTCCATCCGCGTCTTCCTGCTCGGCTCGCTCGCCGAGCGGGGGCCGATGCACGGGCACCAGCTGCGGCTGCTCGCGGAGCGGGAGCACGTGGCGATGTGGACCGACTTCGGCGTCGGCGCGATCTACGGCGCGCTGAAGCGGCTGCTCGCCGAGGGGCTGGTCGAGGCGCTGCGGACCGAGCGCGAGGGCGCTCGCCCGGAGCGGCAGATCGTCGCGATCACCCCGGCCGGCCGGGAGGCGCTCGACGCGATGCGGCTCGAGACGCTGACCACCTTCACGATGAAGGCGGATCCGTTCGACCTCGCGATGGCCCGCCTCGGGCCCGAGGTGCTCGACGAGCTGCCGTGGATCCTGTCGCACCGCCGCGGCGCGATCGCCGACGAGCTCGCCGCCGAGCAGCAGCGGGTCGAGCGCGCCGAGCCCTACCTGACCGTGGCCGAGCGCCACGTGATGCAGCACAAGACCCACCGCCTCACCGCCGAGCTCGCGTGGCTCGACGCGGTGCTGGCGGACCTGCCCGCGATCGTCGCCGACGAGCGAACCAGAGAGGCCGACTGAATGTCCGCACCCGCGACCGCCCCCGCAGGGCCGCGCCCCACCATCGACGTCCCGCCGCGCGCGGCCTGGATCGCGTTCGCGGTGGTGCTGGTCGGCGCCGCCATGTCGCTGATCGACGCGACGATCGTGAACGTCGCGCTGCCGACGATCCGCACGAGCATCGACGCGTCGGAGGCGACGCTGTCCTGGATCATCTCCGGCTACGCGCTCGCGTTCGGCCTCGCGCTGATCCCGGCCGGGCGCGTGGGCGACCGCTTCGGGCACAAGTGGGTCTTCTTCTCCGGGCTCGCCCTCTTCACGGTCGCGTCGGTCTCCTGCGGGTTCTCGCAGACGGACGGCCAGCTGATCGTGTCGCGGGTGGTGCAGGGCCTCGCCGGCGGCATCTACCTGCCCGCTGTGCAGTCCTACATCCAGCTGCTCTTCGCCGGCCGGGTCCGCGGGAAGGCCTTCGCCGTCTTCGGGGCGGTGCTCGGCGTCTCCTCCGCCATCGGCCCGGTGCTCGGCGGCCTGCTGATCCAGGCGTTCGGCGACGAGAACGGCTGGCGCTTCGTCTTCTTCGTGAACCTGCCGATCGGCGTCGTCGCGCTGATCGCCGCGGCGGTCCTCGTACCGAACAGCCCTCGCCAGGCGTCGGCCGCCTCCGGCGTCGACCTCGTCGGCCTGCTGCTGCTCTCCGGGGCGCTGACCGCGATCCTCGTGCCGCTGATCCAGGGGCAGGACGAGGGATGGCCCGTCTGGACCTACATCAGCCTCGCGGGCGGCGTGGTGCTGCTCGCGGCCTTCGGCTTCTGGGAGCGCGGCGTCGTGGCCCGCGGCCGCAGCGCGCTGGTGCCGCCGCACCTGTTCACCCACCCCGCCTTCACCGCCGGGACGCTGCTCGCGCTCGTCTACTTCGCCGCCTTCGTCAGCATCTTCTTCTCGCTGTCGCTGCTCTGGCAGGCGGGCCTGAACTACACGGCGCTCGAGTCCGGGCTCGTGTCGCTGCCGTTCGCGATCGGCAGCATCGTCGGCGCCTCCCAGTCGTCGCGGCTCGCCGTCGCGATCGGCCGACGCGTGCTCGTCATCGGCGCCGGGCTCGTCGCCCTCGGCCTCATCGGCGTCTGGCTGGTCCTGCTGCTGGTGCCGTCGGACGCCCTCACCGGCTGGGACGTCATCGGCCCGCTGCTCGTCGCCGGCTTCGGCTCCGGCCTCTTCATCGCCCCGAACGTGCAGTTCATCGTGGCGACCGTCGACCCGGCGGAGGCCGGTGCCGCGAGCGGGGTCCTCGCGACCATGCAGCGCATCGGCTCCGCGATCGGCATCGCCGTGATCGGCAGCGTCTTCTTCGCGACGCTCGACATCCCGACCGGCCGGCGTCCCAGCTCCGCGGACCTCGCGGAGGCGTTCAGCACCAGCGCGACCGCGGCGCTGCTGACGAGCGCGGCCTTCGCGGTCGTCGCGTTCCTGCTCGTCTTCACCCTGCCGAGGTCCGTCGGCCGCGGGCACGCCCCGGAGGCGGCGCCGCCCGCCGGCTGAGCGAGCCCGTAGCCTTCGGGGCCGTGCCACGACCCGAGCCCGGCCCGGTGCTGCGCCTGCCGCTGCCGCGCCGGGTCCGGGCGGAGGACGTCGCCCGCGCCCTCGGCGCCGCGGACCTCGTGTGGTCCGACCGGGAGGCGGCGCCCACCGACCGGGTCTCCTTCGTCGGGGCCGCCGAGCGGGTCCTGCGCTTCGACCAGGCCGCGGATCCGGAGCGCGTGCTCGGCGCGCTCGAGCCGGAGGCCGCCGCGTCGTCCCGGCTCGGCTGGTGGGGCTGGTTCGGCTACGAGCTCGGCGCGGCATGGATCGGGGTGCCGTCCGAGCCCGGCGCCGCGCCCGCCGCCGCCTTCCTCCACGCCGCCGTCGGGGTCGAGCTCGACCACGACGCGGGCGCTGCCGTGGTCGTCGCCCTGCCCGGGCGGGAGGCGGAGGCCGCCGCCCTGCACGCCGCGGTGCTCGCGGCGAAGCCCGAGCCGCCCGTGCCGCCCGTGCCGCCCGTCCCGACGGACTGGTCCTGGCGGCACGGGCCCGAGGCGTACCCCGCCGTGGTGGAGGCGTGCCGGGAGGCGATCCGCGCCGGAGACGCCTACCAGCTCTGCCTCACCGACACCGCGACGATCCGCTTCGCGGCGCCGCCGGACCCGGTCGCGGTCTTCCGGGCGCTGCGCGCGGCCGCGACCGTGCCCGCCGCCCTGCTGGTGCGGATCGACGGGTGGAGCCTGGCGTCGGTGAGCCCCGAGACGTTCCTCGCGGTCGATGCCGCGGGCCGGGCCCGCAGCAGGCCGATCAAAGGCACCCGGCGGCGCGACGCGGACCCTGAGCGCGACCGGGCGCTGGCCGCCGAGCTGCTCGCGAGCGACAAGGAGCGGGCCGAGAACACGATGATCGTGGATCTCGTCCGCAACGACCTCGCCCGAGTGGCCCGGGTCGGCGGGGTGCGGGTGACCGGCCTGCTCGAGGTGGAGACCTATCCGGCGGTGCACCAGCTGGTCTCGACGGTCGAGGCGGACCTCGTGGGCCGGCCGCTCGACGCCGTGGCGGCCCTGCTGCCCGCAGGGTCGATGACCGGCACCCCGAAGCGGTCGGCCGTGACGATCCTCCGCGACCTCGAGCGCGGCCCGCGCGGCGTCTACTCCGGCGCCGCCGGTCGGATCTCCGCGGACGGCACGATCGACCTCGCGGTGGTCATCCGCAGCGTGGTCCTGCACGGCGGCACCGCGACGATCGGCGCCGGCGGCGGCATCACGATCCTGTCCGACCCGGCGGAGGAGGAGGCGGAGGTGCGGCTGAAGGCCCGCCCGCTGCTCGCCGCCTGCGGGGTCGTCGCCCCCTGATCCCGCCCGCGTCGCGCGGCAGGCGTGCCGCAGCCGTCAGCCGGTGGCGGGGCGCGACCGGCGCCGGGTCGCCCGGCGCGGCACGTCGAGCGGGCCCGCGAGCAGGGCGCGCAGCTCGCGGAGGTCCTGACCGACCGCCGCGAGCGGGCCGTCGGCCGGCACGGGCAGCGCGCGTGCCGGCCGCCCGGCCTGCATGGCGACACCGATCGCGCGCAGCGCCTCCACCACCTGCCGGGTGTCCTCGCGTCGGCGCTCGAGGTCGGCGCCGACGAGGTCGGCGCCGCGCAGGTCGTCGGCGACCTGCTCCAGCGCGCCGAGCACCGGCCACCAGGCCGCCGCGGCCCGCGAGGCGGGCGGCGGTTCCGCGAGCGCCGACTGCAGGTCGCCGCGCAGGTTCTGCAGCGCCGCGAACGCGCGTCGCCGCGCCGGCCCAGCGGGCCCGTCCTCGTGGACGACCGCGACCGCGGCGTAGCCGGTGAGCACCTCCACCGTCCGCGTGAAGGCGAGGCCGAGGCGCGGCCTCCAGGTCGAGGGCCAGGGCAGGTAGCCGACGAGGAGCACGATCGCGGCGCCGAGCAGCGTGTCGAGCAGCCGGCCGGCGGCCAGGCCGCGCACCGGCCCGCCCGCCAGCTCCACGAGGATCAGCACGAGCGGGGTGATGAAGGTCGCGAGCATGCCGTAGTTGCGCGCGGCCGCGTAGGGGAACGCGAAGGCGAGGGCGGTGATCGGCACGAGCAGCAGCGGGCCCGGCGGCACGACGGCGAGGACCGCCGTGCCGAGGAGGACGCCGACGAGCGTGCCGACGGTGCGCTGCAGCCCGCGGGCGAACACGGAGCCGAGATCCGGCTTCAGCACCACCGCGACGGTGAGGAGCAGCCAGTACGGGTGCGGCAGCGGGAGGACGGACCGGAGGGCCTCGGCGATGCCGAGGCAGAGTGCGAGGCGCACCGCGAACACCGCGGTGCTCCGACCCAGCAGCCGGTCCGTCAGCCCGGCCCCGCGGCGGCGCCGTGGCGGAGCGCCGTCCGGGCGCGCTCGGGAGCCGAGAGCCCGCTCGATCTGCGCGAGCGCGGCGTCGGTGCTCGTCCGGGCCTCGCGCGCGGGTTCCGCGCGGAGCGGCCGGCCTCGGGCCACTCCGGCCGCGATCGTGCGCAGGCGGGTCGTCAGCCCTCCC
>NZ_JBHUEA010000036.1:0-16100 GCF_042680685.1 Amnibacterium endophyticum | reverse complement strand
GCTCCCCCGCGGGCCCCTCGGTCTCGAGGCTCCGCTGCGCTCCGCACCTCGACCAGCGGGAAGCCGCCGCGAGGCCCACCGCTGGTCGAGGTGCGAGCGCAGCGAGGCCCACCGCTGGTCGAGGTGCGAGCGCAGCGAGGCCCACCGCTGGTCGAGGTGCGAGCGCAGCGAGCCTCGAGACCACCCCCACCCGCACTACGCACGGGCCACCGCCTGCACGGCACCCGCGGCCGCGACGACCAGGCCCGCGACGGTGAGCGTGCGGCCCGAGAGGGACGCCGCGAGCGCATCCGGGTCGAGCGGGGCGTCGACGGGCGGCTCGCCGAGGGCCGCGCGCTCCGCGTCGCCGAGGATCACGAGCAGGCGCGCCCGCACGTCGACCGCGGTGCCGCGGAGGCTCCAGGCGAGCAGCGCGGAGCGGGCGACGCGATGCGCGACCGCGCGCACGACCCGGGCGCCGTCCGCGCCGGGGGCACCCGCGAGCGCGGCGTCGATCGCGCGCTCGAGCCGCAGCGCGGGCGGGGTCCAGCCGGCGAGGCGCAGCAGCCGGGCGGCGCGCTCCACGGCCTGCACGAACCCGCCGGCCTCCCGCGGCTCCTCCTCCGCGTCGCCCGGCAGCAGCCGCGCGGAGGCCGAGGCGACGACGTCGCCGCTCAGCGTGCAGTCGACGACGAGGCCCGCCGGCCAGTCCGGCAGCACCGGGCCGAGCCGGAACGCGAGCACGTCCATCTCGAGGCCGTCGCGGTCGCCCTCCCAGCCGCTCGCGAGCGGGATGCCGGCCGGCCCGTCCATCGACATGCCGCCGTGGTCCATCCCGCCGTGGCCGTCGTGCTCCATCCCCTCGTGGTC
Organism: Amnibacterium endophyticum; assembly: GCF_042680685.1. Classification (NCBI taxonomy): domain Bacteria; kingdom Bacillati; phylum Actinomycetota; class Actinomycetes; order Micrococcales; family Microbacteriaceae; genus Amnibacterium; species Amnibacterium endophyticum. The sequence goes on along the minus strand of NZ_JBHUEA010000036.1, from coordinate 15,251 downwards.
CTCGTGGTGGTCCGTCCCGCCGTCGTGCTCCTGCTCGCCGTGCTGCTCGTGCTCGTCGTGCCGGTGCGCCGGTTCGGGGTCGCCCGGCTGCGGCGTGCTCCGCAGCGCCTCCCGCTGCGCCGCGACGTCGCCGACGACGCGTGCGGCGCTGTCCAGGGCGTCGGCGATCTCCGCCTCCTCCGTCACGCGGCGGCGGGCGCGGGGCGCGGGCACCTGCTGCCACACGCGGTCGACCGCCTCGGCGAGCTCGCCGTCGGCAGCCCCGCAGACGAGCAGCACGTCCGCGTCCGCCGGCGAGGCCGCGAGCACCCAGCCGCGGGCCCGCACCGCCGCCCGGGCGTGCAGGTGCAGCAGCGGGCGGCCGGGCACGGCGACGGGGAGCACGTGCAGCCGGGTCGCGGCGAGGTCGGCGGTCAGACCCATCGCAGCGTCCCCTCCCGCCATGCCCACACCACGGCGGCGACGAGCACGCCGAGGAAGACGAACATCTCGGCCACCGAGGCGACGCCGGTGCGGGCGACGACGAGCGACCAGGGGTACATGAACAGCATCTCGACGTCGAAGGCGAGCAGCACGAGCGCGAGCGGGTACCAGCGCGCGTGGAAGCGGGAGAGCGCGTGCTGCCGCGGCACCCAGCCGGACTCGAACGGCAGCACGGTCACCGCCCGCGGCTCGACGGCGGCGATCCGCCCCGCGACCATGACGATCGCGACGACGAGCAGCGCCGCGCCGAGCGCGACGACGAGGCCGATCACGCGGCCCGCCGGAAGCGCGCGAGGCGCAGGCTGTTGCCGACGACGAGCACGGAGGACAGCGCCATCGCGCCGCTCGCGATCACGGGCGACAGCAGCCCGAGCATCGCGACCGGCAGCGCGGCCGCGTTGTACGCGAAGGCCCAGAACAGGTTGACGCGGATCGTCCTCAGGGTCCTCCGCGAGAGGCGGACGGCCTCGGGCACCAGCAGCGGGTCCTCGCGCAGCAGCACGACGCCGGCCGCCTCCGCCGCGGCATCGGTGCCGCCGCCCATCGCGATGCCGAGGCCGGCCGCCGCGAGCGCCGCGGCGTCGTTCACGCCGTCGCCCGCGACGGCGACGACGCGGCCCTCGGTCTGCAGCGCGCGGACCAGGTCGAGCTTGCCCTGCGGCGTGGACCTGGCGTGCACCCGCGCGATGCCCGTCGCGGCGGCGACCGCCCCGGCGGGGCCGCTGGCGTCCTCGGTCGCGAGCACCGGCTCGACGCCCAGCGCCACGAGCGCCGCGACCGCGGCCGCGGCCTCCGGCCGCAGGGCGTCGGCGACGACCAGCACCCCGGCGGCCTCCCCGTCGATCGCGGCGACGACCGCGGTCGCGCCGCGCGCCTCCGCCTCCTGCACCGCGGGCAGCGCCGGGGCGGCGTCGACCCCCTCGCCCGCGAGCCAGGCCGGTGCGCCGATCAGCACGTGCCGGCCCTCGACCCGCGCGGCGACGCCGCCGCCCGGTGCTGCGCGGAACTCCTCCGCCGCACCGGCGCCGGCCCCCGCGATCGCCCGGCCGACGGGGTGCTCGCTGCCCTGCTCCGCCGCCGCCGCGAGCCGCCGGACCACCGCCTCGTCGTGCCCGGCGAGCGGGATCACGGCCTCGAGGGTCATCCGGCCGGTGGTGAGGGTGCCGGTCTTGTCGAGCACGATCGCGTCGACCCGGCGGAGGCGCTCGAGCACCTCGGGCCCGCGGATCAGCACGCCGAGCTGCGCGCCGCGGCCGGTGCCGACCAGCAGCGCGGTCGGCGTCGCCAGCCCGGGCGCGCACGGGCAGGCGATCACGAGCGTCGCGATCGCGGCGCCGAGCCCCGCACCGGGGTCGCCGACGAGGGACCAGCCGGCCAGCGCGAGGAGGGCGAGCCCGAGCACCACCGGCACGAAGACCGCCGAGACCCGGTCGGCGAGGCGCTGCGCCTGCGCCTTGCCGGCCTGCGCCTGCGCGACGAGCCGGCCGAGCCGCGCGACCTCGGTGTCGGCGCCGACGCGCTCCACCGTCACGAGCAGGGAGCCGCCCGCGACGAGGGAGCCGCCGATGACCGCGTCGCCCGGCCCGACCTCGACCGGCACCGCCTCGCCGGTGAGCAGCGCGGTGTCGACCGCCGCCCGGCCCTCGGCCACCGCGCCGTCGGCCGGCACCGTCATGCCCGGCCGCACGACGACGCGGTCGCCGGGGGCGAGCGCGGTCGGTGCCACGAGCACCTCCCGGCCGTCCCGCAGCACGACCGCCTGCGTCGCGTTCAGCTGCAGCAGCGCGCGCAGCGCCCTGCCCGAGCGGCGCCGCGCGACCCGCTCCGCGACCTTGCCGGCCAGCACGAGCACGGGCACCACGACCGCGACCTCGAGGTAGGCGTCGTGCACGGCGCCGCGGGCGACTCCGGCGACGGACGCGACGCTCGCCGCCGTGACGCCGAGGGAGATCAGCGTGTCCATCGACGCGGAGCGGTGCCGCGCCGCGAGCACCGCTCCCTGGTGGAACGGCCACGCGCACCAGAGCACGACGGGTGCGGCCAGCGCGAGCGCGACCCAGCCCGAGGCGGGCCCGCGCAGCGCGGGCAGCATCGTGAGCAGCACCGTCGGCAGGGCGAGCACCGCGGCGAGGACGAGTCGCGGCACCAGCCGGCGCGCGTCCCGCTCCTCGCGGAGGCGTGGCGCCGCGGGGCGCGCGCCGTAGCCCGCCGCCTCCACGGTGCGGATCAGCTGCTCGAGCGCGGGGCCGCCCGTCACCGTCGCCGTCTCGGTCGCGAGGTTGACGCTCGCGGTCGCACCGGGCAGCCGGTTCAGCCTGCGCTCGACGCGGTTCGCGCAGGCGGCGCAGGTCATCCCGGTGATGTCGAGCTGCACCGACCTCGTGTCGGTGGCGGCGCTCATGCCAGCGCGTACCCGGCTTCCTCGACAGCCGCGCGCACCTCGTCATCGCCGAGCGCCCGCGCGCTCCGCACCGAGACGGTCGAGGCGCCGCCCGGCTGCAGCCGGACGTCGACGGACTCGACGCCGGGCAGCGCCTCCAGCTCCTCCGTCACGCTCGCGACGCAGTGCCCGCAGGTCATGCCGGTCACCGCATACGTCTGCGCCCCGGTCGAGCTCGACGGCTCGGAGGCCGCCCCGGCGTGCCCGCCGCAGGCGCACGCGCCGCCGCCGCAGCAGCCGCCGCTCGAGGCGGGCCGGCTGATGTCCGTGAGGCCGAGGTCGTGCTGCATGGTGGTGATCCTTCCGGTCGGGTGCTGGGTGGTCAGGAGCGGACGAGGCGGGCGATCGCGGCGGAGGCCTCGCGCAGCTTCTCCTCGGCGACCGGTCCGCCCTCCGCGCTCGCCTCGGCGACGCAGTGGGCGAGGTGGTCGTCGAGCAGCTGCAGCGCGACGGTCTCGAGCGCCTTCGTGGCGGCGGACACCTGCGTCAGCACGTCGATGCAGTACACGTCGTCCTCCACCATCCGCTGCAGGCCGCGCACCTGCCCCTCGGCGCGGCGCAGGCGCTTCAGCAGCTGCGCCTTGTCGGCGACGTACCCGGGCTCGCGGTGCTCCACGGGGGCGACTATACCCCCCAGGGGTATCTCGCGTGCGGCCGGCGTCGATCGAGGACGCGCCCGCGATCCGGACGCGTGCGCTGCAGCGGGGCGGGGATCAGGCGCGGTGCTCGAGCACGGCGAGCCCGGAGTCGGTGAGCACCGTGTCCGTGGCGACGCGACCGCGGGGACCGTCGGCGACGTACCCCTGCTCGAGCAGCCAGTCGAGCATCATCGACTTCGTCCCGGTCGCGAACGCCCCGTCGACGCGCCAGAAGGCCGCACCGGTCGTGGTGCGCGCGACGCGGCCCTCCGCGACGAACTGCAGCATCCGGTGCTCGGCCCGGGACGGCAGCGCCGAGGGCGTCCCGTCGTCGACGGCCTCGGCGGGTGCGGCTTCGGCCGCGTGCCGGCCGCGCCGGCGCTCGATGATCGGGTTGCCGACGGTGTCGGTGTGCTCCGCGGGGCGCTCGACGTCGCCGGCCCGCGGCTCGTCCGAGCCCTTCCCCCGCCGGAACCAAGCCATCGCTCTCCCGCCCTCGCACCGCCATCATGGCGTGCCCGAGGGCGCGGCGTCGAACCCGTTCCCGCCGGTCGCGCTCCTCAGCTGGTGGGCACGATGCCCGGCTCGCCGACGCCGTGGAACGACTCCAGCGCCTCCTCGAGCACGCCCGCCGCGTCGTCGATCAGCGCCTCGGAGATGACGACCGAGGGCAGCAGCCGCAGCACGCTGTCCCAGCTGCCGGCGTCGAGCGGGATCACGCCGTGCTCGGTCGCGTGCTTCAGGACGTGCTTCAGCAGCGCGGGGTTCGGTCGGCGCGTGCCCGGCTCGACGAGCTCGACGCCGAACATCGCGCCCTTGCCGCGGACCTCGCCGACGGTGTCGTACTTCTCGGTCCAGCCGCCGATCCGCTCGACGAGCGCGCGCTCCACGCGCTGCGCCTCGCCGATCAGGTCCTCCCGCTCGATCAGGTCGATCACGGCGAGCGCGGCCGCGGTCGAGACCGGGTTGCCGCCGAACGTGCCGCCGACGCCGCCCGGCTGCACGGCGTCCATGATCTCGGCGCGGCCGGTGACCGCGGCCAAGGGCATCCCGCCGGCGATGCCCTTGGCGCTCGTGATCAGGTCGGGCACGACGCCGTGATGCTCGATCGAGAACCAGGCGCCGGTGCGCGCGAAGCCGGCCTGGATCTCGTCGGCGACGAACACGATGCCGTTGTCGCGGCAGTACTGGGCGATGCGCTCGAAGTAGCCGGGCGCCGGGATCACGATGCCGCCGTCGCCCTGGATCGGCTCGGCGAAGAACGCAGCGACGTCCCGGGGGCCGACGTGCGTCTCGATGTAGTCGATCGTGCGCTCCGCCGCCTCGGCGCCGGAGAGGCCGTCGCGGAACGGGTAGCTGATCGGCACCGAGTAGATCTCGCCGGGGAAGGGGCCCATGCCCTCCCGCTCCGGCCAGGGGCGGTACGTCATCGCCATCGTCATGTTCGTGCGGCCGTGGAAGGCGTGGTCGAGCACGACGAGCGCACGGCGGCCGGTGTACCGGCGCGCGATCTTCGCCGCGTTCTCCACCGCCTCCGCGCCCGAGTTGACGAGGATCGAGTGCTTCTCGAAGTCGCCGGGGGTGATGCGGGCCAGCTGCTCCGCGACGCGGACGTAGTTCTCGTACGGCGTCACGGTGAAGAGCGTGTGCGTCAGCTGCGACGCCTGCTCCGCGACCGCGGCCTGCACGGCGGGGTGGGCATGGCCGATCGTGGTGACGCCGATGCCGCAGCCGAGGTCGATCAGCCGGTTGCCGTCGACGTCCTCGAGCACCGCGCCCGAGCCGCGCGCCATGTAGATGTTCGCGAGCGTGCCGGCGCCGCGGCTGACGGAGGCGAGGCGGCGCGCCTGCAGCTCGCGGGAGCGCGGTCCGGGCAGCTCGGTGACGAGCCTGCGCTCCTGCGGGATGTCGAACGTGCGGGACGGGGCCTCGGTCGTCATGGCGGCAGGCTAGGCGCCCACCCCGACGACGCGCCCGGAGCGGCAGCCCGCTCGGGCCCCTTCCGGACATCCGGCCGGCGCAGGGCGGGCCCGGATGTCCGGAAGGGGCCCGGGTGCGGGGCGGTCAGACCGGCGCGAGCCGCTGGAAGAGGTGGTGGTCCTTCCACTCCCCCGCGAGCTTCAGGTACTTCGGCGCGGTGCCGATGCGCTCGAAGCCGTTCTTGCCGAGCACGCGCTGCGAGCGGGCGTTGTCGAGCAGGGTGACGGCCTGCACGCGGTGCAGGCCGAGGTCGCCGAACGCGAGATCGAGGACCTCGGCGACCGCCGCCGAAGCGAAGCCGCGCCCGTTCGCGGCCCGCGCGACCCAGTAGCCGACCCCGCAGGAGAGGAAGGGGCCGCGCTCGATCGTCTGCAGGGTGATCCCGCCGACGATCGCGCCGTCGTCGTCGAGGATCGCCCGCGGCACCTCGACACCGGCCTCGTACCGCTCGAGGCGCAGCCGCAGCACCTCGCGCTGCCCGGCGGCCGTGTAGAACGCGTCGGACCGCATCGGCTCGTAGGGGGCGAGGAAGTCCCGCTCGGCGGCGAGGGCCGCCGCGTGCTCCGCCGCGTCGTCGATCGAGAGGAGCCGCGTGCGCACCCCTCGATCCTCGCGGATCCGCAGTTCCTCCTCGACACGCCGCGGCCGCGCGGCCAGGTGCGGCGTGTCGCGCCAGGAATGCGGATCCGCGCGAGAAGTGCGGATCCGCGAGGGCTCAGGAGCGGGCGGACTCGTAGGCCTTCGCGGGGATCTGGGTCGCGAGCTTGCCGCCGGAGACGTCGAGCAGCGCGCCCGTGATGTACCCGGCCTGGTCGCTCGCGAGGAAGCGGAGCAGCCCGGTGAGGTCCTCCGGCGTCTGCCAGCGCCGGATCGAGAGGGTGTCGAGCAGCCGGTCCTGCGCGTCCTCCGGCAGCTCCGCGAAGCCGTTCATCGCAGTCGGCACCATGCCCGGCGCGTAGGCGTTCACCGTGACGCCGTAGGGCCCGAGCTCGGACGCGAGCACCCGCGTCAGCTGCACGACCGCGGCCTTCGACGCGGCGTAGGCGGCGCTGCCCACGCTCGGCACGATCGCGGCGAAGGACGCCGCGTTGATGATGCGCCCGGAGCCCTGCGCCCGCATCACCGGCGCGACCTCGCGGCACATGCGGAAGACGCCGTGGACGTTCACGGCGAACGTGCGCTCCCACGCCTCGTCGGCCGTGTCCTCCACCGCCCCGTCGACCAGGACCCCCGCGTTGTTCACCAGCACGTCGATCCGCCCGTGCTGCTCGACCGCGGCGGCGACGGCAGCGCGCACCGACGCTGTGTCGGTCACGTCGCAGACGGTGTCCGTGCCCGCGACGTCGAGGCGCACGACGCGGCAGCCCTCCTCGTCGAAGGCGATGACGATGCCGGCGCCGATGCCGCTCCCGGCTCCGGTGACGAGGACGACGCGGTCGCTGAGGTCGAGGTGCATGCCCGCGAGTCTGCGCGGCGGGGCTGGGCGCGGGCCGTCCCGGGCGCCCCGGCGTCGGACGAGGAGCGGGCTCGGAGGCGGCGACGAGCAGGGTTGGGCCCGTGAGCGGCGTGCTGTGGGTGACGGGTGCGGGCAGCGGCATGGGCGCGGCGATCTCGGTCGCCGCGGCGGAGGCGGGCTGGCGAGTCGCGCTCTCGGGGCGACGGCGGGAGCCGCTCGAGGCGGTCGCCGCCCGCTGCGGCGAGGGCGCGGCGGTCATCCCGCTCGATGTGCAGGACCCCGGCGCGGCCGCCCCGGCGCTCGACGCCGTGCGCGAGCGGCTCGGCCCGGTCACCGGCCTCGCGCTCGCGGCGGGGCTGAACGTGCCGCGCCGCAGCTGGGCGGAGCAGTCGCTCACGGACTTCCAGGCGGTCGTCGCGACGAACCTCACCGGCGTCGCCGCGGTCGTGGACGCCGCGCTCCCCGACCTCCGCGCCGCCGCCGGCACCGCGGTGATCGTGTCGTCGTTCTCCGCCTGGGCGTACTCCGCCGTGGCGGGCGTCGCCTACGGCGCGAGCAAGACGGCGCTCGGCACCCTCTGCCGCTCGCTGAACGCGGAGGAGGAGCGGCACGGCGTCCGCGCCACCCACCTCTGCCCCGGCGACGTCGCGACGGACTTCCTCGACGCCCGGCCGGAGGTGCCGGACGCCGCCGCGCGCGCCCGGATGCTGCAGCCCGACGACGTCGCCCGCGCGGCGCTCTTCGCGCTGTCCGCGCCGCCGCACGTCCGCGTCGACGAGCTGGTCATCAGCCCCTGCCGCCCCTGACGTCCCGCCGCCGCGCGCTCAGGGGCGCACCAGCTCGAGGTCCTCGAGCAGGCGCGGGTGGACGGGCGTCCAGCCGAGCCGCTCCCGCGTGACGGCGCTCGACGCCGGCTGGTCCATCGCGAAGATCTGCCCGATCACGCCGAAGTCCTCCTGCGGCACCTCGCGCGCCGGCAGCCCGAGCCGGCGCCCGATCACCTCGGCGATCTCCCGCATCGGGTCGCCCTCGTCCTGCACCGCGTGCCACGCGGAGCCCGCCGGCGCCTGCTCGAGCGCCAGGCGGAAGAGCACGGCCGCGTCCTGCGCGTGCACCGCGGGCCAGCGCTGCGTCCCGTCGCCGACCCAGCCGGAGACGCCGGAGCGGCGGGCCGCCGCGGTCAGCAGCCCGGCGAAACCGCCCTCGCCGCGGTCGTGCACCGTGCGCGGCATCCGGACCGCGGACGCGCGCACGCCGCGCTCGGCGAGCCCGAGGATCCGGGTCACGGTGCGGCCCCGTCCGCCGACCGGGCCGTCCACGGGCAGCGGGTCGGCCTCGGTCGAGGCCCACCCGGGGATCCAGGGCGTCCCGGAGACCATGACGAGCGGTCGGCCGCTGCCGGTCAGTGCCTCGCCCATCGCCTCGAGCGCCGCGGTCTCCTCGCCGATCGCGCGCTCGAGCGCCTCCGGGCCCGCGAAGTCGTTGGCGAACGCGAGGTGCACGACGCCCTCGGCGCGGTCCGCCGCTTCGCGGATCACGTCGAGATCGGCGAGCCCGCCGCGGACGACGCCGGCGCCGGCCTCCTCCGCGACGGCGGCGGAGCGGTCGGAGCGGGCGAGCGCCGTGACGGCGTGCCCGCCGCGCTGCAGCTCGGCGACGACGGCCGCGCCGATCAGGCCCGTGCCGCCCGTGATGAAGACGTCCATGCGATCCTCCCGAAGTGATGGAACCGAAGTCCCATCACCGTAGCACGATGACGGGACAACAGTCCCATCACTGGGGTGCTGGGACGCCGGTGCCGTCGGTACCCTCGTCGGATGGCCAGGTGGGCGCCCGACGCGCGGCTGCGACTCGTCGTCGCGGCGGTCGACCTGTTCGGCGAGCAGGGCTACGACGCGACGACGGTCGCCGAGATCGCGCAGCGGGCGGGCGTGACGAAGAGCACGTTCTTCCGCCACTTCACCGACAAGCGCGAGCTGCTGAGCGCCGGGCAGGCGATGCTGAGCGACCTGCTGGCGGCGGGCATCGCGGAGGCGCCCGCGGGGACGACCGCGCTCGACGCCGTCGCCGCGGGACTGCGCCGGGCGGCCACCGCGATGGGGCCGATCAACCACGGGCTCGGACCGCGCATCGACGCGATCGTCGCGACCAGCACCGAGCTGCAGGAGCGCAGCCTGCTGAAGGAGGCGGGGCTCGCTGCCGCGATGGCCGACGCGCTCGTCGGGCGCGGCGTCGCCGGGACGCCGGCACGGCTCGCGGCGGAGATGGGCGTGCTCGCCTTCACCCGAGGCTTCGCGGACTGGTCGCAGCAGGCGGACGCCGACGCGGACGCACTCGCGCAGGCCGCGGTCGCGTCGCTCGACGAGCTGCGGCTGGCCGCGGCGGCGCTCACCTGAGTCGCGCGCCGGAACGCCTCCCCGCGCGCCAGGCCCCACGGGCCTCCGCGTCGCGACGCAGCACGGTGCTGCACGCCCGCAGCGTGCCGCGTCGCGACGCGGACGGGTCGGGCGGCTACTGGTAGGTGATCAGGTCGGGCGTCGGGTGGACCTGCTCCATCGTCTGCGCCGGCGTCAGGGTCGGGTGGTCCTCGTCGAGGAAGTTCTTCCAGCCCCAGGCGACGTCGGGCGCGTCGCGGTGGATCGCCGCCCACGTCGCCTGCTTCGCGGGCTGCGAGCCCTGGCCGTCGACGTGGATCAGCACGTCGAGCTCGGGCCGCGAGACGTCGATCGCGGACCGGTCGGGCAGCATGTCGAGCCGGAACTGGTGCAGCACGAAGGGCTTCGGCGGCAGCCCCTTCTCCTTCACCAGGTCGGCGAGCCACGCGGAGGTGCGGTTCACCTCGGCGGCGGAGACGCTGCCGATCTGGACGAGCGGCCGCTGCCCGGGCTTCAGCCGCCACTCCGGGTCGAGCGCGAGGCCGACGTTCGGCTTCTCGAGCAGCGACCGGTAGAGCTTCGCCTGGCTCAGGAAGTCGGCGCGGCCGGGCTGGAGGTCGAGCACGACGGGCATGCCCGCCTTCGCCGCGGCGTCGACGAACGGCTCGAGCCGCGAGACGTCCAGGTCGCTCGAGTAGTCGCCGTTGTCGGTGGGGCTGCCCGAGGCGACGGTCGCGATGATCTCGAGCATCGGGGCGACGTGCCGGTCCGTCAGCGGCGCGTAGCGCTTCGCCAGCGCCTCGACCCGCGCGATCGTGGCGCCCGGGCCCTGCTCGCCGAGCACCCCGAGCGCCGAATCGCCGGGCACGCCGTAGAGCGCGACGAAGAGGCGCTTGCCGTCGAACGGCACCTGCCCGCCCCCGGAGTACTGGTAGCCGCCGCGAGCGGCCGCGACCGCCCAGGACGCCGCGTCGCCGAGCCCGGCGAAGCGCGACCCGATCAGCGCGGCGGGCTCTCCCTCCGCCTTCGACAGCGCGTCGACGACCGCCGCCGAGGCGCCGGGGATCCGGGAGCCGCCGCTCGACACCACGGTCGCGCCGGCCGCCCGGGCGGTCGCCGTCGCGGCGGTGTCGGCGCCCTCGTCCGCGGCGACGGCGACCGCGGCGGACGTCGCCGGGGCGGTCACGTCCGGCGCGTCCGCCAGCGCGTAGCGCCGGACGCCGGGGAGGCGTGGGGCGGCGTCGCCCGCGACCCAGACGGCGCCGAGGCGGCGCAGCCCGGCGGAGACGGCGGTGAGGTCGGGTGAGGGCGACGCGGTCGGGGTCGCGGTCGGGGTCGCGGTCGGGGTCGCGGTCGGGGTCGGGGACGCGCTCGGGGCGTGCGACGCCGACGCGCTCGGCGCGGGCGCGGGCGCCAGCAGCACGGGGACGTGCAGCCGTTCGGCCACCTCCGCCGCCCGCTCCTGCGCGGCCCGGTCGCCGTCGGGCGCGACGACCGCGCCCGGTGACGCTTCAAAGAACGCCCGGCTCGCCTGCACCGCGCGCTCGGGCGCGGTCGCGGCGTCGACGACGGCGGGGTCGCCCGCGGTCTGCGGCGCGAACCGGACCGCGGTCGCCGGCGGGGTCGTGGTGCGCGTCGGCTGCGGGGCTCCCTCGGCGGTGCACCCGCCGAGACCGAGCGCGGCGACGACCGCGAGTGCGGGGAGGACGAGGCGTGGGCGGCGCACCCGCCCCATGATGCCCGCGAGTCGTCGACCTGCGGGACGGCGGCGGCAGGCGCGGTCCCGCTCGCCCCGGTCGACTCGCAGCGGGCGTGCGGAGCGCTCCCAGATCCGGGCTCCGGCCCACGGCTACCGTGCAGCGTCGCGCTCTCAGGAAGGCTCCGCATGACCGCTCCCGCCTCGCTCCCCTACCCCCTCGGCGTCACCGTCGTCGACGGCGGCCTCAACGTCGCCGTGTACTCCGAGACGGCCACCGAGGTGCTGTTCTGCTCGTTCGACGACCAGGAGCAGGAGACCCGCACCGCGCTGCCCTCCCGCACCGGCTACGTCTGGCACGGGTTCGTCGAGGGCGCCGGCGTCGGCACCCGCTACGGCCTCCGCGTCGACGGCCCGTGGGACCCGGAGCACGGTGTCCGCCACAACGTGCACAAGCTGCTGCTGGACCCGCACGCGCTCGCGATCTCGGGCGACTACGAGTGGGACCAGCGCCTCTTCGGCCACGACATGAACGAGCCGCTGCGGATGGACGGCACCGACTCCGCGGGCGCGATGCCGAAGTGCGTCGTCGTGGACCGCGACTTCGACTGGGGCGACGACCGGCCGACGCCGTACAACCGCGTGCCGATGGACCGCACGATCGTCTACGAGACCCACGTCAAGGGCTTCACGAAGCGGTTGCCCGGGGTGCCGGAGGAGCTGCAGGGCACCTACGCCGGCTTCGCGCACCCGAAGGCGATCGAGCACTTCCAGCGCCTCGGCGTGACGAGCATCGAGCTGCTGCCCGTGCACCAGTTCGTGCAGGAGAACACCCTGAAGGACAAGGGCCTCCGCAACTACTGGGGCTACAACACGATCGGCTTCTTCGCCCCGCACAACGAGTACTCGTCCTCCGGCGACCGCGGGCAGCAGGTGACCGAGTTCAAGGCGATGGTGAAGGCGCTGCACGAGGCGGGCCTCGAGGTGATCCTCGACGTCGTCTACAACCACACCGCCGAGGGCAACCACATGGGCCCGATGCTGTCGTTCAAGGGCCTCGACAACGGCGCCTACTACCGCCTGGTCGAGGAGCAGCGGGACGCCTACTTCGACACGACCGGCACGGGCAACAGCCTGAACGTGAGCCACCCGGCGGCGCTCGGGCTCATCATGGACTCGCTCCGCTACTGGGTGACGGAGATGCACGTCGACGGGTTCCGCTTCGACCTCGCGACCACCCTGACCCGGCAGGGCGGCGACGCGAGCCTGCACTCCGCCTTCCTCGACATGACGCTGCAGGACCCGGTGCTGGCGCCCGTGAAGCTGATCGCGGAGCCGTGGGACATCGCCGGCTACCAGGTCGGCGGCTTCCCGGCCGAGTGGTCGGAGTGGAACGGCAAGTTCCGCGACGACGTGCGCGACTTCTGGTCGGGGGCGGACAGCCTGCTCGGCACGACGGCGCAGCGCGTGCTCGGCAGCCCCGACGTCTACCAGCCGAGCCGGCGCTCCCCGCTCTGCAGCGTGAACATGATCACGGCGCACGACGGCTTCACGCTGGCGGACCTGACCGCCTACAACCGCAAGCACAACGACGCGAACGGCGAGGACAACCAGGACGGCGAGAGCGACAACAAGTCGTTCAACAACGGCGCCGAGGGCCCGACGGACGACCCGACCGTAAACGAGCGCCGGATGCGCGCTCGGAAGAACTTCCTCGCGACGCTGCTGCTGTCGACGGGCGTGCCGATGCTGCTGGGCGGCGACGAGATGGGCCGCACGCAGGGCGGCAACAACAACGCCTACTGCCAGGACACCGAGATCAGCTGGTACGACTGGGACGCGGTCGACCACGAGCTGCTCGACTTCACCCGCGAGGTCATCCGGCTGCGGCAGGAGAGCCCGGCGCTCCGGCCCGCCTGGTACCGGGAGGCGCCCGGCGCCGGCGCCGAGGACACCGTCGTGCTGAAGCGCAGCGACGACGAGGAGTTCGCCGAGGGCGACTGGGACAACCCCGACGCGCGCACCATCACCTTCGTGCTGGCGCACGAGGGCGAGGACGCGTTCGCGCTGCTGCTGAACTCGGCCGAGAACGGGGTCGAGTTCACCGTGCCGGCGGCGCCGAACGGCGAGTGGGAGCTCGCGCTGTCGAGCGACCCGGAGCAGCGGGTCGCGGGCGCCGTGACGACGCTGATCGTCCGCGACTCCTCGTTCACGCTCCTGCGCTCGCGCGCCTGACCCGGATCTCGGCTCCGCCGCGAGGGGCGGGACACGACAGGCCGGGCGCTCGAGAGCGCCCGGCCTGTCGGAACCGGCCCGGACTGCGCGACGCCGGTCCGGAAGCCGCGGTCAGGGCAGGTAGTAGCTCGGGTTCGGCAGCTTGAAGCCGCGGTCCGCCGCGCCGCCCTTCAGGTCGCTGTACTGGTCGCCGAAGTTCGCGACGATGTCGTAGCCGAGCGACTCGATGTGCTTCCGCGTCGCGGACTTGTACTCGATCGTCGTGCACTTGTCGTCGCCGCACCGGTCCTTCAGGTACTGCGGGTAGGCCGCCAGGTCCGGCTTCGTGTAGAGGCCGTCCTCCGGGCCGGCGCCGTCTGGGTCGGTCGGCTGCGGGTAGTGCGCGTCGACGCCGACGCCGTCCTGCGTCAGGTTGCCGAGCGTCGCCTCCTCCTGCGCCGCACCGCGGCCGGTGAGGTAGAAGATCTTGTAGCCGTCGGCCTTCGCGAGGCGGACCAGCTTCACCATGCCGGGCACCGCGGGGAACTTCTGGTCGGTCACGAACTCGCCGTTGCTCGCGGGGTCGTAGTCCCAGTTCGAGTCGATCTCGTAGTTGTAGGTCGCGAGCGTCGTGTCGTCGACGTCGAGCAGGATCGCCTTCTTCTTGCCGTGGTGCGCCTTCGCGTGGACCAGGTACCTCGCGGCGCGCGTCTCGATGCCGCGCAGCTCCTTCACGTAGTTCGACCTGGCGCCGATCTCGCCGGTCTTCAGCGGGTCGCCGTAGTAGTTCGCGATCTGCTGACGCAGCACGTCGATGTTCGTGATCGACTCCGCCGTCCTCGGCGTCTTCGTGTGGATGGCGGGCTGCGCGTTCACGGCCACGGCGGCGCCGCCGACCCCGACGAGGGCGGCGGTGACGAGCGCGGTGAGCGCGAGACGGGAGCGTCGGATGCGGGGCATGCGGTTCCTTCCAAAGGCCTGGGCAGACACGAAGAGGACGATAAGCACGCGGCGCCGCGACACGCGCGCCCGAACGGAGGCGCGTCACAGGATGTTCATCCGCGCGAGCGGGTCGAGGGACTCAGTCGTTCCAGGCCGGGTCCGCGCTGCCCAGCGGCGCAGGCCCGAGGTCGAACCGGAGGGGAGCGCCGGCGACGGCGAGAGGCGGCGACGCGAGGCGCGCCTCGCCCCACGGCGTCCCCAGGGACTCGCCGCCGACCTCCTGCGCGGCGCCGGGTGCGACGACGTCGAGGGGCTGCAGCGCGGCGGCCGTCCGGGCGAGCGACAGCCGCGCGACCGAGCCAGCGCCGGAGGCCCGCCGCTCCCGCAGCCCCGCGACGGCCGCGGCGCCCACGAACCAGCCGGTGGCGTGGTCGAGCGCCTGGACCGGCAGCGGCACCGGCCGGCCCCCCTCCGCCGCACCCCGCTCGGCCACCCCGGCGGACATCTGCACGAGGCTGTCGAAGCCGCGCCGGCCCGCCCACGGGCCCGTCCAGCCGTAGGCCGTGAGGGCGACCTCGACGAGACCGGGGCGGGTGCGCCGGCGGACCTCCTCCCCCAGCCCGAGGCCGTCGAGCGCGTCCCGGCGGTAGCCGTGCAGCAGCACGTCGGCACCCGCGAGCAGCCCGAGCAGGCGCTCCCGCCCGTCGGCGGTCGTCGCGTCGAGCCGGGCGCACCGCTTGCCGAGCGTCATGTCGGGCTCCACCGCGGGCTCGTCCCAGCCCGGCGGGTCGATGCGCAGCACCTCGGCGCCGTACCCGGCGAGCGCGCGCCCGGCGACCGGCCCCGCGATCACCCGGGTCAGGTCGAGCACGCGGACGCCGGCGAGCGGTCGCGCCGGGTCCGGCGCCCAGGACGACCGTGCTGCGCCGCGGGGCGCACGGGCGATCAGCGCCTCGCGCCGCACCGCGGCGCCCTGCGGGTGCACGGCCCAGGCGGCGGCGGGACGCATCGCGGCCGCGGCGCCGCC
>NZ_JBHUEA010000035.1:0-17171 GCF_042680685.1 Amnibacterium endophyticum | reverse complement strand
CGACGCGGGCGGCCTCGACGCCCGCGCGCTCGGCGTCACCGGCGCGGCGGGCGACCTCGCCCGCCTGCCGGGCACGGGCGTCGCCGCGGGGCAGCTCGTGCTCGTCGGCCTGGGCGCGCGGGTCGACGCGGACGCGCTCCGCGCCGCCGCGGCGACCGCGGTCCGGCGGCTCGCGGGCGTCGACCACGTCGCCCTCGCGCTGCCGGTCGACGGCGCGGAGGACCTCGCCGCGGTGCTCGAGGGCGCGGCGCTCGGCGCCTACCGCTACGCGGAGTACCGCGTGAAGTCCCTCGCGGCGCAGAAGGAGCCGGTCGCTCGGGTCACCGTCGTCAGCGACGAGCCCGCGGCCGACGCGGTGGACCGGGCCGCCGTGCTCGCCGAGGCCGTCGCGCTCGTCAAGGACCTGGTGCACACGCCCCCGAACGACCTGTTCCCGTCCGCCCTGGCCGACCGGGCCGTCGAGGCGGCGGCCGGCGCGGGCCTCGAAGCGCGGGTGTGGGACGAGGCCGAGCTCTCCGAGGGCGGCTTCGGCGGCATCCTCGGGGTGGGCGCCGGCTCGGTCCGGCCGCCGAGGCTCGTGCGCATCGGCTGGGCGCCCGAGGGCGCGGAGCGCACGGTCGCGCTGGTCGGCAAGGGCATCACCTTCGACTCCGGCGGCCTGTCGCTGAAGCCGCCCGCGTCGATGGTCGGCATGAAGTACGACATGACCGGCGCCGCGACCGTCCTCGCCGTCGTCGTCGCCGCCGCCCGGCTGCGGCTCCCCGTCGGGGTGACGGCCTGGCTCTGCATCGCCGAGAACATGCCGTCCGGGTCCGCGGCGCGGCCGAACGACGTGCTGCGCATCCGCGGCGGCCGCACCGTCGAGGTCCTGAACACCGACGCGGAGGGCCGCCTGGTGATGGCCGACGGCATCGTCGCCGCGTGCGAGGAGTCGCCGGACGCCGTGATCGACGTCGCGACCCTCACCGGCGCGGTCATGACGGCGCTCGGCATGCGGACCGTCGGGGCGATGGGCGACGACGACCTCGTCGCCCGGGTGCGCGCGGCGGCCGCGAAGGCCGGTGAGCCGGTCTGGCACCTCCCGCTGCCGGAGGAGCTGCGGGCGCTGCTCAACTCCGACGTCGCGGACATCGCCAACGTGAAGATGGGCCAGACGGCGGGCGGCGCGCTGATCGCCGGGCGCTTCCTGCAGGAGTTCGTCGGCGAGCGCCCCGCCGGCGGCCCGATCCCGTGGCTGCACCTCGACATCGCCGGCGCCGCGAACAACACCGGCCAGGCGTACGGCGCGACCGGCAGCGGCCCGACCGGGACCATGGTGCGCACCCTCGTCGCGCTGCTGCAGGACCTCGCCTCCGGCGGCCCGTCGGACGGCAGGGAGTAGGGTTCCAGACGGCGGTCAGGACCGCCGGAGCGGGCCCGGGAGGGGCCGGCCCGAGGTCCGCGGAGCCGCCGTGCGCGAGCAGATGAGGAGTACCGACGACGTGCCTGACCAGTCCTTCGACCTCGTGATCCTGGGCGGCGGCAGCGGCGGGTACTCCGCAGCGCTCCGCGCCCGCGAGCTCGGGATGTCCGTCGCCCTGATCGAGAAGGACAAGGTCGGCGGCACCTGCCTCCACCGCGGCTGCATCCCCACCAAGGCGCTGCTGCACGCGGCCGAGGTCGCGGACACCGCCAAGGACAGCGAGCACTACGGCATCAAGGCGACGTTCGAGTCGGTCGACATCGCCGGCGTGACGAGCTACCGCACCGGCATCGTCTCGAAGAAGTTCAAGGGCCTGCAGTCCCTGCTGAAGGCCCGCGGCGTCACCACGATCGACGGCACGGGGCGGCTGACGTCGGGCACCACCGTGCAGGTCGGCGACTCCACCATCACGGGCGGCAAGGTCGTGCTGGCGACGGGTTCCTACTCCCGGTCGCTGCCGGGCCTCGAGCTCGGCGGCCGCGTCATCGACAGCGAGAAGGCGCTCGACCTCGACTTCGTCCCGAAGAAGGTCGCGGTGCTGGGCGGCGGCGTGATCGGCGTCGAGTTCGCGAGCGTCTGGCGCTCCTTCGGCGCGGACGTCACGATCATCGAGGCCCTCCCCCACCTCGTGCCGAACGAGGAGGAGTCCCTGTCGAAGGCGCTCGAGCGGGCCTTCCGCAAGCGCGGCATCCAGTACTCCCTCGGGGTGCGCTTCAAGTCGGTCGAGCAGAGCGACTCCGGCGTCGTCGTGACGCTCGAGGACGGCAAGACCGTCGACGCCGAGCTGCTGCTCGTCGCGGTCGGGCGCGGCCCGGCGACGCAGGGCAACGGCTTCGAGGAGTCGGGGATCGCCCTCGACCGCGGCTTCGTCACCGTGAACGACCGGCTCGAGACCTCCGTGCCCGGCGTCTACGCCGTCGGCGACATCGTCCCCGGCCTGCAGCTCGCCCACCGCAGCTTCCAGCAGGGCATCTTCGTCGCGGAGGAGATCGCCGGGCTGAACCCCGCGGTCGTCAGCGACGTCAACGTCCCGCGCATCACCTACAGCGAGCCGGAGGTCGCCTCGGTCGGCCTGACCGAGGCGCGGGCCGTCGAGCAGTACGGCCGCGAGGCCGTGCAGGCGTACGACTACAGCCTCGCCGGCAACGCGAAGAGCGAGATCCTCGACACCTCCGGCTCGATCAAGGTCGTCCGCGTCAAGGACGGTCCGGTCGTCGGCGTGCACGGCATCGGGTCCCGCGTCGGCGAGCTGATCGGCGAGGCCCAGCTCATCGTCAACTGGGAGGCCTGGCCGGAGGACGTCGCCCCGTACCTGCACGGCCACCCGACGCAGTACGAGGCCATGGGCGAGGCGTTCCTCGCGCTGGCCGGCAAGCCCCTCCACGCCCTCTGACCCACATCCGCAGGCGGCATCGCCGCTGCCCGAAAGGAATCCACCGATGAGCGAGTCCGTCACCCTTCCGGCGCTCGGCGAGAGCGTCACCGAGGGCACGGTGACCCGTTGGCTGAAGCAGGTCGGCGAGTCCGTCGAGGTCGACGAGCCACTGCTCGAGGTCTCGACCGACAAGGTCGACACCGAGATCCCCTCCCCCGTCGCCGGCGTGATCGAGGAGATCCTGGTGGAGGAGGACGAGACCGTGGAGGTGGGCGCCGAGCTGGTCCGCATCGGCGACGGCTCCGGCGCGTCCTCCGGCGGCGACGCGGCACCCGAGGCCGAGCCGGAGCCGGAGCCGGAGCCCCAGCCGCAGGAGGACGTGATGGCCGAGGAGGCCGGCACGGCCCCGGTCGACTCGTCCCCCGAGCCTGCGCCCGCCCGGGTGCAGGACGACGAGCCGGAGGAGGACGCCGACGCCGGCAGCTCCTACAGCGAGCCGACGCCCGAGGAGGAGGTCGTCCCGTCCTCCGAGGCGCCCGTGGGGTCCGACGAGGGGAAGCCCGCGCAGGCCGCACCGCCGGCCCCGGCCGAGCCGGAGCAGCCGAAGCCGGAGCAGCCGAAGCCGTCGAGCGCGCCCGCCGCTTCGGGCTCGCAGGCCCCGCAGTCGAGCGGGTCCGGGCAGCCCGCGGGCGGCGCGCACGCCGCCGCGCCGTACGTGACCCCGATCGTCCGCAAGCTGGCGAACGACCGCGGCGTGGACCTCTCGAGCGTCCAGGGCTCCGGGGTCGGCGGCCGCATCCGCAAGGAGGACGTGCTCGCCGCGGCGGAGCAGGCCTCCGCGCCGGCCGCTGCCGCCGCAGCGCCCGCCCCGAAGGCGGAGCCCTCGCCGCTGCGCGGCACGACGGTGAAGATGTCGCGGCTCCGCAAGGTCGTGGCCGAGCGCGCGGTGGTGTCGATGCAGTCGACCGCCCAGCTCACGACGGTCGTCGAGGCCGACGTGACCGCCGTCGCGAAGCTGCGCGCACGGATGAAGGACGAGTTCCTCGCCAAGACCGGACAGAAGCTGTCGTTCATGCCCTTCTTCGCCCTCGCGGCCGTCGAGGCGCTCCAGCAGTACCCGATCATCAACGCCACCGTGGACGGCGACTCGATCGTCTACCCGGACCACGAGAACGTCTCGATCGCGGTCGACACCGAGCGCGGGCTGCTGACGCCGGTGATCCGGAACGCGGGCGGCATGTCCATCGCGGAGCTGTCCGGCCAGATCGCCGACCTCGCGTCGCGCACCCGCGACAACAAGCTGAAGCCGGACGAGCTGGCGGGCGGCACCTTCACCCTGACCAACACCGGGTCGCGCGGCGCGCTGTTCGACACGCCGCTCGTCTTCCTGCCGCAGGTCGCGATCCTCGGCACCGGCGCGGTCGTGAAGAAGCCGGCGGTCGTCGCGACGGCCGACGGCGGCGAGTCCATCGCGATCCGCTCGACGGTGTACCTGGCGCTCAGCTACGACCACCGGATCGTCGACGGCGCCGACGCCGCCCGCTTCCTCACCGCGGTGCGGCAGCGGCTCGAGGCCGGCGACTTCCAGGGCTCGCTCGGCATCTGACGGTCATCCTGGCGGCTCCGCGACGACGTCGCGGAGCCGCCAGCCGTCCGTCTCGCGGACGCCCACCACCACGGCGCCGCCGGCACGGGCGACGGCCGTGCCGACCCCGGTCGAGACGACCCGGGGCTCGCCGTCCGCCGGCACGGCGTCGACCCCCGCCTCGAGCGCGGCCCGGTCCGCCTGACGCACCGGCGAGCCGACGCTCGACACCGCCTCGAGGCACGCCCGGTCCCCCTCGGCGAGGCACCTGCGGCGCTCGTCCAGCAGCCGCTGCACGGCGACCGGCGCGGCGAGGTCCCGGGCCGCCACCGTCGTCACCGACCGGGACGGGGCCGGCCGCGCAGGAGCCGTCATCGGCCCGCCGCCGGCCGCCCCCTCGGCGGGGCCGCCGCCGGGCAGCACCAGCACGGCCGCGAGGAGCAGGGCCGCGACGCCGCCGAGCAGCGCCCACATCCGCGGCCGGACCTGCCCGAGCGCCGAGCGCAGCGGGGCGAGCGGATCGCGCCGTCCCTCGGCCGCCTCGGGCGCAGGCGCCTCGGCGCCGAGGAGCCGCCCGGGCAGCGCACCGGGGAGCGGCACCGACGCGGTGGCGCGCAGGCGCACCGGCACGGGCTCCGCGAGCGCGAACAGGACGTCCACGAGCTCGGCCGGGGTCCGGCCTCGCGCCGACGGCGGCAGCCCGGTGCGCTGCAGCAGCCCGTCGGCGAGCGTCGCGAAGGCGTGCTGGTCCTCGGCGACGGCGGCGGAGAAGGCTGCGGGGCCGATCCGCCGCAGCAGCACCGCCCGCTCCGGCGACCAGGCGGGCGTCCCGTCCGCGTCCAGCACGACCTGCGAGCCGTCCACGCCGCCGAGGGCGACGCCCGCCTCGTGCAGCCGCTCGAGCGCGCCGGCGAGCGGCACCAGCACGGTCACCGCCTCCCCCGGCCGGGTCAGCCCGGCCCCGAGCAGCAGGTCGGCGAGCCGCACGGCGGGCTCCGGCAGCACCAGCACGAGGTCGCCGCTCGCGGTGGTGCCCACGTCGAGCAGGGGCTCGAGGTGCGGACCGGCGCCGACGAGCAGCGCCTCCATCAGGTCCGGCTCGTCCGCCCGGAGGCGCCTCGTCCGCGTCGGGGTGTCGGTCATGCCCGCAGCGTGACGCCCGCGACCCCGCCACTGGGGCCGATCACGGCGTCGAAGGCTCGCTCCGCACCCGCGGCGGTCTGGGGAGGAGCGGATACCATCGTCGGCATGGCCCGCACCACCGGCCGGCCGGCCAAGAAGCCGGGCCGCGTCAAGCAGATGATCCAGGTCTTCCAGATGACCCGGAAGGCCGACCCGTCGGTCACCTGGTGGGTGCTGCTCGCCTTCCTGCTGCCGGTGCTCGGCGGGGTCGTGCTCGCCCTCACGGTGGCGGGCGGCAACGTCCTGTCGATCATCACGATGGTGCTGCTCGGCATCGTCACCGGGCTGCTCGTCGCCCTCATCGTGCTCGGTCGCCGGGCCGAGTCGGCCGCCTACGCGCAGATCGAGGGGCAGCCGGGCGCGGTCGGCGCCGTGCTCCGCAGCTCGCTGCGCCGGGGCTGGCGCGGCAGCGAGGTGCCCGTCGCCGTCAACCCGCGCACCCGCGACGCCGTGTACCGCGCCATCGGCCGCCCGGGCGTCGTCCTGATCGCCGAGGGGCCCAAGGGCCGCACGCAGCGCCTCGTCGAGGAGGAGCGCCGCAAGGTGCAGCGCGTCGCGCCGAACGTGCCGGTCTCCGTCATCCGCGTCGGCCCCGACGAGGACGCCGTGCCGCTCGGCCGGATCAACCGGCGGCTCGGCCGGCTGAAGCCCCGCCTGACGAGGGCCGAGGTGCTCGGCGTGAGCAACCGGCTGGAGTCCATGAAGGCCTCCGTGCCGATGCCGAAGGGCGTCGACCCGACGAAGCTGCGTCCCGTCCGCAGGTGACCGCCGGCGCCGGGCCCGCGGCCAGGCAGGAGGCGGCGAGACTGCTCGGTGTCGACCCTGCGGCATCGGCCGCGGAGGTCCAGCGCGCCTTCCTGAAGGCCGCCCGCACGGCGCACCCCGACATGCGCCCCGGCGCCGGGCCGCAGGAGCGCCACGACGCCGCCGTCGAGTTCGACCGGCTGCTGCGGGCCCGCGACGTGCTGCTCGACGCCGCGCGGACGGCCGCTGCCGGCGGCGACGGCGGCTCACCGGCCGAGACCCTGCGTGCGGCGCCCCGCGTGCCGAGCCAGAGCCTCGGCGGACCGCTCGTCGTGCTCGCGCTGCTGAGCTTCCTGCTCGTCCTGCTGGTGACCGTCGAGCAGGGCCTCGAGGGCGGACCCGGCGCTCCCGCGGCCCCGTCGCGCCCGGTGTCCTCCGGCCGCCCGTAACACCGCCGAAACGCGCCGGTGACGTCGACGAAACGGACGCACCCGTAGGTTGGTGGCGGCTCGCGTCCGCCGCGCCGGCATCGGCCCTCCAGGAGAACCATCACCATGCCCACTCCCAAGTTCAGCGACTCGTCCGAGGTCATCAAGTTCATCCGCGACACGGACGTCAAGTTCCTCGACATCCGGTTCACGGACCTGCCCGGGGTGCAGCAGCACTTCAACATCCCGGCGAGCACGGTCGACGAGGAGTTCTTCTCGGTCGGTCAGCTGTTCGACGGCTCGTCAATCCGCGGCTTCGCGAACATCCACGAGTCGGACATGCAGCTGATCCCGGACCCGTCGACGGCCTACATCGACCCGTTCCGCGTCGAGCGCACGCTGATCATGGTCTTCGACATCTACAACCCGCGGAACGGCGAGATCTACTCGAAGGACCCGCGCCAGATCGCGCACAAGGCCGAGAAGTACGTCGCCTCCACGGGCATCGCGGACACCGCGTTCTTCGCGCCCGAGGCCGAGTTCTACATCTTCGACGACGTGCGCTACTCGGTGACGCAGGGCGAGAGCTTCTACAAGGTCGACTCGTCCGAGGCCGCCTGGAACTCGGGGCGCGAGGAGGTCGGCGGCAACCTGGCGAACAAGACGCCGTACAAGGGCGGCTACTTCCCGGTGAGCCCGGTCGACCAGCACGCGGACCTCCGCGACGACATCGTGCTGAAGCTGATCGAGGCGGGCCTCGAGGTCGAGCGCAGCCACCACGAGGTCGGCACCGCCGGCCAGGGCGAGATCAACTACAAGTTCGACACGCTGGTGCACGCCGCGGACGACATCCTGAAGTTCAAGTACCTCGTCAAGAACACCGCGAAGCAGTGGGGCAAGACCGCCACCTTCATGCCGAAGCCGCTCTTCGGCGACAACGGCTCTGGCATGCACACGCACCAGTCGCTCTGGAACGACGGCAAGCCGCTGTTCTACGACGAGGCCGGCTACGGCGGCCTGTCCGACCTCGCGCGCTGGTACATCGGCGGCATCCTGAAGCACGCGCCGTCGCTGCTCGCCTTCACGAACCCGACCGCGAACTCGTACCACCGGCTGGTCCCGGGCTACGAGGCGCCGGTGAACCTCGTCTACTCGGCGGGCAACCGCTCCGCGGCGATCCGCATCCCGATCACCGGCACGAACCCCAAGGCGAAGCGCATCGAGTTCCGGGCGCCCGACGCGTCCGGGAACCCGTACCTGGCCTTCGCCGCGCAGCTGATGGCGGGCATCGACGGCATCCAGAACCGCATCGAGCCGCACGAGCCGGTCGACAAGGACCTCTACGAGCTGCCGCCCGAGGAGGCGAAGCAGATCCCCCAGGTGCCGGGCTCGCTCGACCTGGTGCTGGAGGCGCTCGAGGCCGACCACGACTACCTGACGGCGGGCGACGTGTTCACGCCCGAGGTCATCGAGACGTGGATCGACTACAAGCGCGAGAAGGAGATCAAGCCGCTCGCCGCGCGTCCGCACCCCTTCGAGTACGAGCTGTACTTCGGCGTCTGACGCCTGCAGCCCCGCCGGCCGAGGCCGCCGCTCCCCCGAGGAGCGGCGGCCTTCGTCGTCTGGTGGCTCACTCCGTCACGTACCTCGGGTTCGCAGCCGGGACCTGTCGAGCCAGCGGATGGGAGTCGGCGGCCGAGTGACTCACTTCGTCTCGCCGACGTCGTCCCGCGGCGTTGCGGATCGAGTCAGCGGCACTCGCACCGGGGTCCAGCGGCGAGACGGTCAGCAGGTGGTCGGCGATCTCCACGAGCTCGTCGAGGTCCAGCTCGTCCCCCAGCTGGACCCACGCCTCGCTCGGCGCGCAGACCACGAGGCCGTCGAGGTCCTGGACCACCGGAGGCAGCGAGAGGCGGTGCCCGATCACCCCGCGCGTCCGGGGCGGGCTCGCCGGACGCACCGCGGCGACGTGCAGGGGATCGGACTGCTGCAGCCGGACCGGCAGGGGCATCCCGCGCAGCTGCGCGGCCGTGGCGTGGCAGAACGACCGGCCCGGCCGCATCCGGACGGCGTAGGCGCGGCAGCGCTCGAGCAGGGTCGTCGGCGCGACGCTCGAGTGCACCCCGTGGAGCGGATGGACCAGGTCCTTGCGAGTCGCGCGGCCCTTGGACCGCCGCCGCTCGACGAGCGCGGCGCGGTCGAACGGCCGTCCTGCGAGGTCGTCGGGCAACGGTCGCGGCTCGGGCACGGCGTCGACGATCCCGCACGGGCGACGATCGCGGTGCCGTCGTCCACAGCCCCGCCGCCGGCTCGGATCGTCACGCTCGCGCGGGCTCGACGCGTGACGAGGCGAGCCGCGGGGGCCGCTCAGGCGAAGAGGCGCTCGAAGACCGCGCGGGCGCGGCGGGTGGTGCGGAGCGCGTCCTCCTCGAGCAGCGTCGCGCTGCCGGGCGGGTACTCGAGGATGCGGGCGACGCCCTCGAGCGCCTGGCGGTCCGTCGGCAGCACGTCCGTCGTCCGGTTCAGCCACAGCGTGATCGCGCTGCGGACGCGGGAGGCGAGCACCCAGGCGTCCCGGAGCGGCGCCGCGTCCTCGCGCTCGATCAGCCCGGCCGCGGCCGCGGCGTCGAACGCGGCCAGGGTGCTCTGCGTGCGCAGCCCCGGGACGGCGTGCGCGTGCTGCAGCTGCAGCAGCTGCACCACCCACTCGACGTCGGTCAGGCCGCCGGGCCCGAGCTTCAGGTGGCGGGACGGGTCCGCGGCGCGCGGCAGGCGCTCGGCCTCCATCCGCGCCTTGATGCGCTTGATCTCGCGCACCGCCCGCTCGTCGAGCCCCTCCGGGTAGCGCAGGCGGTCCGCGAGCGCCTCGAAGTCCTGCACCAGCGACCGGTCGCCCGCGACGCCGCGCGCCCGCAGCAGCGCCTGCGACTCCCACGTCACCGACCAGCGCGAGTAGTAGGCCTCGTAGGCGCGGAACGAGCGCGCCACCGGGCCGTTGCGCCCCTCGGGCCGCAGGTCGAAGTCGAGCTCGAACGGCAGCCGCTGGTCCGCGGTGAGCCGCTTCAGCTCGCTCACCAGGACGTCGGCCTGCCGCTGGGCGACCTCGGGCGCCATCCCGACGATGGCGCGGTACACGACGATGACGTCGACGTCCGAGCCGAACCCCAGCTCCGCTCCCCCGTAGCGCCCCATCGCGATCACCGCGAACTCCGGCCACGGCCCCTCGTCGCGACGCACGGCCCGGAGGCAGCCGGCGAGCAGCGCCGAGTCCACGTCGGCGAGCGCGGCGCCGAGCTCCTGCACCGTGACGGTGCCGAGCAGCGCCCCGAGCGCGAGCCGCAGCACCTCGCGGCGCCGGGCGATCCGCAGCGCCGCCGCCGCGTGGTCCCGGTCCGCATGGCGGAGCACGGTCGCCGTGGTCTCCGCCCGCAGCGCCGCGCGCGGGCGTGGACGCAGCTCGCCGTCCCGCTCGAACCACTGCACGGCCTCCGGCTGCGTCTCGAGCAGCCCGGTCACGAACCGCGACCCCGCGAGCACGGTCGCGAGCCGGCGCGCCGCGGTCGGCGAGTCGCGCAGCAGCCGCAGGTACCAGGCGGTGTCGCCGAGGCGCTCGGAGATCCGCCGGAACGACAGGAGCCCGAGGTCGGGGTCCGGCCCCTCCGCGAACCACTGCAGCAGCACCGGCAGCAGGGTGCGCTGGATCGCCGCCCTCCGGGAGACGCCGCCGGTGAGGGCGGCGATGTGCTGGAGGGCGCTGCGCGGGTCGGCGAAGCCGATGCCGGCCAGGCGGTCCTCTGCCGCCGCGGAGGACAGGGTCAGCTCCGCCTCCGGCAGCCGCGACACCGCCGTCAGCAGCGGCCGGTAGAAGAGTCGCTGGTGCAGGCCGCGCACCCGCCCGCGGACGCGGCCGACCCGCTCGTGCAGCGCGGCCCCGTCCTGCGCGATGCCGGACGACCGGGCGACGGCACGCAGCTCGCCGGCGTCGACCGGCAGCAGGTGCGTGCGCTGCAGCCGGCGCAGCTGGAGCCGGTGCTCGATGAGCCTGAGCAGGCGGTAGTCCTCGCCGAACTCCGCCGCCTCCACCCGTCCGACGTAGCCGCGCTCGGTGAGCGCGCGGAGCGCCGGGAGGGTCGCGCGCGCGTGCACGCCGGGGTCGGTGCGCCCGTGCACCAGCTGCAGCAGCTGGACGGTGAACTCGACGTCCCGGAGGCCGCCCGGCCCCAGCTTCAGCTGGCGGTCCGCCTGCCCGGCGGGGATGTGCTGCTCCACGCGCTGCCGCATGCGCTGCACGTCCTGCACGAAGTCGCCGCGGGCCGAGGCCTGCCACACCTTCGGCCGCACCGCCTCGACGTAGCGGTGGCCGAGGTCGAGGTCGCCGGCGAGCGGCCACGCCTTCAGGAGCGCCTGGAACTCCCAGCCGCTCGCCCACCGCTCGTAGTAGCCGACGTGGGAGGCGAGGGTGCGCACCAGCGCGCCGCTGCGCCCCTCCGGGCGGAGGTTCGCGTCCACCTGCCACAGCGCGGGCTCCACGTCCGCGTCGTCGATCACGCGCATGAGCGTCACGGCAAGCCGCGTCGCCACCGGCAGCGGGTCGACGTCCGCGTCGTGGTCCGCCCGCTCGGCGACGAAGATCACGTCGACGTCGCTGACGTAGTTCAGCTCGCGGGCCCCCGCCTTGCCCATGCCGATGACCGCGAGCCGCACGGCGGCGACCCGGTCGGCGCCGCCGGACGCCGCGACCTCCGCCCTGGCGACGGCCAGCGCGGCCTCGAGGGCGGCGGCCGCGAGGTCGGCGAGCGCGGCGGCGACCTGCTCGAACACCGCCGTGCCCGAGGGCTGCTCCAGGTCCCAGGCGGCGATGCGGGTGAGCTGCCGGCGGTAGGCGACGCGGAGGGCGCGGCGGCCGTCGGCGCCGGAGCGCCCCGCCGTCCCGCCCTCGGCGCGCACCGCCTCGAGGAGGGCCCGCTGCAGCTCCGCAGGCTGCGGGGGCGACGACAGCGTCTCGAGCAGCACCTCGAGCGCATCCGGCCGGCGCGCGAGGAAGTCGGCGAGGCCGCCGGACGCCCCGAGCACCAGCGCGAGCCGGCGCGCCGCCGCGGGCGCGTCGAGCACGGGGCGCAGCGACGCGGCGTCCGGCTCCGCGAGCAGCAGCAGCGCGGCCAGCGCCTCGTCGGGCTGGCCGACGGGACGCTCGAAGGCGTCGAGCATCCGCCCGGCGTCCCGGTCGGTCAGCGCCGCCAGGTCGAGCAGGCCGCGCCGGGCCGCGCCGAGGTCGCCGAACCCGGCGCGCGCCAGCAGGGCGAGCCGGAGCCCTCCCGCGTCGTCCTGCCCGCGCGGCGCGCGCTCAGAGGAGCTCGAGGTTGCTGGCGAGCTCATAGGGCGTGACCTGGGCGCGGTAGGCCTCCCACTCGCGCCGCTTGTTGGCGAGCACGTGGCGGAAGACCCGCTCGCCCAGCGTCTCCGCGACGAGCTCCGACTCCTCCATCAGCCGCACCGCGGAGTCGAGGTTGGACGGCAGCGGGTCGTAGCCGAGCGCCCGCCGCTCGCCGTCGGACAGCGACCAGACGTCGTCCTCGGCCTCGGCGGGGAGCTCGTACTCCCCCTCCACGCCCTTCAGCCCCGCCGCGAGCAGCAGCGCGAACGCGAGGTAGGGGTTCGCGGCGGAGTCGATCGCCCGGTACTCGACGCGCGTGGACTGGCCCTTGTTCGGCTTGTACAGCGGCACGCGCACGAGCGCGGACCGGTTGTTGTGCCCCCAGGAGACGTAGCTCGGCGCCTCGTCGCCGCCCCACAGCCGCTTGTAGGAGTTCACGAACTGGTTCGTCACCGCGGTGATCTCGGGGGCGTGCCGCAGCAGACCGGCGATGAACCGGCGCCCGAGCGTCGACAGGTGGTACTCCCCGCTCGCGGAGAAGAACGCGTTCGTGTCGCCCTCGAACAGGGACAGGTGCGTGTGCATCCCGCTGCCCGGCCGGCCGGAGAGCGGCTTCGGCATGAACGTCGCGTAGACGCCCTGCTCGATCGCCACCTCCTTCACGACGGTGCGGAACGTCATGACGTTGTCCGCGGTCGTCAGCGCGTCCGCGTAGCGCAGGTCGATCTCGTTCTGGCCGGGCCCAGCCTCGTGGTGGCTGAACTCGACGGAGATGCCGAGGTCCTCCAGCATCCGCACGCTGCGGCGGCGGAAGTCGTGGGCGGTGCCGCCCGGCACGTTGTCGAAGTAGCCGGCCGAGTCCACGGGCTCGGGCCCGGCGGGCCCGTACGCGCTGCTCTTCAGCAGGTAGAACTCGATCTCGGGGTGCGTGTAGAAGGTGAAGCCGCTGTCGCCCGCCTTCGCGAGCGCCCGCTTCAGCACGTTGCGCGGGTCCGCCGACGCCGGCTGGCCGTCCGGCGTGGTGATGTCGCAGAACATGCGGGCGGTCGGGTCGACCTCGCCCCGCCAGGGCAGGATCTGGAACGTCGCGGGGTCGGGCACCGCCAGCACGTCGGCCTCGCTCGAGCGCGTGTACCCCTCGATGGCGGAGCCGTCGAACCCGATGCCCTCGGCGAACGCCCCCTCGACCTCCGCCGGGGCGACCGCGACGGACTTCAAGGTGCCGACGACGTCCGTGAACCAGAGGCGCACGAACTTGACGCCGCGCTCCTCGATGGTCCTGAGCACGAAGTCGCGCTGCTTGTCGACCAAGGGGCGTCTCCTCCCGAGCGGCTGGACGGGCGGATCCAGCACCACGCCCAAACCTACCGGGCGCCCCCGACGCCCGCACCGCGCCCGGCCGTCAGGCCGCCTCGTTACGCTGCCCGGCATGGCGGATCCACGCGCGAAGGTGCGGACGAGGCACTTCCTCGAGGCGAAGCGCGACGGCGTCCGCATCACCGGCCTCACGAGCTACGACACCAACACGGCGCGGATCTTCGACGAGGCGGGCATCGACTTCCTGCTCGTCGGCGACTCCGCCGGCAACACCGTGCTCGGCTACGACACGACCGTGCCCGTCACCAGCGAGGAGCTGATCCCGCTGACGCGGGCGGTCGCGAGGTCCACGACCCGCGCGTTCGTGATCGCGGACCTGCCGTTCGGCTCGTACGAGATCGGGCCCGAGCAGGCGCTCGCCACCGCCGTCCGCTTCATGAAGGAGACCGGCGCGCACGCGGTGAAGCTGGAGGGCGGGCGGCGCAGCGCCCCGCAGATCGCCCGGATCGTGGAGGCGGGCATCCCCGTCATGGCGCACATCGGGTTCACGCCGCAGAGCGAGCACCGCCTCGGCGGACATCGCGTGCAGGGCCGCGGCGAGGCGGCGGGCGAGCTGCTCGACGACGCGCGAGCCGTCGAGGACGCGGGCGCCTTCGCCGTCGTCCTCGAGATGGTGCCGTCCGACACCGCCCGGCGCGCGACCGAGGCCCTCACGATCCCGACGATCGGCGTGGGGGCGGGCCCGCACGTCGACGGGCAGCTGATGGTCTGGACCGACTTCGCCGGCCTCACCGCCGGGCGGGTGCCGCGGTTCGTGAAGCGCTACGCCGACCTGCGGGGCGAGCTGACCCGGGCGGCGACGGCGTTCCGGGAGGACGTCGCGTCCGGCGGCTACCCCGGGCCCGAGCACGAGTACCCGGACTGACCTCAGGCGTCGGCGGCGTCCTCCTCCGCCCACCGGCGGCTGTTCTCGGCGATGCGGTCCGGGGCGCCCTCGGCCTCCTCACGGGTGGCGTAGGGACCGGCCCTGTCCGACCACGGGGACTGGGCGCCCTGCTCGACCTGCCCGGTGCGCGTGTTGTACCACCACTGCTGATCGTCGGCCACGGCTGCTCCCGCCCCTCCGGCGGCCCCTCGCCGCGCTCGCTGCCGAATCGTACGCGGGCGCTACTGTGACGGCCGTGACGCAGGCGATCGGGATCGACATCGGCGGAACGGGGATCAAGGGCGGCCTCGTCGACCTGGAGCGGGGCGAGCTGATCAGCGAGCGCGTCAAGCGCGCGACCCCGGAGGGCGGCGAGCCGGACGACATCGTGCAGGTCGTGGTCGGCATCCTCGCCGAGCTGGCCGACGCGGGTGACCGCGCGGCGGTCGGCGTCTGCTTCCCCGCCGTCGTCCGGAACGGGCGCACGATGTCCGCCGCGAACGTCTCGAAGAAGTGGATTGGCCTCGCCGCCGAGCAGCTGTTCGAGCGCTCCCTCGGGCACGACATCACCTTCGTCAACGACGCCGACGCGGCCGGCTACGCCGAGAGCGAGTACGGGGCCGCGAAGGACGTCGACGGGCTCGTGATCATGACCACGCTCGGGACCGGCATCGGCTCCGCGCTCATCTACCGCAACCTGCTCGTCCCGAACGCGGAGCTCGGCCACATCGACATCGGCGAGCACACCGACTACGAGACCCACGCCTCCAACCTCGTGCGCGAGCGGAAGGAGCTGAGCTGGAAGCACTGGGCCTCGCGGCTGCAGCCCTACTACGCGACCCTCGAGAAGCTCTTCTCCCCCGACCTCTTCGTGGTCGGCGGCGGGGTCAGCAAGCACGCGGACGAGTTCCTGCCGCTGCTCGAGCTCGACACCCCGATCGTGCCCGCGGCGCTCCGCAACAACGCGGGCATCCTCGGCGCTGCGGCGCTCGCCGCGCACGGCTCCGGGCAGCGGGTCACCCGCGGCGCCGAGCAGCTCGTCCGCGAGACCACCCC
This sequence comes from Amnibacterium endophyticum, assembly GCF_042680685.1. NCBI lineage: Bacteria > Bacillati > Actinomycetota > Actinomycetes > Micrococcales > Microbacteriaceae > Amnibacterium > Amnibacterium endophyticum. The sequence continues at coordinate 1,723 of NZ_JBHUEA010000035.1, read as the reverse complement.
GACGCCCCCGTCCGGGTCCTGACTAGACTCGGGGAGGGAACGGGCCGGCAGACGGTCGCGTCGTCCTCCGCGAGGAGGGCGCCGAGGAACGTCCGGGCTCCGCAGAGCAGGGCGGTGGGCAACACCCACCCGGGGTGACCCGAGAGCAAGTGCAACAGAGAGCAGACCGCCACGCGCACCGTCTCGAGAGGGACGACGCGCGGGGTAAGGGTGAAACGGTGGTGTAAGAGACCACCAGGGGCCCGTGCGAGCGGGCTCGCTGGGTAAACCTCGCCCGGAGCAAGGTCGAACAGGGACCGATTCGGTTGCTCGCCGATGGTCCCGGGTGGACCGCTGGAGGGCCGCGGCAACGCGTCCCCGAGAGAGATGGCCGTCCCCGGTGCAGCGCACCGGGACAGAACCCGGCGTATCGCCGGCCCGTTCTCCGTTTTTGTTCTGGAGCGGCTCCGCTGCGACCGGCTCCGCCGGCCCCATCGGAGCCGCTGCTCGCTGGCGCTCGCGCTTCGGCGCCATGAGGCGCCGGGGGCCTTCAGCCCCTCCGCTTCCTCACGTGCGCCCGCCGCGACCGGCTGCGCCGGCCCCGTCGGGCGCAGGCTCGTCGCTTCGCGACTTCGCGCCGATGGCCGCGGTCGCTGCGCTCCGCGTCAGACGGTTCCGCGTCAGACGGCTCCGCGTCGTCGACGCGGGGGCTGGACGCCGCGGGCTAGGCGGGGATGGCGCGGACGAGGATGCAGCTGCTCTCCGGGTCCAGGACCACCGCGTCCGGGGCCGCCGCACGGACCTCGGCGAGGTCCGCGCCGGTGAGCGCCATGTTGCTGCCCTGCGACACCGTGCCCACGAGCCGAGCCGCCCCGATGCCGTAGCGCGTGCGCTGCCGGTCGTAGAGGCCGAGCAGGTCCTCGGGCAGCGACGCCGCGACCTCGGCCCGGCGGGCCTGCGCCGCGCGCTGCTGCTCCGCGAGGCCCGCGAGCGCGTCGTCGCGGTCCCCGGTCAGCGCGGTGAGCCGCTCGTCGAGCGCGGCGATCGCCTCGGCCGTGGCCGCGCTCTCCGCCTCCGCCTGCTCGGCCGCCTCCATCAGCTCCAGCTCGTCGTCCTCGAGCGCGCCGCGGCGCCTCGTGAGGCTCGCGATCTCCTGCTCCAGCCCCTGCGCGTCCCGTGCCGAGCTCGTCGCGGCGAGCCGGTCCCGGTCCCGGGCGAGGCGCTGCTCGACGACCGCGACGTCCGCCTCCAGGCGGCGCACGCGGGTACGGAGGTCCTCGAGGACGCCGCGCTGCTCGGCGGCGCGCCGCCGGGCCGCGGTGCGCTCGGCCTCGACCGCGGCGATGTCCGCGCCGCTCTGCAGCCGACGGCGGTGCCCGGCGATCCGACCGAGCTCGTCGTCCGCGGCCTGCAGGTCGAGCAGCCGCAGCTGGACCTCGGGCGGCGCGGAGATGCCGGTGCTCACCCCTCCACCGTATCGGCGTGCCGACGCACCGGCGTCCGCGGCGCCCGCCCGGGCAGCACGCCCGCGACGAGCCCGACCAGGAACGCCGCCACGAGGCCGACCGCGGGCCCGCCGCGCAGCGCGGCCGGCGCGTCGACGAGCGCCAGCACCGGGGAGGAGGCGCCCGGCAGCAGCCCGTCGACGCGCAGCCAGCCGACGAGCGCGGCGACGCCCGCGACCGCGGCCGTCGCCGCGCTCCGTCCTGCGCCGCCCGTCGTCCGCACGCCCGCCCACGCGGCG
>NZ_JBHUEA010000034.1:0-18566 GCF_042680685.1 Amnibacterium endophyticum | reverse complement strand
GATCTTGGCGAGGGCGCCGAGCCGGCGCAGCAGGGACCCCGACCGGTCCCCGGCGAGCCAGACGCCGAGCGCCGGGTCGCCGCCGCGGGCGAGCTGCGCGGCGACGGCGCCTGCGGTGCGACGCGCGGCGGTCGCGCGGTGCGCTGCGGCGCCCGCCTCGCCCTCGAGGCGATCGGTGGTCGCCTGTGCCGCGGTCAGTCGCCGCTCGGCCGCACCCGCGGTCGCCGCGGCCTCCAGCGCCGCGGTGCCGAGCCGCGCGGCGTCCGACTCGAGCCCGCCCAGCGCCGACTCGATCCGCTGCACCGCGGCGGCCTTCTCGGCCACGTCCCGCTTCGCGGCCTGCACCTCGGCCCACGTCGGGTCGTCGGCGTACGCGGCGTGCGCGGCCTGCGGGGCCGCCACCAGGCCGCCCGCCACCAGCACCCCTGTGATGAGCAGGGCGCGAGCGCCCCGCCATGCCCCCGCCCGCACCCGGCAAGGGTAGGTCGGCTCGCGCGTCCACGACGGCGACGCGCGGTGCGGTCAGCGGTAGGTGTGCACGACGCGCCAGCCGTCCGCGCAGGCCAGCACGTCGAAGACGAGGCTGTCGCCGTCCTCGGTGCTCGTGCCCTGGAACCGCCACCCGCGCACGGGCAGCGGATGCGTCAGCGCCCCGCCGAGCGCGTCCTCCAGCGGGGTCGGCGCGTCGGTGACGCGGAACACCCGTCCCGCCCAGCGCAGCAGCCGCGGGCGCCCGCGCGGACCGCACTCCAGGGTCGCCGCCGGCGCCGCCGCGATCGTCTCGCCCATCCCGCCTCCTCGAACACGTGTTCGGTTCGACGACTGTAGGTCGCGATGCGGCTGTCGGCAAGGCGGGCGCGCCGCTAGCGTCGGGGCGTGGAGCGCATCGAGGTCCTTCCCCACGGCGAGTGGCCCTCGCCGCTCGACGCCGCCGCGGTCGCCGGCGGCAGCCACGCGCCCGACGAGGCCCGGTACGTCGGCGACGAGGTCTGGTGGACGGAGCCCGTCGCGGCGGAGCGGCGGACCGCGCTGCTGCGCGAGACGCCGGAGGGGCCGGAGGTCGTGCTCGAGGCGCCCTGGAACGTGCGTTCGGGCGTCCACGAGTACGGCGGCGGCGCGTGGACCGCGATCGGCTCGACGGTCGTGTTCTCGCACCTCGGCGACCACCGCCTCCACCGCCTCGACCGACCGGGCGCCGCTCCCGTCCCGCTGACCCCCGCGGACCGCGGCTTCCGCTTCGGCGGGCTCGTCCCCGGCCTGCCCGGCACCGTGCTCGCGGTGCGCGAGACGCGCACGGGCGACGGCCCGGGCGACGTGGAGCGCGACCTCGTCCTCGTGCCGCTCGACGGCTCCGCGGCCACGGCCGCGGACGCGATCACGAGCGTGGTCGCCGGCTCCAGGTTCCTCGCGCAGCCGCGCATCGCGCCGGACGGCCGCCGGCTCGCCTGGGTCGCCTGGGACCACCCGCACATGCCCTGGGAGGCCGCCGAGGTGCGTGTCGGCGGCCTCGTGGACGGCCGGGTGACCTCGTGGCGCGTCGTCGCGGGCGGCCCCGGCGAGTCGGCGCTGCAGCCCGAGTGGCTGCAGGGCGGCGGGCTCACCCTGTGCTCGGACCGCTCCGGCTGGTGGAACCTGCTGCGCGACGGCACCGGGGGTCCCTCGCCGGTGGTCGCGGAGGACCGGGAGACCGGCGGTCCGCTCTGGGTGCTCGGTCAGCGGTGGTACCTGCCGCTGCCCGACGGCGGCTTCCTCGCCACCTCGACGCTGGGCGGCGAGGAGCAGCGCCGCATCGGGCCGGACGGCGCCTGGCGGGTGCTCCGCAGCGACCGCTCCCGCACCTCCTGGGAGGACCTGCGGGACGGCCGCGCGCTGCTGGTCGACTCGTCGGCGGCCGACCCGGTGTCCCTCTGGGAGCTGGACGTCGCGGCCGGGACGTTCCGCCTGGTCCGCGCCGGGGTCGAGGGGCTGCCGCGCGAGGTCTTCCCGCCGGCGGAGCGCCGCGAGGTCGACGGCGTGCACGTCGTCCTGCACCCGCCGCACCTGCCCGGCCATCGCGGGCCGGACGGCGCGCTGCCGCCCTACGTGGTGCACGTCCACGGCGGCCCCACCTCGCAGGCGGGGGTGCGCCTCGACCCGGCCATCGCCTACTACACGAGCCGCGGCATCGGGGTCGCCGACGTGGACTACGGCGGATCGACCGGCTACGGCCGCGCCTACCGCGAGCGGCTGGACGGGCAGTGGGGCGTCGTCGACGTCGACGACGTCCTCACCGTCGTGCGCGGGCTGGTGGCGGCCGGCGTCGCGGACGGCGAGCGGCTCGCGATCGAGGGCGGGTCCGCCGGCGGGTGGACGGTGCTGAGCGCGCTGACCCGCGCGGACGACTTCGCGGCGGGGATCTCGCGCTACGGCGTCGCGGACCTGGTCGCGCTCGCGGAGGACACCCACGACTTCGAGGCCCGCTACCTCGACGGCCTCGTCGGCCCGTGGCCGGAGGCGGCGGACGTCTACGCGGAGCGGGCGCCGATCAACCACGTCGACGGCCTGAGCGCGCCGGTGCTGCTGCTGCAGGGGCTGGACGACCGCGTCGTGCCGCCCGCGCAGTCGCGCCGCTTCCGCGACGCGGCGCACGAGCGGGGGATCCCGCACGCGCTGCTGGAGTTCCCGGGCGAGGGGCACGGCTTCCGCGGCACCGCCACGCTGATCGCCGCCCAGGAGGCCGCGATCTCGTTCCTCGGCCAGGTCCTCGGCTTCACGCCGCCCGGCGTCCCCGTGCTGCCGCTCGAGCGCTGAGCGGCGCGGGAAGGTCCGAGGGCCCCGCTACGTTGCGAGTCCCATCCCGACCGGAAGGACCCCCGTGACCGACACCGCCGCCGTCGCCACCCCGACCGACCGCCGAGCGCGGTTCCACACGCTGCGCGAGCAGGCGGCTGCGAGCCGCCAGGGCTTCCTCGCCCTCGTCAACACGCAGTGGGTGGGGGAGGAGCAGACGATCTGGGGCGTCCCCGGCACCTGGGCGCCGCGGGCGGCGGGCGAGTCCGGCCTGACCGTCACCGCGACCGCCGCGGACGGCGTCGTGGTGGACGGCGAGGTGGTGGACGGCACGGCGGTGGTGCGCGGCAAGGACGACCCGCAGCCGTCGGCCGTGGTGTTCGACGAGCACACGACCGGCACCGTGATCCGCGGCGAGGACGGCCAGTACGCCCTGCGGGTGTGGGACGCGGAGAGCGAGGCGGTGCGCGGGTTCGGCGGCATCGGCGTCTTCGACTACGACCCCGACTGGGTCGTCACCGGCACCTTCACCCCGAACCCGGCGGGCACGACGGTCGGCTTCTCGCACATCAAGGACGACGGCGCCACGCGGGAGCTGCCGGTGCCGGGCGACATCGCGGTCGAGATCGGCGGCGAGCAGTACCGCATCGCGGCCTTCAAGGACGGCAACCGCCTGCAGCTGGTCTTCGCCGACGCGACGAGCGGCGAGGAGACCTACGGGGTCGGCCGCTTCCTGTTCCTCGCGCCGAACCCGGACGGGACGATCACGCTCGACTTCAACTACGCGGTCCTGCCGCCCTGCGCGTTCAGCTACAACTTCAACTGCCCGATGCCGCCGCAGCAGAACCGGTTCCCGTTCCGCGTCGAGGCGGGCGAGCAGCAGGTGCTCGGCGCCGACGGGACGCCGCTGCACGACTGACGCGGGGCGCTGCGGTCCGGCGGTGGACGCGGATCACGCACCGGCGCGCGCGGTGGTCGTCGACCCCGAGGGCGACAGCTTCCTCGTGCGCGAGGGCGAGCGGTCGCTGCGGGTGGATGCCGCGGGGCTCGCCGCCGTCGTCCTCGCGCGCCGCGACGACCCCCGGTGGGTGTGGGACACCCCGCGGGTCTACCCGGTGCTGCTCGCCGCCGGCGTCCGGGTCGGCCGGGCCTGGGACCTGCGCCTCGCCCGTGCGGTGCTCCGGCGCGCCGCCGGCACTCCCGAGGCCGCCGCGTGGCCTCGGGACGAGTGGGACGACCCCGCGCTCGCCGCGGACGACGGCGCGCTCGGGATCGACGTCGCGCCGACGCCGCCGGCCGCGGAGGAGCACCGCCGGCAGCTGTCGCTGCTGGAGGGAGCGGAGCGCCCGGGTGCGCTGCGACTGCTGATCACCGCCGAGTCGGCCGGCGCGCTCGCCGCCGCGGAGATGCGCGTGACCGGTCTGCCGTGGTCGGCCTCAGAGCACCTGCGCGTGCTCGACGGCCTGCTCGGGCCGCGTCCGACGGCGGGTGCGCGGCCCGCGCGGCTGGAGGCGCTCGTCGAGGAGGTGCGCGCCGCGCTCACGGCTCCGGCGCTCAACCCGGATTCGCCGGTCGAGCTCTCTCGCGCGCTCCGGCTCGCCGGCATCGCGGTCGCGAGCACCCGTGCGGACGACCTGCGGCGGGTCGAGCACCCGGTCGTCGCGCCGCTGCTCGCCTACAAGAAGCTCGCCCGCCTCCACGCCGCGAACGGCTGGCACTGGCTCGACGCCTGGGTGCGGGACGGCCGCTTCCACCCCGACTACGTCGTGAGCGGGGTGGTGACCGGCCGATGGGCGACCCGCGGCGGGGGAGCGCTGCAGCTCCCTCGGCAGATCCGATCCGCGGTGGTCGCCGACCCCGGCTGGTGCCTCGTGGTCGCCGACGCGGCGCAGCTGGAGCCGCGCGTGCTGGCCGGCCTCGCCCACGACCGGGCGATGGCGACGGCCGGCCACGGTCGCGACCTCTACGACGGCATGGTCGCGTCCGGCGCCGTCGCGGACCGCGCCAGCGCGAAGGTCGGCATGCTCGGCGCCCTCTACGGCGCCACGAGCGGCGACGGAGGGCGTCTCGTCCCTCGGCTCGCCCAGCGGTTCCCGCGCGCCCTCGCCCTGGTGGAGCAGGCCGCGCGCGACGGCGAGCGGGGCGGGACGGTCCACACCCTGCTCGGTCGGGGCTCTCCGCCGCCCGGTGCCGCCCACCGCGCCGCGATCGCAGCGGGAGGCGGGGTCGAGGCGGACGACGCGCTGCAGCGCCGAGCCCGTGCCGCAGCGCGGGACCGGGGCCGCTTCACCCGGAACTTCGTGGTGCAGGGCACCGCCGCCGAGTGGGCGCTCTGCTGGCTCGCCGACCTGCGGCAGCGGCTCTGGCTCCTCGGCGACGGAGAGCTCGCCGAACGCCCGCAGCTCGTCTACTTCCTGCACGACGAGGTGATCGTCCACGCGCCGGTCGCCCTCGCCGCCGAGGTCGAGGCGGCGGTCCGGGCTGCTGCGAGGACGGCGGGCCGCCTGCTGTTCGGCGACTTCCCGATCGACTTCCCGCTGGACGTCGCGGTGGTCGAGCGCTACTCGGACGCCGGCTGACGGCCCGGTCCCAGTCACGGGCGCGTTCACTGACGGCATGCCGACCCGTGCCCGTCAGATGATCGCCGATCGACCGGGCGAGCCGGAGGTGCTCCGGCTCGTGGAGGCGGAGCTGCCCGACCCGGGCCCGGGCGAGGTCCTCGTCCGCATCGCGGCCGCGGGTCTGAACCCGGCCGACTTCAAGTCCCTCGAGCGCGGCGGGGGCGAGGTGCCGCTGCGCCCCGGGTTCGAGGTCGTCGGATCCATCGCCGCTCTCGGCCCCGGCGCGTCGATCGTCGGCGGCGGGGGCGCCGTCGACGACCGGGTCGTCGCCTTCCGCGTCACCGGGGGCTACGCGTCCGCGCTGCTCGTGCCAGCGCGCGACGTCCTCCGCGCGCCGGCCGCGCTCGACGACGCACAGGCGGCCAACCTGCTGCTCGCCGGCACGACCGCGGCCGACCTGCTGCACGAGGCGGGCGTCCGCGGCGGCGAGACCGTGCTCCTGCACGGCGCCTCCGGCGCGGTCGGGGTGAGCCTGCTGCAGCAGGCCCGCGAGCTCGGGGTGCGCGTGATCGGCACGGCGAGCCCCGAGCGGTTCGACGAGGTGCGCCGGTTCGCCGGGGAGCCGGTCGCCTACGGCGACGGGCTCGAGCAGCGCGTGCGCGACCTCGCACCGGACGGGATCGATGCGGCGTTCGACTGCGCCGGCACCGAGGAGGCGTTCGCCGTGTCGGTCGCCCTGGTCGCCGATCGCGCGCGCGTGCTCACGGTCGTCGCGCCCGATCTCGCGCAGCGGTTCGGGGTACGGGCTCGCGGCGGCGAGAACAGCCGGCAGTACCGGGACGAGGCGCGCGCCCGCGTCGTCGCGCTGGCCGAGGCGGGGCGGCTGGAGGTGCCGGTGGCGCGCACCTTCGCCCTCGAGGAGGCTCCGGAGGCGCTCCGGCTGCTCCGGACCGGGCACCCGGGCGGCAAGCTCGCGCTCGTCCCCTGAACGCGCGCCACGCCGGTGACGAAGAAGTCGGTTGATCGTCCGGCGTGTCGTCCGGCATACTTCCCGAGGGCCGAATAGGCCCGCGCTAATTTCATATCGGTGGCACCGGTCGAGAGCCGTTCACCAGGTTCGTTGGGGAAGACGCATCTGTTCGAACGGAGGACGAATCCATGGTCACCGCTGTTGCCCGCGGCGTGCTGTACGTGCACTCGTCGCCGAGGGCGCTCTGCCCCCACGTCGAGTGGGCGGTCGGCCGCGAGATCGGCCACGCCGTCGACCTCGCGTGGGCGGATCAGCCCGTGCTGCGCGGTTCGCAGCGCACCGACTACTACTGGGAGGGTGCGCCCGGCACGGGTGCCGCGATCGCCTCGGCGCTGCGCGGGTGGGAGCACCTGCGCTTCGAGGTGACCGAGGACCCGCGCGACGGCGTGGACGGCAGCCGCTGGCTGCACACGCCCGACCTCGGGATCTTCCACGCCCAGACGGACGCCGCCGGCAACGTCGTCGTGCCCGAGGACCGCATCCGCGCCGCGATGGACGCGGCCGGCACCAGCGCGATCGAGCTGCACCGCGAGCTGCGCCTCGCCCTCGGGCAGGCGTGGGACGACGAGCTCGAGCCCTTCCGGCACGCCATCGGCAGCTCGTCCGTCACCTGGCTGCACCGCTCGGCAGTCTGATCCGCCGGTCTCAGGGAATCGAATGACATCTTTGTCATTCCTCGGCGTGTCACCCGCCGTCCCGGCCCCCGGATCCAATACCTTTTCCCTCGTCCGCGGATGCGACTTCTTCAGAGTTCGGGCTGTATGGGTAGCGGCCCTCGAACCACTGCATTCCGTGGCCCGAAGAGCCCCCGTGCGGATGGGTACCGCCCGGGGGCTCTTCCCTGTACCTATGGTCTTCGACGCGCGAGCGCGTCGAAGGCTGCTGCTCCCTCGCGCTAAGGCGCGCTCGGGTGCGCAGCCCGCGACATCCGGGCTCACCCGCCCGGCCGCTGGTCGAGGTGCGAGCGGAGCGAGCCTCGAGACCACCTCGGCCCGCGACTCGGACCCTCCGGGACGCCGCCGGCCCGCTCCCCGTGCGGAGAGCGGGCCGGCGGGCGGTCGCGGCGCTCAGACGGTCGTGAAGACCGCCACGGCGTTGTGCCCGCCGAAGCCGAAGGAGTTGCTGATGGCGACGAGGTCGCCGTCCGGCAGCGCCCGCGGCGACGTGACGACGTCGAGCGGGATCTCGGGATCCGGGTCGGTCAGGTTGATCGTCGGGGGCGCCACGCGCTCCGACAGCGCCTTCACGGTGAACAGCGCCTCGATCGCGCCGGCCCCGCCGAGCAGGTGCCCCGTCGACGCCTTGGTGGCGCTGATCGGGATCCCGTCCAGGGCGTGGCCGAAGACCTTCCGCATCGCCTTGTACTCGGCGATGTCGCCGACCGGGGTGCTCGTGGCGTGCACGTTGATGTGGTCCACGTCGGCGGCGCTGAGCCCCGCGTCGCGCAGCGCCAGCTCCATCGTCCGCGGCACGGAGCCGTCGGGGTCCGGCGCGCTGATGTGGAACGCGTCGCTCGTGACCGCGCCGCCGACGAGCCGCGCGTAGATCCTGGCGCCGCGCGCCCGCGCGTGCTCCTCGGTCTCCAGCACCAGGGCCGCGGCCCCCTCGCCGAGCACGAAGCCGTCGCGCTGCGCGTCGTAGGGGCGCGAGGCGATGCCCGGCTCGTCGTTGCGCTTCGACAGCGCCTGCATCTGGGCGAACGCCGCGATCGGCAGCGGGTGGATGCACGCCTCCGTGCCGCCGGCGATCACGATGTCGGCGTAGCCGAGCCGCAGGTGGTCCAGCGCGTTGCCGATGGACTCGCTGCTGGAGGCGCAGGCGGACACCACGGTCCGGGCGCCCGCCCGCGCGCGGAACTCCATCTCGATCGCGGCCGCGGCGGCGTTCGGCATGAGCATCGGCACCGTCAGCGGCGGCACCCGGCGCGGCCCCTTCTCGCGCAGCGTGTCCCACGCGTTCAGCAGCGTCCACACGCCGCCGATGCCGGTCGCCCAGTCGACGCCGAGCCGGTCCGGGTCGACCTCGGGCGAGCCGGCGTCGCGCCAGGCGTCCCGCGCCGCGATGAGCGCCAGCTGTGCTCCGCGGTCGAGGCGCTTCGCCTCGATCCGCTCGAGCACCGTGTCCGGCTCGACCTTCGCCTGCGCGGCGAAGGTGACGGGCAGGCCCAGCTCCTCCACCCACGGGTGCTCGAGCGACCGCGCGCCGGACGCGCCGGCGAGCAGCTCGGACCAGGACTCCTCGGCGGTCGCCCCGATCGGGGAGATCGCACCCAGGCCCGTGACGACGACCTGTCGCGACGAGCCCGACGACGGGGACGGGGGAACCATGAAGGGGTGGTGCTCCTTACGGCCTCAGGACTGGGCCGCGGTGATGAAGTTCACCGCGTCGCCGACCGTCTTCAGGTTCTTGACCTCTTCGTCGGGGATCTTCACGTCGAACTTCTCCTCGGCGTTGACGACGATCGTCATCATCGAGATGGAGTCGATGTCGAGGTCGTCCGTGAAGGACTTGTCCATCTCGACGGTGTCGGTCGCAATGCCGGTCTCGTCGCTGATCAGCTCGGCGAGGCCGGACAGGACCTCTTCGGTGGACTGGGCCATGGGGCTCGTTCTCCTTCTCGGTGGCGCCACGAGATCGCGGCGTCGGTCGGTGGTCAGTGTATTGGGAGGGCGGCGACCCGTCCTCCGGCCGTCAGGGCAGGCGGACGACCTGCGCGCCGAACACGAGGCCCGCGCCGAACCCGATCAGCAGCGCGAGGCCCCCGGACAGCTCGGGCCGCTCGGCGAGCAGCGCGTGCGCGGCGAGTGGCACCGACGCCGCCGACGTGTTGCCGGTGTGCGCGATGTCGCGGGCGATCGCGACCGTCGGCGGCAGCTTCAGCTGCTTCGCCAGCTCGTCGACGATGCGCATGTTCGCCTGGTGGGGGATGAAGGCGGCCAGGTCGTCCGTGGTGATCCCGGCGGTCTCGAGCGTCTGCTGCGCGACCTTCGCCATCTCCCAGACCGCCCAGCGGAACACCGCCCGGCCGTCCTGGCGCAGCGTCGGCCACGCGACGGCGCCCTCGCCGTCGCGGTATGCCGCGAGCGAGGAGTCCATGCCGACCGCGTCCCACTTCGCCCCGTCCGAGCCCCAGACGCTCGCGCTGACACCCGGCTCGTCCGACGGGCCGAGCACCGCGGCACCGGCGCCGTCGCCGAGGAGGAACGAGATCGTGCGGTCGGTGGGCTCCGCGTACTGCGACAGCTTCTCCGCGCCGACGACGAGGACGTACTCGGCGAGACCGGACCGGATGAAGGCGTCCGCCTGCGCGACGCCGTAGGTGAAGCCGGCGCACGCCGCGGAGATGTCGTACGCGGCGGCGGGCGTCGCGCCGACGCGCTCGGTGAGCAGCGCGGCCAGCGACGGCGTCTGCACCGAGTTCGAGATCGTCGAGACCAGGACCGCCCCGATGCGGGACGGGTCGATCCCGGCGGACGCGATCGCCTCCTTCGCGGCCTCCGTCGCGAGGTCGATCGTGTCCACCGCGGAGGACGCGCGGCGCCGCTCGACGATGCCGGTGCGCTGGCGGATCCACTCGTCGGAGGAGTCGATCGGGCCGACCAGGTCCGCGTTCGGCACCACCAGGTCGCCTCGGGACGCGCCGAAGGCGAGGATGCGGGAACCGGGCGCGCCGGTCGTCTGGGCGAGCGCGGTCACGGACGACCCGCGTCCGTCGCGCACGGGAGGAGGTGGTTCATGCGGTCCGATCGAGCAGCTCGCGCGCCGCGGGGAGGTCCGCGGGCGTCTTCACAGCGATCGCCGGGACACCCCGCATCGCCCGCTTCGCGAGCCCGACCAGGGTGCCGGCCGGAGCCAGCTCGACGATGCCGGTCACCCCGGCCTCGGCGAACGACTCCATCGTGCGGTCCCACCGTACCGGCGACGCGACCTGCCCGACGAGCAGGTCGAGGAAGGCCGCGCCGTCGTCCACGGCGCTGCCGTCGTGGTTCGTCCAGAGCCGCGCGGACGGCCGCGTCGGCTCGAGCGCGCCGGCCATGACCCGCAGCTCGTCGACGGCGCTGCGCATGTACTCGGTGTGGAACGCCCCCGCCACCTGCAGCGGGATCACCCGGGCGCCGGCCGGCGGGTCGGCGCGCAGTGCCTCGAGGCCCTCGAGGGCGCCCGAGGCGACGATCTGGGCGCCCCCGTTGCGGTTCGCGGGCGTCAGCCCGCAGGCCGCGATGCGCTCGAGGACCGTCGTCTCGTCACCGCCGACGACGGCGCTCATCCCGGTCGGCGTGCGGGCCGCGGCCTCGGCCATCGCGCTGCCCCGCACCGCGATCAGCCGCATGCCGTCCTCCTCGGTCAGGACGCCGGCGAGCACCGCGGCGGTCACCTCGCCCACCGAGTGACCGGCGACCGCCGCGATCGGACGCTCGAGCAGCGCTGCGGAGACGAGCCCGGCGGCCACGATCAGCGGCTGCGCGATCTCGGTGCGGCGGATGGTGTCGGCGTCCGCGGTGGTGCCGAGCGCCACGAGGTCGAGCTCGGCCGCCTCGCCGAGACGCCGGAGGTGGTCGGCGACGCCGTCGACCTCCAACCAGGGGTTGAGGAAGCCGGGGGACTGCGAGCCCTGGCCGGGCGCGACGACGACGATCACGCCCGACAGTCTGCCGCGCGCGTCGGGTCGATCGCTCAGCCGGCGTCCGGGGCGACGTCGATGAGCACCTTGCCGACCGCGCCGGCCTCGACGGCGTCGTGGGCGTCCGCCGTCCGCTCCAGCGGGAACCGGTGCAGCGGCAGGCCCGCCCGCTCGCCGACCGGCAGCGCGCCGTCGCGCACCGCGTCGGTCACGTCCGCCGTCGCCGCGGCGATCGTCGCCGGGTCGACGCCGTAGAGCAGCACGAACTGCACGCGGGCGTTCAGCGCCATGAAGGGCCGCATGGGCAGCACGAGGTCCGTGCCGCTGTTCGCGTAGACCGCCACCGTGCCGCTCCCGGCGAGCACCTGCTGCACGAGCCCCGCGTTGCGGATCAGGTCGACGTCGACGACCGTGTCGACCCCGTCGGGCACGAGCCGCCGGATCTCCGCGGCCGGGTCGTCGCCCGTGTAGTCGACCGCGTGGTGGGCGCCCGCCGCGGTGGCGAGTGCCGCCTTCTCCGGGCTCGAGATCGTCGTGATCACGCGTGCCCCCGCCCACGCGGCCAGCTGGATCGCCGCGTGACCCACCGCGCCGGCGCCGCCCGTGACGAGCACCGTCCTGCCTTCGAGCACACCCGGTGCCAGGCGGGCCGGTCCGCCCTCGTCGACGGTCAGCGCCCGGTGCGCCGTGAGCGCCGGCACGCCGAGGCTCGCGCCCAGGTCGAAGGAGGCGCCCTCCGGCAGCGGGACGACGCGCTCGACGGGCAGCACCACGGCCTCCTGCGCCGTCCCGGTCGACCGCTCGTGCTGCGCGAGCAGGATCCACACGCGCTCGCCGACGACGGGGGCGACGACGCCCGGACCGACCGCGTCGACCACGCCCGCGCCGTCCTGGTTCGGCGTCGTACCCGGCTGCACCGGGCCGCTGCCGCCGCTCCGCCGCTTCCAGTCCGTCGGGTTCACGCCGGACACCGCGACGCGCACCCGCACCTCGCCCGGGCCGGGCTGCGGCTCGGGGCGCTCCTCGAGTCGCAGGACGGAGGAGTCGCCGGTGGTGTCGTGGACGATCGCGCGCATGCTCGCGACGCTACGGCGCACCGCCTGCCCGTCCGCTCCGCGACCGGCTCGCCGGGCCGGGCTCAGCGGGGGAGCGGCGACGGGTCTGGGGCTCGCTGATCGCACCCAGGATCAGCGCGGCGTGGAGCACCATCGCCTCGCGGGCGCCGGTGGGGTCCCAGCCGAGCAGCTCGGTCACGCGCTTCAGGCGGTAGCGCACCGTGTTCGGGTGCACGAACAGCTCGCGGGCGGTCGCCTCGAGCGAGCGCCCGTTGTCGAGGTAGGCCCACAGCGTGCCCAGCAGCTCCGGGCCGGGGTGGTCCTTCAAGGGAGTGAAGATCCGGGCGACGAGCGTGCTGCGCGCGAGTGGATCGCCCGCGAGGGCCCGCTCGGGCAGCAGGTCGTCGGCCTCGACGGGGCGCGGCGCGTGCCGCACCGCGCGGGCGACGGCGAAGCCGGCGAGCGCCGCCCGGGCGCTGCGGGACGCCGCGACGAGGTCCGGGACGGCGTCGCCGAGCACCACGGGACCCGGCCCGAACGCGTCCTCGAGGCCCTTCGCGATCTCGAGGAACGACGTCGGCGGCGCGTCGTCGCCGGCCGGCTCGGGCGCGGGCTCGACGTCCTCCGGTCGCGGCACCGGCTCCACGCCGACGGGCCAGCTGCGCACCGGGTCGGCCCGGCCGATCACGAGCACCAGCCGGTTGCCCTGCACGCCGATCAGGACGTCGGCCGCGAGGTGCCGCGCCGTGCGGCGCACCTGGTCGACGTCGAGCAGGCGCGGCGTGAACCCGACGATCACGGCCACCTCGCCGTGGCCGTGCCAGCCGAGCGCCGCGATGCGGCTCGGCAGGGCGTCGTCCGCCTCGCCGGAGAGGATCGAGTCGACGACGAGCGCCTCGAGCCGGGCGTCCCACAGGCCGCGAGCCTCGGCCGCGCGGGCGTAGACGTCCGCGGCCGCGAACGCGATCTCGCGGGAGTAGAGCAGGATCGGCTCGCGCAGCGACTGGTCGCTCGTGCTCGACACGCGCTCCTCGACGACCTCGACGGTCGCCCGGATCAGCTGCAGCGTCTGCTGCAGGCTGACGGAGCGCAGCAGCTCGCGCGGCGCCGCGCCGAACACGTCGGCGGCGATCCACGGGGTCGACGCCGGGTCCTCGTACCAGCCGATGAACGACCGGATACCCGCCTGCGCCACCAGGCCGACGCTGCTGCGTCGGCCCGGCGGCATCTCGCGGTACCAGGGGAGCTCGTCCTCGAGCCGCTTGAGCGTGGCGGTCGCCAGCTCGCCGGCGATCTGGCGCAGCCAGGCGAGGGTCTCCGCCTTCGACCTGGCCACGGGTCAGCTGTCGCCGCCGACCGCCCCGGACGTGCCGGCGTTCACGTCGTGCAGGCGGTAGCGGTCGACGGCCTGGGCGGCCGCGTACGGGTCGACCTTGCCCTCCTCGGCCAGCGCCTCGAGCGCCCGCACCACGACCGACGGTCCGTCGATGTGGAAGAAGCGGCGCGCCGCGGCACGGGTGTCGGAGAACCCGAACCCGTCCGCACCGAGCGTGACGTAGGTGCGCGGCACGAACTGGCGGATCTGGTCGGGCACCGAGTGCGCGTAGTCGCTGACCGCGACGACGGGGCCCTCGGTGGGCGCCAGCTTCTCGGTGACGAAGGGGGTCCGCCGGTCCGCGTTCGGGTCGAGGAACGCGTCCTGCTCGGCGCGGAGGCCGTCGCGGCGCAGCTCGGTCCAGCTGGTCACGCTCCACACGTCCGCGGCGACGTTCCAGTCCTTCGCCAGCAGCTCCTGCGCCTCGAGCACCCACGGCACGCCGACGCCGCTCGCGAGCAGCTGCACGCGCGGGCCGCTGCCCTCGCCGCGCTTGATGAGGTGGATGCCGCGCTTCACGCCCTCGACGTCCAGGTCCTCGGGCTCCGCCGGCTGGGCCATCGGCTCGTTGTAGACGGTCAGGTAGTACATGACGTTCGGCTCGGGGTGGCTGCCGCCGTACATGCGCTCGAGCCCGTCGGCCACGATGTGGCCGATCTCGTAGCCGTAGGCCGGGTCGTAGGTCACGACCGCGGGGTTCGTCTCCGCCAGCGCGATGGAGTGCCCGTCGGCGTGCTGCAGGCCCTCGCCGGTCAGGGTGGTGCGGCCGGCGGTCGCCCCGATCAGGAAGCCGCGCGTCATCTGGTCGGCGGCCGCCCAGAGCGCGTCGCCCGTGCGCTGGAAGCCGAACATCGAGTAGAAGACGTAGACCGGGATGAGCGGCTCGCCGTGCGTCGCGTAGGAGGTCCCCGTCGCGGTGAAGGCCGCGAGGGCGCCCGCCTCGTTGATGCCGACGTGCAGGATCTGGCCCTGGGGGCTCTCCTTGTACGCCAGCAGCAGCTCGCGGTCGACGGACGTGTAGTGCTGCCCGCGCGGGTTGTAGATCTTCGCCGTCGGGAAGAAGGCGTCGATGCCGAAGGTGCGGGCCTCGTCCGGGATGATCGGCACGACCCGCGCGCCGAAGCCCTTCGTGCGGACGAGGTCCTTCAGCAGGCGGACGAACGCCATGGTCGTCGCGACCTGCTGCGTGCCCGAGCCCTTCTTCACGACCTGGTACGCCTTCGCGTCCGGGAGGGTCACCGGCGCGTGCTCGACGCGGCGCTGCGGGACGTACCCGCCGAGAGCGCGGCGGCGCTCCTGCAAATACTGGATGGCCTCGTCGTCCTGCCCCGGGTGGTAGTAGGGCGGCAGGTAGGGGTTCTCCTCCAGCTGCTTGTCCGTGATCGGGATCTGCTGGTCGTCCCGGAACTGCTTCAGGTTGTCGAGGGTCAGCTTCTTCATCTGGTGGGTCGCGTTGCGTCCCGCGAAGCTCGGGCCGAGGCCGTAGCCCTTGATGGTCTTGGCCAGGATGACCGTCGGCTGGCCCTTGTGGTCCATCGCGGCCTGGTAGGCGGCGAACACCTTGCGGTAGTCGTGGCCGCCGCGCTTCAGGTTCCAGATGCGCTCGTCGCTGTAGTCCTCCACCAGCTTCAGGGCCCGCGGGTCCTGGCCGAAGAAGTGCTCGCGGACGTAGGCGCCGTTCTCGGTCTTGTAGGTCTGGTAGTCGCCGTCCGGCGTCTGGTTCATGACCTGCCGCAGCGCGCCCTCGGTGTCGCGGGCGAGCAGGTCGTCCCACTCGCGGCCCCAGACGACTTTGATCACGTTCCAGCCGGCGCCGCGGAAGAAGCTCTCGAGCTCCTGGATGATCTTGCCGTTGCCGCGCACCGGGCCGTCGAGGCGCTGCAGGTTGCAGTTGATGACGAACGTCAGGTTGTCGAGGCCCTCGTTGGCCGCGACCTGCAGCTGCCCCCGGCTCTCGACCTCGTCCATCTCGCCGTCGCCGAGGAACGCCCAGACGTGGCTCTCCGCCGCGTCCTTCAGCCCGCGGTTCGTCAGGTACTTGGCGACCTGCGCCTGGTAGATCGCGTTGATCGGGCCGAGGCCCATCGACACGGTCGGGAACTGCCAGAACTCCGGCATCAGCCGCGGGTGCGGGTAGGACGACAGCGCGTGCGGCGCGTGCGAGCGCTCCTGGCGGAAGCCGTCGAGGTCCTGCTCGGACAGCCGGCCCTCGAGGAACGCCCGGGCGTACATGCCGGGGGAGGCGTGCCCCTGGAAGAACACCTGGTCGCCGCCGCCCGGGAAGTCCGGGCCGCGGAAGAAGTGGTTGTAGCCGACCTCGTAGAGCGCCGCGGACGACGCGTAGGTCGAGATGTGGCCGCCGACGCCGATGCCGGGGCGCTGCGCCCGGTGCACCGTGATCGCGGCGTTCCACCGGATCCACGCCCGGTAGCGGCGCTCGATCTCCTCGTCGCCGGGGAACGCGGGCTCGTCCTCGGGCGCGATGGTGTTCACGTAGTCCGTGGTCGGCACCATCGGGATGCCGAGCTGCAGCTCCTTCGAGCGCCCGATCAGGCTGAGCATGATCTCGCGCGCCCGTTCGTGCCCCGCCCTCGCCACGAGCGTGTCCAGGGACTCCATCCACTCCGCGGTCTCGGCCGGGTCGCGGTCGAGCGTGCCGGAGAGATACGGATTCTGATCGTTGACCGCCACCCGCTGCTCACTTCCTCGTTGCGGACCCCGTGGTCGCGGCCGCCCGCCGGGTTCGGCGGATCGGCGTGCCGCGGGCCCTGATCCGGCCGGGAGTCTAGTGCGGGGCGGTCCCGCATCCGGTGGGCGTGCGGCGGTCTCCCGGCCCCTCCGCGGCCACCGGCGTACCCTCCGGAGCGCGGGCCTTTAGCTCAGTCGGTAGAGCGCCACGTTTACACCGTGGATGTCGTCGGTTCGAATCCGGCAGGGCCCACCGCCGCGCCTCGACACGCGTTGTGGAGCCCGAGCCGGGCCGCGGGGCGCTGGCTACCATGACCGCCATGGCGGACGACCGGTCGGCTCCCGGCGCCGCGGGCGAGGTGCACGACGACGACGAGCTCGCGGACGTGCTCGCGGCCGAGCTGCAGCGCTACGCGACCGGAGCGATGCCCACCCTCCCGACGGTGCGGCTCCGCGCCGACGAGCCGGACCCCGCTGCGCTCCGCCCGGCCGAGCCGCCTGCGGCCGCCCGAGTCCCGCTCGAGGACGCCGCCTTCGAGGTGGCGGACGACGCCCTCCCGGACGGACCGTCCGACGAGGAGGCGCCGCTGCTGCTCCAGCGCCCGTCCGGCCGGCGGGCCGCGGAGCCCGTCGAGCCCTTCGGCCCGCCACCCGTCGACCTCGCCCCGGCCTCCGAGCCGTCCGGCCGGCGCGTGCGGGACGTGCTGACCTGGGCGGACGAGGAGGACCGCGCGCTGCCCTCCTCGCCCGCCGAGGAGCCGGTGCGCCGCCGACGCGGCTGGGTCCCGCCGTCGACGTCCGAGGTGCCGCCCGCCGAGCCGATCGGCCGGGTGCTGCCGACCGGCCCGGTCGCGCTGCCGGAGCCCACCGCCGCGCTGCTGCACGAGATGCTGGCGGACCAGGGGGACCTGCCCGCGCCCCGCGCGCGGCACGCCTCGCCGCCGACGACCGACCCGGTCCGCGACCGGGTGCGCGGGACCGGGCCGGTCGTGGTGCCGAACACGCTCTACGCCGACTGGGAGCAGTCGCTGCGCGCGATCGGCCGTCCGCGGTCGCCCTGGGACGACGACGAGCCGCCGGTGACCGGGCCGGCCGACGCGCCGACCGTGGCGATGCCCGTCGCCCGTCCGCGGAGCGATGCCCCTCGCGAGCCGGACGCGGCCTCCGCGCCGGAGCGGCCCGGCCCGTCCGGCGGCCCGAGGCGCGCGCGGCGCCGGGCCGAGCCGGCGCCCGAGGCGGTCCCGCCCGCGCCGGCGCCGCAGCCGCTCCCGGTCCTCGAGGTCCGCGAGCCGGACGACGAGGGCGTCGACGACGTCGTCACGGACCACCACCGCGTGAGCGCCGCGACGTCGGGAGCGATCGACCTGCCGGTGACGACGCCGAGGCCGCGCACCGCGCCGCTGCTCATCGAGCGGGTGCGCACCGCGATCCTCCAGCTGCCCGTCGTCCCGCCGTCGCCGACCGGCAGCCGGGGCGTCGGCGTCGCCGGCCGCTGGGTCGGCGCCTTCGCCGCGCCGCTCCTGCTGCTCGTCTCCTTCGGGCTCGGCACTGCCGGCTCCGGTCCGGCGGACGTGCTGCCGCTGCTGCTCGGGGCAGCGCTGCTGACCCCGGCCGCCGTGCGCTCCGCGGCCTGGTCCGCCGCTGCCGAGCCGACCGACCTCGAGGAGACCGAGGCGTTCGGCCGCACCGCCGGCACCGCGTGGGCCGTCGTGCTGCTGCTCGCCCGCGTCGTGGCCTCCGGCGGGGCCGTCTTCGCGGCCGCCGCCCTCCTGTCCGCCTGGATCGCGCGCACCGGCGCCCTCGGCGGCTCGGCCGCATCGGCGGGCCTCGCCGCCGCGGCGGCGGTCGGGCTCGCCGCGACGGTCCTCGCGCTGCTGCCGGTGAGGGCCCTCGGCATCGTCGTGCAGGTGCTCGGCGCGCTGGCGGTCGTCGCGACCGTGCTCCTCGTGCTGCTGCTCGCCCCGGCCGCGGGTCCTGCGGGCGGCGGAGCGCCGCTCGCCGCGGCCGCCGCCGGGGCCGGCATCGGCCTGGTGCTCCTGCTGGCGGGCGCGGACACGGCGCGCTGGCGGTCGGGGATCGCGTCGAGCGTGGGCAGCGCGATCGGCACGGTCGTGGGCGCGCTCGTCGCCGCGATCGTCCTCGCGCTCGGGCTCGCCGTCGCCTCGGGCGCGGCGGGGGATCCCGCCGACGCCTTCGCCTCGGCCCTGTCGGACGGCAGCGCTGCCGCGCTCTCGGCGCCGCTCGCGGTCGTCCTCGTCGTCGCCTCGGTCGTGCTGCCGCTGCTGCTGATCCGCTCCGCCGGCGCCTCCGCCGCGCGGCTGCTCGGCAGCAGCGAGCGCCTCGGCGTCGGCGCGGCCGTGCTGGTCGCGCTCGCGGCCGCGCTGGGCCTGCTGTCGGCGGGCGTCGGGGTCGCGCCCGGGCTGCTCGCGGTGGCCGGGCTCGCCGGCGTGCCGGTCGCCGCGTGGGC
>NZ_JBHUEA010000033.1:0-24237 GCF_042680685.1 Amnibacterium endophyticum | reverse complement strand
CCACCGGCGGAGCGGGGTATGCGGTCGGTCATGGCGGATACAGAACCAGCGTGCTGCCATGCTGCGCAGTCCCAGTGCGGGGTGGGCGAGCCAGTGCCGCAGGTCGCCCCGAGCACTTCCTTCACAGCGTCAGCCTTCGCCCCTCATCGCGCTCAAGGCTGCTTCGTCTCGCACCCCTGCACACGAGACGTCGCGCTCCCCTGCCCGTGAGACCTGTGGCGTGCTTCTTACCGGAGGCGCGGGGTCTACCGTCGCGCACGTGCTGATCGATGACGACCTGCCTGTCGCCGTACCCGTCGCCGACGACAACTGGCACGCGCGTGCGCTTTCAACTGCAGCCCGAGATCGAATCGACATCGTGGGGGTCGAGAGGATCGACGGGCTGACGATCGAAACTCACCGGAAGGTGGGCTGGCGCTACGCGTCCAACGGGCACGCCGTGGCGCAGGACCTGAACCTCGAGGACACCGCCCGGCAAGCTGTGACCCACATCACTTCGATCGAGCTGGCAACCCTCGACGATCACCCAGCCGCAGCGCTTCATGAAGCAGCGGCGCGGCGCGCTTCAGCTGTGCACCAAAGAGAACTCTGGCCCACCCGCCCTATCGCCGTCGACGGCGAGCCCTTCGTACTCTTCACCACCAGCACAGATGAGGGTCAAGCAGCAGTCGCCGACCTCGGACCGGTGCGCCTCGCGATCTACGGACCCGCGATCCCGACCGACCTCGCGCTGCACCTCATCCCCCTCCACTCGATGCCACTCGAACCACTCCTCCACGCGAACGACGAGGACGACGAGTAGCGGCAGCTGCGACCCGCTGAGAGGCGGACACTGTTCAGATGGAGCGCCCTCCTATTTGAGCTCAGGCATGGCTGAACGATCACGCACCAGAGGTCGAGGGGCTCGAACCCCACGACGCAGTAGCTCTGCTTGAGTCCGCCGGCCTCCACGCCCGAGTGATCCCGCACCCGGGCGGCTGGATGACCCAAGAACTTCGCCCCGACCGCATCAACCTCTGGCTGGCCGAAGACGGCAGCATCGCATCTGTCGACGCCGGTTGAGTCAGAGGGCAACGCCTGTGCACTTGCGCCGAACGCCTTCGATCTCGCCGCGCCGGCCATCAGACGTCTCGATGGCTCGGTCTCATACCAGCGTCCGGTATCAGTGCACGACTCGGTAGCGGCAACAGACTTGAGCCATGAGCGATGGTTCGACTTCGACCGCTGAGTCGGACGGCGACCGGTTCGATCGCGCAGTTGCGGAAGCCGCTGCGTGGGCCCACGCCAACGGCGGAACCACCGGGCTCTGAATCGATCGTCGACACCTGGACATCGGCGTCGGCATACCTGCCGGGGACGAGATCGAGACGACCGAAGCACTCCGCAGACTCGCACCCACGGGCATCCGTATCCGCACCCGCGTCGCCTCCGCTTCCCTCGTGGCCCTCTGGCAGCTACAGGCCGACCTCGGGAACTACCTCGAGGACGAAGGCTTCTGGGGTAGGTATGCGACCCACCTCAGCCACGATGACGCCCAGCGAGCCATCGAAGTAGGGATTTTGCCAAACACGTCAACAGCCGTCGTCGACCAGATCCGCGGCGCTTTCCGTGAACAGCCCGTCATCTTCGTGCCCCGCGGTTCCGCACGAGCACTCTGATCCGCGCCACTTCGCGCAAGTCTGACAACTTCACACGCGTCGGCCTCTGTCCGCAAGACGCGTCTCACCACCCTGCTTGCGAGACGTCAGCGCGTTGCTACGGACCGGAGCCTGGTCGATGCCTCTTGGAGTGCAACGGATCCGGTGAGCTTTAAGCCGGTCAGGTAGGCGGCCGTGGTGAGAACTGCCAGGACTGCGGCTGCAGCCAGAGCTGGCGGCCATGCGGCCAGTATGGCGTCAGTACCAAGCGTGCCGTTGGCCGCTACGAGGGCGAGCCCGCCGACGAGGAGAGCGCCGGTGGCGGCCGTGCCGATGGATCTGGTGCTGGCGCGGAGTCCGAGGAGCACCCGTCCCATGCGTTTGCGGAGCAGCCGCCAGGCCAGGCTCGCCTGCACGATGCCTGCTGCGGTGGTAGCGGCGGCGATGAGTGGCAGCAGGGCAGTGACGGCGAACCCGGCTCCGACGATCGCGACTTGCACGAGTGTGTAGAGGAAGGGGGTGCGGGTGTCACCGAGGGCGTAGAAGCAGCGCTGCACGATCGCCAGGATCGTGAACGGGACGAGCCCGAGAAGGTAGACGTCGATAATCACCGCCAACGCCTGAGCGTCGCGTGGCCCATGGGTGAGCAGCCGGGCGATCGGTTCAGCAGCAACCAGCAGCGCGACATTCGCTAGCGCGATGAGCGGCAAAACGGTTCGAATCGTGCGGCTCAGGATGGAGCGAAATGCGGCAGCGTCCTCACTGGCGGCCGCGCTGCTGAGGCGTGGATAGAACACCGTCAGCAGCGACACCGTCACCAGCGAGTGCGGGAGCATGAAGATCAACCAGGCATAGCCCAACGCGCCCGTCGAGGGGCCGACGCCCGCTGCCTGGTTCGCGACCGCGGCCTGCAGCAGCCCGACCAGCTGCGTCGAAGCGAGCATGGCGATCGTCCAACCCCCGGTGCGACCGGTCGCGGCCAGCCCGACGCTCCTCCACCGGAAGTCAGGCCGGAACCGCGGCCCGCTGACCCGCCAGCCCAGCATCAGCACCAGGACCTGCACTGCAACACCGGCCAACCCACTCGCGCCCAGCACGACCACCGCGAGCGTGGAGTACCCAGCAGCGTCACGGTGCCCGACCGCTCCGAAGAGGACGACAAACAGCGCCAGGCCGGCGATCCCGACCACGTTGTTCGCCACCGGCGCCCAGGTCGACCAGCCGAACACCCGTCTGGCGTTCAACACTTCTCCCAGCACCGCCGACAGGCCGAGGAAGAACACCTGCGGAAAGCTCCACAACGCCAACCCGCACGCCAGCACCCAGCCCGGCCCACGCTGCCCGTACACGAACATCAGCAGCGGCGACAGCGCTGTCGCCAGCACCGCCACCACCGCGAACCCGACCGCGGCGAGGCTCAGCAACTTGTTGACATACGCCTGCCCCTGATCCGTTCCCCGGCTCGCTCGTACGATCTGCGGCACCAAGAACGAGGTGAACAACCCACCACCGATCAACGCGTAAATGCTCGCCGGCACGACCGTCGCCGTCGCATAGGCATCCGCACCGATACTGCGGACCGTTCCGATCGCAGCCGCCAGCACCAGGGCCTCCACCAGCCCCGTCGCCCTCGACGCAGCAGTACCCAACGCGACCCACGAGGTCGCCCGAACCAACGACACCACTCAGCCCAATCAAATGCCAATCACCAGGCCGCCGACGCTAGCCCCACCCCTCGCCGACAGGACCTCGCAGCGCGGACCAAGAGACTCCCCGAGCCGTGCCCCAGCTGCCTGCCCGTGAGGCTGGGCGGCGTCGAGGGTGCAACCGATGGCCCAACGGGTCGCTCGCCCGCGATGATCAAGACGTGCCTGACTGCCCAGATGCCGGAACCGCGACTCCTGCTTCCTCGACCACGTCCAACCCGTGGGTGCAGGGGGCTGCCTCGATCGGCACGGCCGCACTCGGAGTCGGGATCCTCCTCGCGGTAGTGGGCGGACCGAACGGCTACGCGGCTGATGCTGCGCCGGCCCTGACGCGTCTCCTCATCGGCACCGCCTTGTCCGTGCTCGGCCTGGGACTGCTCCTCAGCGCGCTCGTCATCGTCGGCGTCGGCTGGTACCTCCGAGACAACGGCACCAGGTAGTGATGCACCTGGCGCCGAGCGTCTCACTCCCCTGCTCGCGAGACCTCTCGCTCCCCTGCTCACGAGACCTGCTCGCGCGAGACGTCAGACTGTCGGGATGCGGCTCTACCTGTCGTCGTACAAGCTCGGCGATCACCCGGAAGCACTGTCGGGCATGGTCCGGGGCGAGCGGCACGGACTTGTGATTGCCAACGCTCTCGACGGCCTGGACGAGGCGCGGCGGCACGGAGACACCGAGCGCGAGATCGAGGAGCTCGCTCAGCTCGGTCTCGTGGCGCACGACTTCGACCTGCGTGAGCACGACCCCGCATCGATCGTTCACGATTTCGGCGAACCTGACTTTCTCTGGGTGCGGGGAGGCAACGTCTTCACGCTCCGCGCAGCTATGGCGAAGTCGGGCATCGACTCCGTCATCGTCGACGGACTTCGACGAGACGCCTTCGTCTACTCCGGATACAGCGCCGGTGGATGCGTCCTTGCGCCGAGCCTCGCAGGACTCGAACTGGTCGACTCGGTCGAGGAAGCAGCAGCCACCTACCCGGAGATCACCTTTGACGGATTGAACATCCTGGACCGCCCCGTCCTTCCTCACCTCTCATCTCCCGACCACCCCGAGACCGCCGCCGTGACCGAAGAAGCCGCCCACTACGACCGCCTCAACCAGCCCTACTGGGCCCTCAGCGATGGCCAAGCCCTCGTTGTCGACGGGAGTACGCAGACCGTCATCTGACGAGAACATGACGTCGTGGGACGTCTCACTCCCCTGCTCACGAGACGCCTACTGCGCTCGACGCCACGAGCGCACTAGAAGTGCCGCCTCCGGCAGGATCTCCCTCATGCCGGCGCCGCTTCGCCTGACCTTCTACCTCGCCGACGGCAACTTCCCCGGCGGGCAGCTCCTGAGGACACCGACCCCTCGACGTGTTCTGGCCGAAGACGAGGAACAACTGCGCGATCTCATCGCGCAGACGCTCTCGGACTGGAACTCGGGCTACTTGCCGCAGGAGTCGCACATCGCCTTCTGCGAGTTGGGCACCGGAAGCGAGCCGAGGCGCGACGGCACCGTCGCCCTAGTGGAGTCCTTGATGATTCCGTTCGCCGTCCGGCCAGATGGAAGTGTTCGAGTTGCCGATCTTCTCGCTAGGGATCTCACCGCAGGTGAGCTCCGACGTGCAGTTCGCGCTGGGTACATCGCTGGCCGCTGGGACCGACTCGTCCTCCGTCCACAAGAGGGCATGGGGGGCGACACCCTCGCATTCGACGTTCTCAGGTGGATGAGCACCCTCGGCATCCAGCCGCTCGCACCACTCAGCAGCGCACCGGCGGTGCTACTGGGCTGGCTGATTCGCCACTACTGGCCTCTAGGCCGTACACGACGCAGGCAGCGCGAAGCGCGACGCGTAGCGGCACAACTGCGCGACTCTGGGCTGCAGTACCCGACGACGCTCATGCGCCTCATCGATACCAAGACCGAGTGGCAAGCGCGCCAACTCGGCCGTGCGCTTCGAGTGCATCCCCGGACCGCACGCCAGCTTCTGCAAGCAGCGGGATGGGTTCACGCGGCCGACCAACGCCACTGGATCAAAGACCAGCAGCTGACGGGCCAGCAGATGCGGCAGCGCTGGCAAACCATCGCCGAAGACCCCGACATGTCCTACTTCAACAACTCCTGAGGGCCCAGCGCGCCGCTGCTCATCCTGGCGGACGGCGAATCGGGACTCGGGGCTATTCGGCCCGCGTCCTACCCTGACCGCGTGATCCTGGACATCATTACGATCTGCGTGTCGACCGCCGCGCTAGTCGCTGCCGGATTCGCGATCTGGCAGACGCAGCGGTTCCAGGACCGCGCCTGGCTCCACGTCCGATGGGACCGCATCGGTCTGACTGGCGGTATCGAGGAGCACTGGTTCGGAGCTGGGTCTGCTGCGTATGCGATCCCTTTCATGAAGATCTCCATCTCCAACCACGGTCGCGACCACGCGAGGATGGTCGACGTCACCACGAACACGGCAGTTATCGGCTTCACGCAAGAGACAGATGACGGCGTCCGCCCCTACCAAGAGCGGTCCTTCCTTGCACCGGGCGAGTCATGGGACATCCAGGTACCGCTGTTTCAGCTTCAAGAGACGTTCGACCATCCCTTCACGCTGCTCGACGCCACACTGCAGCGGCCGACACTGGAGGTCCGCTGGCTCGAGGTCTACTCGCGCCGCATGAAGCGGCTCCGCGTCACGCTCGACGGACCGTGGCTCAAGCTCTACGGCGAGATGCGTGACTCGATTTTGGAGGGTCAGGCGAGTGAGCGGCGGCGCGGAAAGGTAGCGCGAACCGCGCGGGACCTTGCTTTCAAGCTTCGCCACCACTGAGGCGGTGCGCAATTCCCAAGCTCTTGCGGACTCCTCGCAAGCCGCAGCGTCTCAGGTCCCTGCTTGCGAGGCACCCTGCTCTGGTGCAACCACCACGAACGGCCTGCGCTGAAGTGTGATGGAGTTCGCTCGTGGCGTCCCCTTCGACTACCGGTTCCGTCCGCTCCGCCGACGGCACGGCCATCGGCTACCTCCGCCGTGGCAACGGACCGGGTGTCGTGCTGGTGCAGGGCGCGATGGCCGATGCGCGCGCCTATGACCGATTCGCCGAGCTGCTCTCGGGCAGCTTCACCGTGTTCTCGGCCGATCGGCGCGGACGCGCTTCGAGTCCGCGCCCGTACGGGCAGGACCACGACCTCGCCAGGGACGTCGAGGACATCGACGCGATCCTCCGGACGACGGGCACCTCGACCGTCTTCGGGCTCAGCTCCGGCGCCGTCATCACCCTGGAAGCCGCGAAGACCCTGCCGCGCATCGAACGAGCCGTCGTGTTCGAGCCGCCGTTCTACGACCACGGCATCGACCGGGCCGGCATCGCACGACTCGGTCAGGAGATCGAACGCGGCGACCTGCCGTCCGCGCTCCTCGACGCGCTCCTGACCGCCGGCACCGCACCAGCACCCCTCCGACGCCTCCCCCGCCCGATCGCCCGCCTGCTGACCGGAGCGCTCCTGGCGCTGCACGTGCGCACCAGCGGCTCCGCGACCAGCCTGCGCGATCTGCTGCCCGGCGTCCGCTACGACTTCCACGACGTGTCCCAAGCGAACGAGCACCCCGAGCGGTACCAGGACCTCGAAAAACCCCTCCTCGTGATCAGCGGCACCAAGAGCCCCGCCTTCCTCCAGCACGCAGCCCGCACCCTCGCAGCCCGCAACCCGCGCGCCGAGCTCGTCGAGCTCCCCGGCCTCGGCCACGACGGCCCCTGGAACTCAGGCCGACCAGGACCCGTAGCCGAAGCGACACTCCGCTTCCTCACCCAGGACCAGCCGCACCGCTGACAGCGCCTCGACACCGGAGCATCGCCGGACGCCCGGAGCCCGGACGTCTCACTCCCCTGCTCCTGGAACTGCTCGCTGCTGTGCTTGAGGTACCGACATTGAGCGCTGTGTTCAGGGGTTGGTCTGGTTGACGGCGTTGTAGGTGGCGGGGTAGCTGCTGAGCCAGTTCCAGCGGGTGATAGGCCAGGAGATGACGGAGGCGCGGCCGACGACGTCTTCGATGGGGACGGGACCGTTGAAGCGGGAGTCGGAGGAGTTGTACCGGTTGTCGCCCATCACCCACAGGTCGCCGGCGGGGACGACGGTGTGGAAGGGGTCGCGGCTGACGGCGGTGTAGCCGGGTGGGATGCGGACGTAGGGCTCGCTGATTGGGATGCCGTTGATGCTCATCTGACCGAGACCGTTGCAGCAGGAGATCCGATCGCCCGGTAAGCCGATGACGCGTTTGACAAGGTGGCCGGCGGAGTCGTGGTTCGACATCCCGACCAGGCCGGCGACCCAGTCGGCAGCGGTTGCGACCGGGCCGGTCGGGCTCGCGGGCTGAGGTTCGTCGCCGAGCCAGTGGTCGGGATCGGTGAACACGACCACGTCGCCGCGCTGGAGCGGGATCAGGCGCGGGACGAGCTCGTCGACCAGGATCCGGTCGTGGTGGCCTGGCTCGCCCAGCAGCGTGTTCTCCATCGACGCGGACGGGATGTAGAAGGACCGGATCAGGAACGTCTTGATCAGGAACGAGGCCAGCAGCGCGATCACCACGATCACGACCAGATCCCGCACGAGCCCTGCCGCGCCATGCTTCGCGGACGACCGACCCGACCGTCCCGATCCGAACAGGCTCACCGGCCGAGCTCGATCCAGCGGCCGATCCGCCACCGCGCCCACAACACGATCACCAGGACGACGAACGGCACCAGCACCGTCACCTGGATGTCCGTCACCACGAGCAGCAGCCCGATCCCGATGCCGACCCCGGTCAGCTCCCGGCGACTCGGCGTCCGCCTCACCTGCGCCCGTACGTGCAGCCACAGCAGCAAGGCCGCCACCCGGCCGGCCGCGACGACCATCGACCACGGGGACAGCCCGAGTAGACGAGCGGCCGCAAGATCTGTCTGCCACTCCTCCACGAACCGTCGTCGACGCAGCGGCGGCACCGACAACGCCACCGCCCGCAACATCCGCTCCGGCCCGCTCACGACAGCCCCACCGCTCGGCCCAGCGGCACGGGAAGACCACTGGCTGCCCCGTGAGGTCGCTCCTTCATCAGCAGCGGCACGACGCTTGCACGCCCCTCAGGCGTGAGCTCGTAGAAGCGGCGACGCGGTCCCCGATCGGCGCTGTCCTCCCACCGCGACGCCACCCAACCGCCCTCCTCGAGCCGAGCCAGGATCGGATAGACCGAACCTGCAGGCCGACCGGTGAGCGCGACCAAGCGCAGCCCCCACAACGCCTCTGCAGCCGCCTCGAGCTCTCGGAGCACGTCAACCGTCGCAGGCGTCACCCGAGCCAGCCGCAGCACCCTGCAAACCTAGGTGTATAGAGATGGCAGCACCAGACGACACCGCCGAGCTCCGCAAGCGCGAGCAGCAGGTCCGGAGTGAGACGCTCACCGGCCTGCACACGAGACACGGATCGTTGCGCCAGGGATGGGGCGGCTGTTCACTTCGATCGTGATGAGTACCGGACCGGACGAAGTGGCGCTCCCGGCGGCTGATGCTGCAGCGTTGATCGGGATTGTGTCCCGACTGCAAGGCCAGTCGATGCTCGGGCAACTGGACTCTCACCTCGAGACCGCCATCGCCGGGCGCCTGCGACGCGAGGGACTTGCACCGAGCGCCGACGCTGTGGGCCTCCAATCAGCACTGGCCGGACTCGCCGAGCGACTTCACGCCGCGCTCGGGGAGTGACCGTCTGATCTGCCCGGTGGTTGCACGGGGGGGGGCGGACGCTCGGACTAGGAGTCGCCCAGCAGTCCCTTTAGCTGAGCGACAAGGTCGGCTCGTTCCTCGAGTAACCGCTGATGGCGGAGGTCGCTCGCGTCCTGCCCCATCCTGACCATGGCTGCGGCTCCCATCCCAGCCTTCATGCCCAGTACAACCGACTCAACCCGTTCCTGCTCGAGGAGATCGAGCTCGCGGTCGACTGAACGAATCTTGTTCGCCACCACAGCCGCTTCTGCGGAACCCGGCCCAACAGGCATGCTGGAACGGTAGCTCTGGGGCTGCAGGCCTCGCCTTCATAGTCCCGAGCGCGTCTGGTCAGTCGTCGCTTCAGGCGTAGAGCGGAGCGGGCACTCGATCGTCCAGCCACCGCTCCAACGCCTTAAGCTGCAGTAGTGGGAACGGGTGCTCGTCCCACTGCTCGGCGAATCCGGACAAGCCCCACTGCTCGAAACAGCGCCTGCTCCCCGCAGTGATGGCTTCGATCACCTCGGTCAGAGGCAAGCGTTCTTGCAGCCGCACCTGCGCTGACTCGATGGAAATCCAGGGCTGGGTGTAGGCGTCCTCCTTGAAGGCGATCACGAGATCGACTGCAGCCTCGTCCGGTCGTCGGAACTCCCACCGCCACCCGCCGGGTTCCTGCGTCCACTCGCACTCCGTAATCAAGCTGCCATTCACCAGCGACATCAGCGCCTGCAACAGCTCGCCAAGAGCATCCGTGAGGTACGACGCTGTCATCTTCAACCCGGCGTCCCCGATTTGGACCGTCGGGTCCGCCCACCCTCGAGCGTCCGCGGCCAGATTGACTTCGAACAACACGCGGCCACACTCCCAGCCGCGCCACCCCCGCCGTCAGCGCACGTCTCGCCTCCTGCCCGCGAGGCGCAGGCTCGTTGCGGCTGCAGCCGGCCACGGTCGAACTGCTCATACTCGAGGCGTGTACTTCGCCGGCAAGTTTCACGGCGACTGGCCCCTCTACATGTGGGTTGCCGTGGGCGTCATCACCGCCGTCGCAGTCATTGCGGCGATCATCATCAACCGCCGCTGACCCCGAGGGCGCGAGGTCTCACTCCCCTGCCCGTGAGACAAAGCCTTCCGACCTGCTTCACTGGCCAGGTGTCCAGCCGAGTCGCCCGTCGTTTCGCCGAGGCAGGCGTCGCTCTGGCGATCATCGGCCTGATCGGCTCGGCCGTCTTCCAATTACAGCCCTGGCGTACCTGCCCCGACGACACGTCATCCGCCGCGTGCCCAATGCTCCGTGCGGACTACGACGCGTTCCTGCTCTTCGCGCTGGTTCTACTCGCCGGCTGCGTCCTGCTTCTTGGCGCAGGAGTCGTGCGGCTCAAGCGCGCTCAGTAGTAGCCGCCCGCACACCCTCTACTCGCGAGACGCGCGAATGGACGCGGGTAGCGTCGCGACTGTGACAACTACTCGCTTCCATAGCGCTCTGATCACTGCCGAGGGGCTCACCGCGACTTGGGTGGACGTCCCCGAGCCGGCGGAGCAGTCAGAGCTGCTGCTCAGCGTGCTCGCGCGTCGAACTGATGGCTCCACGGTGCGGTTCGGCACGAAGTGGGTGCGGAACGCCGCCGACTCGCCAATCGTTTTCGCGTGGGACAGCGCGGCCGTGAAGCAGAAGAACCACGAGGACGCCCCGAGTGCGATTACGCGAGACGAGGGCACCGTTCGCGTCCTGTTCCCGCGTTCCTGGGTCGACGCGTTGATCGACGCAGACGAACTTCCGGGCGAGGCAATAGTCACCGTCGACGGCGATGATGAATCCGCAGTCGCGCTCGACCTCGAGAAGGACTGACGAGTAGACGACGCTGCGACTTCCGACCCTCCGAGAACCGATACGGGTTGGACGTTTCATCCGCCTACGTGTGCGACCGCTCGATCGACTGTCGCATCTGATCGGCTAGGGAGTCTCGTTGCGACTGCAGGTTGGCTCGAGCGGCCTCGTCTTGCGCGCGCGCTCGCCCACGAGCAAGAGCTCCGACGCCGGCACCACTGCCGTGCAGCCCCCACATCGCCGACTGCCGCATGTGATCGTCAAGCTGGTCTAGTTGGCGGTCGACGCCCTTGATCCGATTGGCGATTGCAGCCTGCTCTTCATTGAATCGGACCTCGTCCATACCTACATCCTGCCCAACAGTCTCATCAGCCCTGCCCGTAAGACGCCGAGGGTCTACCATTTGCCCGTGCCCGAATCCGGGAGGACGACGAGGTACCTGCGCGTTTCTTCGGCAATCTTCGTCGTCACGATGCTTGTTGCGACATTCCTACGCGTACTAGGCATCCTGCTCGTGGCACCGGCTCTCTCTTGGCTAGCAGCCGCCGTCGCGCTCGGCGGTATCGCAGCCTTGATCGGTCGTCTCGTCCGGTGGCGCCGGAGCGCTGACAAGTCATAGTCCCGGTCGCCTGCCGTTGAGACTTCGCTCACTCGGCACGTACCTGCACGTCTGGCGGCACCTCGCGCTTGATCACCGCAACGGCCAGACGCTTCAACGACTTCAGCTCTGGACGATCCGCGGCCGAAGGCTCGGGAACCGGTTCACCGATGTCGAAGCTCGCGACTCGCTCCCACAACACGTGCCAGCGCCGCAGGAGGTCGATCAACTCCTCCGAGAAGCCGTAGTCGGACGGCTCCATCGTGTACTTGTACGTGCCTGTCTCCCACAGCGGCCACTCATGCCCGTGATCGAAGAACACCCGCAGAACACGCGGACCAGGAACAAGTCGAGCAGGCGGTTCCACAACACAAGTCTCAACCGACCAGCGTCTTGAAGCCCTGCTCGCGAGACGACTTGCCCCTTGCACGTGAGACACGGTTGAACCAGCTAATCGCACGGCGATTACGAGTGAAAAGGGCAAATCATTAGGAGAGGATGGCGAGGTGAGCCTCGACCCGTCCATCCGCTCACGACGTGCTCGAGCGACTGGCTCCCGCGTGGCCCCCGCGACGATCAACGAGCTTCCTGAACTATTCGAGCGCGCAGTAGCAGGGAGTCGGCACTGCACCCTCGACAAGACAGACCCCACCTCAGTCGAGTTGTACCGACGTACCAACTGGCTGACCTGGGGCGAGACGCTCGTCGCCGACTTTACTCCTTCCGACGCCACGCGAACCTTAGTCACCGTCGGCAGTCGGCCCACGTTCCGATTGCAGATACAGGACTGGGGACAGACAGAGCGAGAAAGACGTCGGAGCGCTCCTCGATGCCGTTGCCGCCGTCGCTGGCGGCACAGCGTCACCCCTGAGCACGGCGGACAGCACCTCGCGCAGCAGCAGCAGCAGCAGCAGCAGCAGCAGCAGCAGCAGCAAGTTTCACCGGCAGGTGCCGATCGGCATCGTCTTGCTTGCAGCCGTCGTGAGCATCGTCATCGGAACGCCTCTGCTCAATCAGCACTGACCAACTGGACGGTCTCGAAGCTGAGTGACCGTCTCTGCCCGTGTGCTCCTCGGACCTTGCGTCACGCTGACTGTTGGACGATCGGCCCGTGACGTTCACCCCGGGCACCGCCGTGTCAGTGGTTCTCATCGCTGCCGGCGCCGTCATCGACACCTTGATGATCCTGCTCTTCGTACGGAGGAGTCGACGACCCAAAACCGCACAAGAGCGAGATGGCGTTCCCTGGCCGCTGGCAGCACTCTTCGTGCTCGGATTCGTAGCGATCCTCGTCGGCGCGGCGGCCTTCCGGTGAAGCTGAGCCCTGCAAGTTGTGCAAGTGAGCCACATCTCCGCTTCCTCTTCGTGAGATCGCCCGGGTTCTGTACTCGAGAGGCGGCTTAGCGCAGCAACGGCGCGATCGCGAACACGATGACGATCAGCGCTCCTCCAGCCATGAAGACGATCCCTGAGCGCGCAGCCTGACGCGAGTCGTCCCATAGCTCTTTGCGCCCGTCGAAGTCGCCCTCATGATGACGACGACGCTGCCACGGCAGCGTCGTGCGACTGATGCTCCTGCCCTGATACAGCCTCGCCACACCGACCAGCGTCACGAGCAAACCGACCACAACGGGGACCCACGACGACACACCCACAGAATGCACTGCGGTGATGCCGGCTCATACAACGGCGAGACGTCTCGCTCGCCTGGTTACGAGACCGCGGAGCGAACCGCTGCCCTCGTTGTCATTCGCCGTTGGTGTGCACCTTGGGGATGTTGCCGCAGTAGCTGCCCATGGCTTGGTGTACTCGGGGATCGCTGGGAGCGAGGTCCGCCCATCGAGTCGAGGTCGGTCCGTTTGACGCCTTGGTGCCGTCGGCCGAGATGTCGATGTTCGTCCAGCGGATGTCGTAGTTCCCGTTGCGCCGTTTGTGCGCCAACACTCCCTCGACCAGCACACCACCGTTGCCCCCGCTGCAGGCCACCCCGGTGCCAGCTTGATAGAAGCCGTTGAGCCCGAACCGGTACGGCTGCCCGTCCGGACCGTTCGTCGTGACGAAGCGGCACCCGACGAACGCGTGCAGAGTCGCCGAGCGACCGTCATCGAGCACGGTCACGTGGCCGACCGCCACATCCACTGTCGCCGTCCACCCGCTGTGCACCCCGGGCCCAGCGAGATCGTCACGCAGCGTGTCGACGCCACCGGCGGATGTCTTGATTCCGTACTCGAAGCCGTTCGGGCCCTCGGAGTAGAACTCGGTGTCAGGCTTCCCGTCGCCGTCAACGTCCGAGATGCGAGCCGCGTCAGCACCGGCAGGGATTGTGGTCAGTCCGTTCGAACACCCCGCCGCAGTGATCCGGCCCGAGCGATCGGGGACAGGCACTGACGCACCCGAGGAAGCGGACGACCCTTGCGCCGAGGCGCTAGCAGCTGGCGACTCCATCGACGAAGCGGAGGGCGCTGCCGGTCGAGCCGGAGCCGGGCTCCTCCCGACTGAAGGGCTACTGCATCCCGCCAGCAGCAGCACAACCACTCCGCTCAACAGACCGAGCCCCCGCAATCTGCCCCACCTCCAACGCGCCGAGCCGACAAGCCGCCGCTACCCGAAGGGGACTGTATGGCGCACCGTCTCATCGGGTCCGAGGCCCTCGCGATCCTCCGAAAGTCCACTGCCATACCTTCAGCACCCCCAACTTCCACTCGCTCGAGGTGACGCCCAGGTGGCGGGACTGCTGCAGTCCCGCGCGTCTCGTACGGCTGCTCACGGAACTGCGGCCCTTGCGACCGAGAGGTGCACGCCAGCTTGCGCCTCGAGCGGTTTGCAGCACCACGACGCCGATGACCACCACACCGACTCGGCGCGGCAGTCCTCGACGATCGTCGTCCTGACTGCGCTCCCATATCGGCCGTATCTCTCCACACGGATTTTGATGCGAGCTTCTCTCAGTTGTCGGTCCGTGTGACGGTGCAGGTGTGCTGCGCGGCCGTGGTGCCGGTCAGGCCCGCGATCTCGGCGCCGTCCGTCGGCGCGGTCGTGGGAGAGGGTGTGCCCTTGATGTGCGGCTTGTTGCTGGGGGTGCTGCTGGGCGCGGTGGTGGCGGAGATGCCGAGGGCGTGGGTGCCGAGGGCGACGCGCTGGTCCCGGTGCACGCGGTCGAGGAGCTCGGTCGCGAGCGACGCGTTCGGGATGACCTTGTAGGAGTTCGCGGGGTCTGCTTGGGTCGGGTACTGCACGAAGACCATCTGGTCGAGGTCGATGGATCTCAGCGTGACGGCCATCTGCACCATCCGGTCGAGTCCGGCCAGTGACTGGGAGAGGCTGACGTTGTCGGCCGCAGCGTTGGCAAGGCTGTAGAGCTTGGCCGGATCGGTCAGGGTGCCGGCGGCGGTCATCTTCCGCAGCAGCGCGGACATGTAGGCCTGCTGCGAGGCGATCCGGCCGAGGTCGCTGCCGTCGCCGATCCGCTTCCGTTCCCGCAGATAGGCCAGCGCGGTGCGGCCGCTGACGACCGATGTGCCAGCAGGCAGGTGCAGCCCGGACTTCGAGTCGTCGATCGCGCGGGTCATGCAGACCGGGACGCCCCCGACGGCGTCGGCCATCTTCACCGTCCCGGCGAAGGAGAACAACGCCGCGTATGGGATCGCGAGTCCGGTGAGGTGCTCGACGGTGTCCACCACGCACCCGAGGCCGCCCCGCTCGAATGCCACGTTCAAAGGCTGCGCGGTCATCGCAGCGTACGTCTGCCCAGTGTTTGGGTCACGGCACTTCGGGTGTGGGATGACGAGGTCGCGGGGGAAGCTGATCACAGTGCCGCGGGTGTGGTCCGCCGAGACGTGAACGAGGATGTCAACATCGTTCAGCGTCGCTTCACGGGCCTTGCCGAACGAGTGCTGACCGGCGGCGTTGTCCGCGCCGACGAGCAGGACGTTGAAGGAGCCGTCGAGCGCCGCGACCGACGGAACGTTCTCGCCCGGCAACGCGATCGCGTGCTGCTGCACCTTCTCCGTCAGCCGCCATGTGCTGTACGCCGCAAGAGACCCGCCGCTGACCAGCAGCACCGCGACCGCTGCCGCGACGACGCGGAACACGGCCGGCCAGATCGAGCGGACCCTTCCGACGGCGTGCCGTGCACCTGGCCGCTGCGTCACTGATCTTCTCGCAGCGACGACTGAAAGCAGATCGTGACGGTCTGATCTGTCGGACTCATCGGACTCCGTCCTGCTGCGACGTCGCGTGCACGGCTCGGCCGATGCAGCCGGCGTTGCGCCAGTCGGACTCGGTCCGCCAGTTGTAGGAGCTGGTCGACCCCGGCCCGCCGAGTGCGTTCTGCCACTGCCGCTGCTGCGACGGCGTCAGCCCGTCCGCGGCGGGAGTCTGGTGTGGCGCACGCTCCAGAGTCGGATCCCAGAGGAAACCCGCGTCGGCCATGCATCCGATGGCGAGCCACTGCTGCTCCTCCCAGGCCGCCGCATTGGTCGACCCGACGTCATCGAACGTGCGCAGCACGTACTCGTGCAGCTGCGCGCGGGTAAGGACCTTCGAGCCACGCGGACCGATCAGCATCGAGGCGGAAGCCCCCTCCGCAGCCGGAGACTGGACCGTCGCATGCTGCGCGGGCAGATTCGACCGATGCGTCGTTGGAGTGTTGACGAGGACGATGAGCGTCAGAGCGATTACGGCCACTGCGACCGCCCCTGTTGCAAAGGCAGTTCGGAGCTGTGACCTCGACCTCGACATGCGCGCACGATGTGTCGGAGACGTCGCTATCGACTGCGGGCCGACGAGGTTCGCGAGCTCCGCTTCAGCCCGCTCATCGATCGTCAGCCCGAGATCACGCGCGGGATCACTCTGTCGAAGGGCTCGAATCGTGCGTCTCACGATGACTCCTCGAATGGTTGATGGCGTGGCTGGGTAGGACGAGAGGGTCGAGCCGTCGGCGGGGCATCCCACGCGTCCGCAAATGCGCGTCGAGCTCGATGCAACCGAGTCCAGACGCTGGCGCGAGAGATCCCGAGCGCAGTCGCGACCTCGCCAGCAGACAAGCCGTCCCAGTAGGTGAGCAGCAGCACTCGACGCTGCGTCGCATCCATGGAAGCCAGGAGCAGCCGCACCTCGATATCGCGTTGCCGGTCCGGAGCCTCCAACGTGTCAGGCAGCTCCCCGACGGGCCCAAGCCGAGCGCGGCGACGCCACTCATCGCCCACCAAGTTGTACGCAACCCCGTACAGCCACGCGCGCGTCACCACAACCCCGGAGTCCCAGCGCATCCAGGCGATCCGGAACGTCTCAGCGGTGAGGTCGCGAGCCAACTCGCGGTCGTCCACCCTCCGCTGGAAGAACGCCACGATTGCCACATAGTGGGCCCGGTAGAAGGCAGCAAAGCCGACCACGTCAGCCGCCTGCGCCTCAGAACCCACTCCTACTACGTTGTCCGCGCCCGCAGATCCTTACAAACGATCTCCCCGGACCGGACGACTCAACGGCAGCAGTCACGGCAGCTGGCCCTGCAGGCTGCTGCCCGGTCACTCGCGCATCTCGTTCCTCGACAGATGTCGCTCAACAGGTGGACAGCAAGACACTTGACTCTGAGATCGGCGCAGAGCCAGCATCGTCTGCACGCGAGACGCCTCATTCCCCTGCATCAGAGACGCCGGCGACATCAGGCCGAGTGGAGCCGCATGCCGTGCACCCAGTGGACGACCCCGTCCTCGCCGAGGTCGTTCTCGAGTAGGCGCATGCCGAGCTTCTCCGCTACCCGCTGGGAGGCCGCGTTCTGCGGGTGAGTGATCGCGATGAGCTCCTCGGCCCGTACCATGTCGCGGGCGAAGTCGCGCGCGGCCATGGCCGCTTCCGTGGCGAACCTCCGGCCCTGCAGGTCCGCGCGCACGTGGTAGCCGACCTCGAGCCGCGGCTGTCCGTTCACCCGCTGCCAGGTGATGCCGCAGTCGCCCACAAAGCTGCCGTCGTGGGTCTCCAAGACCCAGAGCCCGAACCCGTACCGCCGGTAGTTGTCCTGATTCCAGGTGATCCAGCCCGCTGCCTGGTCTCGTGTCATCGGCGCCGGATAGAAGGTCATCACCAGCGGATCCCCGAGCAGGGCAGCCATCTCGCCCAGGTCCGTCGGTCCCATCTCTCGGAACCGAAGGCGCTCGGTCGGCTGTGGAATCGCCATCCCGCCAGTCTCACGCGCCCGCCGGCGAGATGAGTCGCTCCCTGTAGGCGAAACGCTCGTCCCCGCTGCAGGGCTCAGTGCGGCGAGCGAAGCGGTCAGCGGCGCCGACCTCCGCGGCGCATGCGGGCAAGGAACACACCGAGGACAGGCACAACGACCAGGACGAGACCCAGTTGCATCAGACCTGCACCAAGCCAGTCGCGTGAGTCAGCCCGAGCGACGAGCACGAACCCGACGACAGCAATGATCGCCCCGAAACCCGCGGTGACCAACAGGACGACGCCTGCAGCCCGAGCGCTCACGGCACAAGGTTAGACAGCAGGTCCTCCGCCCGAACCAGAGCCTTGCTCGCGAGCATCGTCGCCCTGCCCGCGAGACACCTACGTCGCTTACGCCCCACGAACAAGGTGCGTTCTCAATGCCCAGGCCAGAGGCGCGGAACATGCTCCGAGTGGCAGCCGATGCGGCTCGATGAGCTCCACACCTACGACGTCCTCGACCCACGTGACGTCGGCTCTCCCGGTAGCTCGAACACGAGCGACTCGACCCCGATGCCATCCGTTGATCGGTACTCCCCGACTGGAACGAACCACGTGCAGAGCGAATGTCCGCCACTCCTGCGCCGAGATCAGTCGCGCCCCGACCTCCTCGATCAGCTCGCGACGAAGGGTCTGCCAGGGCGACTCCCCTGCCTCGGGCGTCCCGCCGGGCAGATCGAGCAGCCCCTCATACGGTCCGCGGGACTTCCGTACTGTCACCAGCCGACCCTGCTGCAGCAACACCCCATAGATGCCGAAGTGCGACGTCTCACGCGCCCTCACGGGTCCCGGGTCCACCTCCGAAGACTCTCAAGGCCGACCTCAATCGGGCGTCCACATCCCTGCTGAGGAGACACGGTGGCGACCGTAAAGGTCAGACTGCTCGCTCGAAGAAGACCGCGGACTCGTCGTAGCCCAGTGCGGTGTAGAACGCGCCGGCCCGTCGACTGGCGAGTGAGACGTAGGCCGCACCGCGCTCGGCAGCCCAGTGCTCGGCCTCCCGCATCAGCAGACGGCCGATCCCGCGATGCCGGTGCGCCGCATCGACCATCACCTCCTCGACCCAAGCCACCGGGCCGTTCGCCAGGAAGGTCAGGTGCGTGCTGGCAAGGAGATACCCGACTACGGCCCCGTCCGCCGACTCCGCGACAAGCACAAGGGTGTCGTCCTGCCGAGCGAGCAGCCGTGGCAGGACGGCGTCGAAGTCCGCGCGACGCGGCACGAACGACGTCGCGAACTCGCGAACCAACGGCCACAACGCGTCACGATCCGCGTCCACAGCCATCCGCACCCCTGCTGACGACGCCGACACAGTCGAAACGGTACAGAGCCCGTGCGTCGCCGCGTCGAGCGCCGGCAGGCGAGACGTCTCAAGCCCCTGGCGGTGGGACTACCGCCAGCAGCCCACGCAGCCCTGCTGGTCAGACCTCGTCGCGAGACTGCGGACGCTTCAATGTCAGAGGCAGTACGTACCGTGTGCGACATGCAGGACTGGATCCGGTGGCTTCTCACGGTTCCGCTGACGGGTGCCCTTCTTACCGGCCTAAACCTTTTGCTGCCTCTCTCGCGTTGGTCATGGCGGATGAAGCGGAACAGCAGCCTCGCGCAGACGCTGGCTGCCGGTGACGAGCGTGCATGGTTCGAGCAGCGCGTCAGGGAGGACGCCCGTCGAATCATCGACTACAAGACACTTCTTCCGCGGAGCGAGAAGGTCCTTTGCGGGCTCGGCGTTCTCTTCGTCGTCTACTTCATCTCGGTACTCATCTTGAACCCGAGCGGCCTCATTGCGGAGTTGGGGGCCGAGGGGCCGTCGATCTGGGTCATGTCCGCGCTAGTTCTGCTTTTCGTGGTCCCAGCGACAATCGGGGCCTTCACGGGTCGTAGCAGCCGCGTGATGACCCCGCAGCACTACGCCAACGCCGGGGAACGAGAGGCCACACGGATCCGCAAACAGCAGGTGCGTATGCAGGCTCGCCGTCGAGCCCGACATGTACGACGTCTACAGCCCAAGTCGTGACTCCAGCGGGCGTTCTCGCGTCCTGCAGACGAGACGGCTCGACCCGCTGACGGAGTGCTGTCTGACGCTGCTCCGTGGCTACGAGATGCGTCCTCATCACCCTTGTCAGCAGCGGACGCCGTTATCCGACCACTCCACCACCACCGTCCACCTGACCGACTCGTTCGCGCTTCCGACGAGCCGTACGGGTGTCGGCGGCGCTCCGTAGCGTGAAGGCGTGCGGGTATTCATCTCTTCGGTGACGGCTGGTCTGAAGGATGAGCGTTCAGGACTCGCAGCACTGCTGTCGGTCTCGCGCGAGTACGTCCCGTCGCGGTTCGAGGACTTCCAGGCACAGGACCGCTCGTCCCGCGACGCCTGCCTCGCCGGAGTCCGAGAAGCCGACGTTTACGTTTTGCTCCTCGGCCCCCATTACGGCACCCCCTTCCCCGACTCCGGGCTGGCTCCCACCGAGGAAGAGTTCCAACTCGCACGCCAGCTCGACAAGCCGATCCTCGTCTTCGTCAAGAACACCGACGAAGCCGACGAACCCCGACAGGCAACCTTCAAGCGGCAGGTCGAGGACTACGTCGACGGCCGCTTCCGTGGCGCCTTCTCCTCAATTGTCACCCTGAACACCGCCGTCTACGGTGCGCTGGAGGCCCTTCCCCGGACGCCCCAACGTCTTGAGTGGACGCCGGTGTCTTCGCCGGTCACTGCCTCCTGGCTCACCGCGATCGGGCAGGCCCTCCCCGTGCCGCCCTACGTCCCAGTGCTGCAAGTCGCACTGCTGCCCATCAACCCACGACCAATGCTCGCGTCCGAGATCGACGGTCTTCCGACCCTCCTCGCGCGCAGAGGACGGGCTACCGGGTTCTTCGGCGACCTCGATGGCCTTTCCGCAAGTAGCAGCCGTACCGCAGCCTGGGCCGCAGTACCGCAAGGCACCCGCTCAGCCGGCTGGAACGCACGCCGCGAGCACGCTTTCCGAGGCCTGTGCCGTTTCGACACATCCGAGTCCCTTGCGTTCTCCAGTATCCCGACCGACACCCTCGGCGCACTCGTCGATAAGACAGACCTCACCCGCCGCTGCAGCGAACTGCTCCGCGCCGCCGACCTCACCGAACTCGACGACGCCGCCCCTATCGCTCTCGCGGCACTCCTCGGACCCCTCGACCTCGTCCAGGAGGGAGACCCCATCCATGTCGGCAACCGCACCTCGGGCCGAGGCAGCATGCGTACGGGACAACACGCCCATATGACGCCCCGCTTCTCGATCACCGCTGGAGCACTTCGCGCCCAAACCGGTGATGCCGCTACAGAGATCGCAGCAGAGCTGCTCCGGACCATCCGCGAGAACTAAACGACACCCCGACCCCTCGAGCGAACCGCTACTAGCTCGTGTCAGATTCCTGGACCTGGGACTACCCGTGGACCTTCTCCTCCGCGCCGGCGAGGGGCCATCAGGAGTTCGTCCTGGTCACGTCGTAGACGGTCATCCCCGCGCCGTGGGGGCAAAACCTGGGGGCCGCGCCAGGCCGAGGTGCGGCGTTCACTGCAGTCACGGTCTCGCCCGCCTCGGCGATGGTCCTGCCCTGCTGGTCGAGTAGGGCAAGAGCACTACTGGCGGAGTACTTCAACGCAAACAGCAGGTAGAGCCGCTGTCCGCCCTGTCTGCTGTCGTCGATCCAGAAGCAGGCTCGATCTCCCGAACGACTCGCACCCAAGCGACCGGTGATGCCACCACTGTCGCCCCTCCCCTCCAGGACCGGCACCGAGACAGATGCAACCCCAAGTTGATCGCCCTTACTCAAGCGGGCGGTCGAGTAGCCGAGCACCACCAGCGCAGAGACAGCAATCAGCGCCAGCAGCACCGCAACAAGACGCCCGGTCCTGCTGACCACAACTGCCTCCTCAGTACCGTTCATGCCATCTTGCAGCGACACCACTGATCTCAATCCCCTGATTGTGGAACTTTGCGAAACGGTCATGGTGCGGCGATCGCGAATAGCAAGGCTGCCGCTACTCGCGAGATCGTTTCGATGCAGCGATGAGTCCCCCAACGGTACCTAGCGCAAATATCGCAGACGGAATCACGAGCCAGGTGCTCCTCATTGCCAGCGCCAGCAGGGCAAAGACGACCGTGCCCGCAAGAGCAATCGCGGTCGCACCTGCGGCCGCGACAGCCTGCGGCGGAGTGTGAAAAAGCATCGCCCGCACTGCGGCCGCTCTCCTCGCTCGGCGCTGACCCTCCTCGGTCTCGATGGAAACCTTCAGCGCAGCAAGCCTCGCCCGTGCGTCGTTGTCCTGTTCTGCTGATGGCACGAGCAGATACTCCGCTCGTCCACCCGCCACTACAACCGCGCCGCACTGCGAGGAGCGCAGCAACTTCACCGCTGAGGCTTAGTTCCCCTTGGCCCTGTGTCGAACTGCTGCCCGTGAGACGTCTCGACTAACCAGGAGTGGGCTGGGTAGCTATGCGCCGCTCTTGATCGAGGTTCCTGCGCTGTTGCGTACGAGTAGCAGTGCGGCGATGGCCCCGATGGGCATGGTGAGTAGGACCAGCAGGACCCACGTAACCCGAGCCGCACTGCTCAACTCACGGGACCTGAGGACTCGAATCAGCGCGACAACGATAACCAACATGATGCACGCAGCGATCGCCCACCAGGACAACTCGTACCCCAGCGGAAAGATCGGACCCAGCGAGGTCTCCCCTCCGGCCCGTGCACTGCTCAGCATTGCGCGAGTATCACGCAACCATTCACCGAGTACAACTTCCGCCACCAGCAGTCGGCTCGTCTCGGCACCCTGCACGCGAGATGCTCCGGATTCGTATGGCGCTGGCGGGTCCGGTCGTGACGGGCGAGGGTGGTCAGGTGCGGTGGACCGGGGACGTGAGTCGAGGGGCTTGGATCGCGCCGAGGATGACGGGCTGGGCGAGCCGCAATTCTGTGCTGCCCAGTGGGTTCGCCGCGTACGCGCGGATCTTCCATCCGGGCGTCCGCTACTGGTGGGAAGGTCCGGTCAATCGGCCCGGGTCGACTCGTACGTCGCAGCAGTCGATCCGCTGGTCGGAGGTCGCTGCGCTGACGGGGTCGAAGGCGCACCCCTGGATGCAGTGGGGCGGCATCGCGGGGGTGCAGATGGAGGAGGCAGACCTCGGCGACGGCACCAGCGTCGAGGCCCCCGAGGACGGCCGGATGCCCGAGGACGTCCTCGAGGCGCTGCTGCCGCTGCTCAGCACGGCGACGGCCACCCCGGACGACGTCACCGCGGCGGTGTGGACAGGTTGGGGGGCGCTGCGTTCCGTCTCCTTCTTCACGCTGTCTGACAGCGGCCGTTCCACCTCCGGCACCAGATCCGGGGCCGAGCTCGGCGTCAGCGCCGAGGTCACCCGTGCCTTGGACGAGGGTCCCCTGCTGCAGCTGCCCGGCCGGGAGTACCTGCTGCTCGCAGGCGCGCTGACGGACCTCGCCTGTCCGGACTGGACGAGCGAGGCCGGCCTGGGCGAAGGATCCGGCGGCGGCATCGCTGCGCCTCAACTGCTCTGGCCCGCCGACTCCGCCTGGTGCCTCGCGACCGAGATCGACTTCGGATTCACGCTCCTGGGCGGCCCCGTCAGCCTCGTCGAGCAGGTCCTCGCGACACCCGGCCTCGAGGCGATGCCGCTCGACCACGACGGCGCCCTGCACTGGGGTGGCGACACCGTCAACCCGAAGGCCCGCGACCGCACCTGACCCGCGATCGCAAGCGGCTACCCGCGAGACGTCTCACTCCCCTGCTCGCGACACGCCG
Organism: Amnibacterium endophyticum; assembly: GCF_042680685.1. Lineage (NCBI taxonomy): Bacteria > Bacillati > Actinomycetota > Actinomycetes > Micrococcales > Microbacteriaceae > Amnibacterium > Amnibacterium endophyticum. Next base: position 756 of record NZ_JBHUEA010000033.1, on the reverse strand, counting down.
AAGGTTTTGCGTGTGCCAGTGCAGGAGACGACGAGGTACTTGCGTGTCTCTTCGGCAATCTTCGCCGTCACCGTGCTCCTCGCGGCGCTCTTACGCGTATTGGGCGTCCTGCTCGGGGCACCGGCCTTCTCTTGGCTGGCGGCTGCCGCCGCGCTCGGCGGTATCGCGGCCTTGATCGGTCGTCTCGTCCGACGGCGCCGGAGCGATGAGAGGTCGTAATCCCGCACGCCTGCCCGCGAGACGCAGCCGAGGCCAGCCCTAGCCGTCAGTGCTTGTCGAAGCGGTCGAGTGCATCCGGCTCAGGTGACGCAGCAGCAGACAGAGCAGGAGGGGTGGCTAATCGCACTCGAGCATCAATAGGCGCTTCAGGTGGCCCCAGCGTCACCGTCACCGACACCTGGCGATCGATCAGTGCGCCGGCAGCAGGGTTCTGGGTCAGCACCACGAGCTCCTTGTGGTCCCACCAGTAATTCGAGATTGGCGCCGCATCGGGATCCGGATCGGCGATGTGAAGCCCCAGGCGACGCTCCAAGGCCACAGCCTCGTCGTACGCGAGACCAACAAAGTGCGGCACCGTCTGCACAGCCGGGTACTCGGGGAACGCGCTCACGCCAGCAGTGTGACGCGCTCACCGTTCACTCGCACGTACCAGTTCCCCGCCAGCGAGACGTCTCATCCGCCTGCACGTGAGACGCCTACGCCTATTGTTCGGTCCCGTTTGCCTAGATGTCCCAGATCGGTGCGGGGTAGGTGTGG
>NZ_JBHUEA010000032.1:0-24670 GCF_042680685.1 Amnibacterium endophyticum | reverse complement strand
CGCCGGAGGCGCGCCCGCGGGGCGCGGGCAGCAGGTCCGCGGTCGGGACGGCCTCCGCGGCGGGAGCCGGGCCGCGGCGCCCGCGGCGGGTCGGCCCCTCCGGCTTCAAGGCGGCCGGGTCGATCGCGAACGCGGCGCTGTCGAAGCGTCCGCCGTCCGGCTCCGGCGCGCGACGCGTGGCCGCCTCCGCGGGCGAGGCGTCCGGTGCCGCGGCGACGATCGCCACGGGCGCGGTCGGCTCGAGCGCCCGCAGCCGCGGCGTGAGCGCGGCGGGCACGCCCTGCTGCGACAGCGTCGAGGCCTCCACGTTGTCGGGCTCGAGCGCCATGTGCTTCGGATCGAAGCGCCAGCGGGCGTCGTGCGGCGTGTCGTCGGCGGTGAAGCGCACGGCGAGGACCCAGCCCGCCGGCTCCTTCGCGCTGCTCCAGCGCACCTCCTTCGCCGCCAGCGCGTCCAGGCGCTCGCCCATCACCGCGCCGAAGGTGCGCGACCTCGCCCCCTCCGTCTCGGGCGGCAGTCGCACGGCCAGCGCCGACTCGACGATGTAGGCCCGCTCGGCGAGGACCGGGCCGACGAAGCGCTCGATGGAGTCGACGGAGACGCCCGTCATCGCGGCCACCTGCTCGGCGGAGAGGCCGGAGCGCACGTGCGCCTGGATCTCCCGCGGGCTGAGGCGGCGCTCGTCCCGGGTCGCGGCGGTCGCGAGCAGCCGGGAGCGCAGCGACGCGTCCACCGGCAGCCGGAAGCGGTCGCCCGCGGGGGACGCGAGGACGAGGGCGCCCTCCTCCACCGCCACGACGCTCAGCGTCTGCATCGCACTCCTCCGCGGCACGCGGGGACCGGCTCCGCGAGCGGCAGCAGGATGGCACGGAGCCCGCGCTCGGCGTGGGAAATACGCCGCATGTCTCGGTGGTTGGACCGCCCGCGACGCGTGATCAGCGCATCGTGGCGGGGCGTTTGCATCACCATGCCGCCTCGTGCATACTGTCGCCGCCTCAGCCGCCGGAACCCCTGGTGAGCGCGGCGAACGACCCGCGAGAAGAAGACTGGTACCGATGGCGACCGACTACGACGCCCCGCGCAAGACCGATGACGACTCCGACTCGATCGAGGCGCTGAAGGAGCGCGTGCCGGACAAGATGTCCGGCGTCGTGGACGTGGAGGACGCCGACAACCCGGGTGGCTTCGAGCTGCCGGGTGCCGACCTCAGCGACCTCGACCTCGACGTGGTGGTGCTCCCGCCCCAGGCGGACGAGTTCACCTGCGTCAGCTGCTTCCTCGTGAAGCACCGCTCCCAGCTCGACCACGAGTCGAAGCTCGGCCCGATCTGCCGGGAGTGCGAGGCGTAGTTCATTCTGGAGCGCCCGCATGGCGACCGGCTTCGCCGGCCCCCATGCGGGCGCTTCGTCGTCGCTGCGCTCCGACGAGCTTCGGCGGCATGAGCCGCCGGGGCGCTTCGCACCCTCCCGCGGGTGCGGTGTGATGCGGCCGCGACCGGCTTCGCCGGCCCCGTCCGCATCAAGGCGCTGCGCGCCTGCTTCAGCTCGGGTCGTCCGATCAGCGGGTGCGGGCGGCGGCGAGGGCGCCTGCCAGCTCGTCCGGGCGGCGCGTCGAGATCAGCCAGTACGGCACGGGGTCGTCGGGATCCGTGATCTCGATCTTCAGGACCGGGTCGATCGAGGGCCGGAAGACGGTGTAGGCGCGGGCGTCGAGGCCGGGGCCGCGCGCGTGCCGCGCCTCCGGCCCGCGCAGGGACTCGACCTCGCCCGTCTGCCCGACCGGGATCCGCGCGGCGCCGACCCGCAGCTCGCCGTCCCGGACCTCGATGACGGGGGTGAGGCCGAAGAGCAGCGCCTCCGCAGCCGCGGTGACGACGACCGCCGCGACGAGGGGCGCCGCGGCCGGGAAGCCGAGCGGCAGCACCACGAGCGCCACCGCGGGAGCCAGGAGGATCAGCGCCAGCGCCGTGCCCACGCCGGGCACGAGGCGTTCGCGGAAGGTCGTCACCCCCTCATCACAGCAGACCCCGCCCACGAGTAGCGTCGCCGCGTGATCGAGGTGCTCGTCGACGGAGCCGCGCCGCTGCCCGCACTGCCCGGGGACGCGGGCGCGGACCTGCTCGCCGCCGAGGCGGTGTCCCTGCCGCCGCTCGGCCGCGCGACCGTCGGCACCGGCCTCGCCATCGCGCTGCCGGCGGGCACCGCGGCGCTCGTGCTGCCGCGCAGCGGCCTCGCCGCCCGGCACGGCATCACGATCGTCAACGCGCCGGGCCTCGTCGACGCCGGCTACCGCGGCGAGATCCGGGTGACCCTCCTCAACACGGACGCGACCGCGCCGTACGATGTCGCGGTCGGCGACCGGATCGCGCAGCTCGTCGTGCTGCCGCTGCCCGCCGTGCGGTTCGTGCCGGTGGCGTCGCTGCCCGGCAGCCACCGCGCCTCGGGCGGCTTCGGGTCCACGGGGACCGGCGCGAGAGGGGAGCAGTCGTGACGGACGAGGACGAGGCGGTCGAGCCGCGCGAGAAGTCGGCACCGGCCGACCGGGCGCAGGCGGGCCCGCTCGACGAGGCCGAGGCGAACCCCGCCCGGCCCTACATCGACCTCGGCGGGGTGCGGATCCTCCCGCGGGAGGGGCTCGGCCTGCGCCTGGAGATCGAGGAGGGCACGGGCCGCGTCGTCGCGCTCGGGCTCGACGTCGGCGACTCCAGCCTGCAGGTGCAGCCCTTCGCGGCGCCGCGCTCCAGCGGGCTGTGGCACGAGATCCGCGAGCAGATCGAGCAGCAGATCCTCTCCTCGGGCGGGACCACGCGCACCGTCGACGGCGGCCTCGGGCCGGAGCTGCTCGCGCAGATCCCCGGCCAGCCGGGCCCCGACGGCCGGCCGGTCACCCGCATCGCCCGCTTCGTCGGCGTGGACGGGCCCCGCTGGTTCCTCCGCGGGGTGATCAGCGGCGACGCCGCGATCGACCCGCGGCTCGGCGCCGTGATGGAGGAGCTGTTCCGCAGCGTGGTCGTCGTCCGCGGCTCGTCGCCGATGCCGCCGCGCGACCTCATCCCGCTGCAGATGCCGCAGGGCGCGGAGGCGGAGGGGCCCGCGCCGCAGCGCGCGCAGCTGGACGCGTGACGGACGAGCGCCGCACCGGCCTGGCCCGCGCGGGCCGCGCGGACCCGCTGACCCCTCGCGAGATGGTCGCGGCGATCGGCGGGGTGCTCGGGATCGTCGAGGCGGTGCTGCCGTCCCTGCTCTTCATCGTCGCCTACCAGGTGGTGGCGCTCGCAGCCGCGCCCGCGCCCGTCGACCGCGGCCTGCTGCCGCTCGTGGTCGTGCCGCCGCTCGCGCTCTCCGCCGTCTTCGTCGTGATCCGGCTGGTGCGGCGGCAGCGCGTCGTCTCGGCCCTCGGCGGCGCGCTCGGCGCCGGCGTCTCGGCGGCGCTCGCCCTCCTCACCGGCGACGCGAACGAGAACTTCCTGCCGGGCATCCTCACGAACGCGGGCTACGGCCTCGTCCTGCTGCTCTCGGTGCTCGTGCGCCGCCCGCTGATCGGCGTCGCCGCGGGGCTGCTGGTGCCCGACCTCGGCGGGTGGCGCGGCGAGCCCGCGCAGCGGCGGACCATGACGTGGCTCACCGTGCTCTGGACCGCGCTGTTCGCCGTCCGCCTCGTCGTGGAGCTGCCGCTCTACCTCGCGGGCGACCGGGTCGTGGCGCTCGGCGTCGCGAAGATCGCGCTCGGGCTCCCGCTCTACGCGCCCGTGCTGGTGCTCACGATCCTCGTCGTGCAGGCGATGGCGAAGCGGGCGCGGCCCGCGCCCTGACCGCGTGGGGGCGGCGTCCCCGCCCACGGGTATCGTGGCCGCGAGGGCTCCGCTCCCGACGACCCGTCGCGGCCGGCCCGGCACGAGGAGGTACCGACGGATGGTCGCGAAGGACAGTTTCGGAGCCAGCACGCAGCTCGAGGTGGGCGGCACGACGTACCGCATCTTCGCGATCGACACGGTGGACGGCCACGCCGCGCTGCCGTTCTCGCTGAAGGTGCTGCTCGAGAACCTGCTGCGCACGGAGGACGGCGCGAACGTCACCGCCGACCAGATCAGGGCGCTCGGGTCGTGGGACGCGGCCGCCGAGCCGGACACCGAGATCCAGTTCACCCCCGCCCGCGTCGTGATGCAGGACTTCACGGGGGTGCCCTGCATCGTCGACCTCGCCACCATGCGCGAGGCCGTGGCCGACCTGGGCGGCGACCCCACCCGCATCAACCCGTTGGCGCCCGCCGAGCTGGTGATCGACCACTCGGTGATCGCCGACCTCTTCGGCCGCCCGGACGCCTTCGAGCGCAACGTCGAGATCGAGTACGAGCGCAACGGCGAGCGCTACCAGTTCCTGCGCTGGGGCCAGACCGCCTTCGACGACTTCAAGGTCGTCCCGCCCGGCACCGGCATCGTCCACCAGGTCAACATCGAGCACCTCGCCCGCGTCGCCTTCACCCGCGAGGTCGACGGCGAGCTGCAGGCGTACCCGGACACGCTGGTCGGCACCGACTCGCACACCACGATGGTGAACGGCCTCGGTGTGCTCGGCTGGGGCGTCGGCGGCATCGAGGCCGAGGCCGCGATGCTCGGCCAGCCCGTGTCGATGCTGATCCCGCGCGTCGTGGGCTTCAAGCTGACCGGCGCCATCCCGACCGGCGTCACCGCGACCGACGTGGTGCTCACGATCACGCAGATGCTGCGCCAGCACGGCGTCGTCGGCAAGTTCGTCGAGTTCTACGGCGAGGGCGTCGGCGAGGTGCCGCTGGCGAACCGCGCCACGATCGGCAACATGAGCCCCGAGTTCGGCTCCACCGCGGCGATGTTCCCGATCGACGACGTCACCCTCGAGTACCTGCGCCTCACCGGGCGGGCCGAGGAGCAGGTCGCGCTCGTCGAGGCCTACGCGAAGCGGCAGGGCCTCTGGCACGACCCGGCGAGCGAGGCGACGTACTCCGAGTACCTGGAGCTCGACCTCGCGACCGTGGTCCCGTCCATCGCCGGTCCGCGCCGCCCGCAGGACCGCATCGAGCTGTCCGCGGCGAAGGCGGCCTTCGAGCACGACCTCGCCGACTACGCCGAGGCTCCGACGCTGCTCGACGCGGAGCTGGAGGGCAGCTTCCCGGCCTCCGACCCGGCGACGGCCGCTCCCGGCGACGAGGACGCCGCAGAGGACGACGCCTCCCGCGGGAACGAGGAGGTGCTCGCGGGTGCGAGCTACCCGGGCGAGCTCCAGGCCGCCCACGTAAGCTCCGCGCCGCAGCACGCATCGAAGCCGGTGACGGTGAAGACGTCGGGCGGCGAGTTCACGATCGACCACGGCGCCGTCGCGATCGCCGCGATCACCTCGTGCACGAACACCTCCAACCCGTCCGTGATGCTCGCCGCGGGCCTGCTCGCGAAGAAGGCGAGCGAGAAGGGCCTGAAGGCCAAGCCGTGGGTGAAGACGACCCTCGCGCCGGGCTCGAAGGTCGTGACGGACTACTACGAGAAGGCCGGGCTGATGGGCCCGCTGCAGGACCTCGGCTTCTACCTCGTCGGCTACGGCTGCACGACGTGCATCGGCAACTCCGGCCCGCTCGAGGAGGAGATCTCCGACGCCGTGCAGGACAACGACCTCGCGGTCACCGCCGTGCTCTCCGGCAACCGGAACTTCGAGGGCCGCATCAACCCCGACGTGAAGATGAACTACCTGGCCAGCCCGCCGCTCGTCATCGCGTACGCGCTCGCCGGCAGCATGCACTTCGACTTCGAGACCGACCCGCTCGGGCGCGACTCGGACGGCCGCGACGTGTTCCTGAAGGACATCTGGCCGGACGCCGCCGAGGTGCAGGCGACCATCGACTCGTCCATCTCCACCGAGATGTTCGAGCACGAGTACGCGGGGGTGTTCGACGGCGACGAGCGCTGGCAGACCCTGCCGACGCCGACCGGCGCCACCTTCGAGTGGGCCGACTCGTCGACGTACGTCCGCAAGCCCCCGTACTTCGACGGGATGGCGCTGCAGCCGTCGCCGGTGTCGGACGTCTCGGGCGCACGGGTGCTCGCGAAGCTGGGCGACTCCGTCACCACGGACCACATCAGCCCGGCCGGCTCGATCAAGGCGGACAGCCCGGCGGGCCGGTACCTGACCGAGCACGGCGTCGAGCGCAAGGACTTCAACTCCTACGGCTCCCGCCGCGGCAACCACGAGGTGATGATCCGCGGCACCTTCGCGAACATCCGGCTCCGCAACCGCCTGCTCGACGGGGTGGAGGGCGGCTACACCCGCGACTTCACGCAGCCCGAGGGGCCGCAGGCCTTCATCTACGACGCGAGCGAGCACTACCAGGCCGCGGGCATCCCGCTCGTGATCCTCGCGGGCAAGGAGTACGGCTCCGGGTCCAGCCGCGACTGGGCCGCGAAGGGCACGAACCTGCTCGGCGTGAAGGTCGTGATCGCCGAGAGCTTCGAGCGCATCCACCGCTCGAACCTGATCGGGATGGGCGTGCTGCCGCTGCAGTTCCCGGCGGGGGAGACGGCCGACTCGCTCGGGCTCGACGGGACCGAGTCGTTCGACGTCACCGGGATCGAGGCGCTGAACGACGGCGGGACGCCCCGCACGGTGCACGTGGTCGCCACTCCGAGCGCCCACTCCGCGGAGGGACGCGGGCCGGTGGAGTTCGACGCGGTCGTCCGCATCGACACCCCGGGGGAGGCGGACTACTACCGCAACGGCGGCATCCTCCAGTACGTGCTGCGATCGCTCGTCGCCTGAGCGGGAGGTGAGGAGCACCCGGCCCACTGGATCGGTCGGCCGGGTGCTCCTGTCCTCGCCCACGCTGGACGTCCTCCGGACGACGGACGCGTGCGGCTGCCGTCTTTCGTAAGGTGAACGAATGCCCCTCCTGCCCACCATCCGCGGCCCGCGCGATCTCGCGCGTCTGACGCAGGAGCAGCTGACCGAGCTCGCGGCCGAGATCCGGACCTTCCTCGTCGACAGCGTGTCCAGGACCGGCGGCCACCTCGGGCCGAACCTGGGGGTCGTGGAGCTGACCATCGCGCTGCACCGCGTGTTCGAGTCGCCGCACGACCGGATCGTCTGGGACACCGGGCACCAGTCGTACGTGCACAAGCTGCTGACGGGGAGGCAGGACTTCTCCCGCCTGCGGAAGCGCGGCGGGCTGTCCGGCTACCCCGACCGGGCCGAGAGCGAGCACGACATCGTCGAGTCGTCCCACGCCTCGAGCAGCCTGTCGTGGGCGGACGGGATCTCCCGCGCGTACCAGGTCACGGGCCAGACCGACCGGCACGTCGTGGCGGTGGTGGGCGACGGCGCCCTCACCGGCGGGATGACCTGGGAGGCGCTGAACAACATCAGCGACGACAACAACCGCCGGCTCGTCATCGTCGTGAACGACAACGGGCGGTCCTACGCCCCGACCATCGGGGGGCTGGCCCGGTACCTGAACGAGGTGCGGACGCGGCGCACCTACCGCGACATGCAGCGCGGCTCCAAGCAGCTCTTCGACCGGCTCGGGAAGCCGGGTCGTGCGGTCTACCGCGGCACCCGCGGCGCGATGCACGGGTTCCTGTCCCGCTTCGCCATGAACGAGCGCATGTACTCGAACCTCGACATCAAGTACATCGGGCCGGTCGACGGGCACGACGAGGCGGCGCTCGAGAACGCGCTGCGGCAGGCGAAGCACTACGAGCTGCCGGTGCTCGTCCACGTGATCACGCAGAAGGGGCGCGGGTACGCGCCGGCGCGGCAGGACGAGGCGGACCGCTTCCACGCGGTGGGCGTGATCGACCCGGAGACGGGCGTCCCGCTGTCGAAGCCGTCCGACTCGCGGGACTGGGCCGACGTGTTCGGCGCGGACCTGCTGCACCTCGCGGAGGAGGACGACCGGCTCGTCGGCATCACCGCGGCGATGCTGCGGCCGGTCGGCCTCGCCCCGCTGGCGGAGCGCTTCCCGACCCGGGTGATCGACGTCGGCATCGCCGAGCAGCACGCCGTGACCTCGGCTGCGGGACTCGCGTTCGGGGGGCTGCACCCGGTCTTCGCGGTCTACGCGACCTTCCTCGGCCGTGCGCTCGACCAGGTGCTGATGGACGTCGCGCTCCACCGCGCGGGAGTCACCTTCGTGCTGCACCGCGCCGGCGTCACCGGGCCGGACGGGCCGAGCCACCACGGCATGTGGGACCTCGCGATGCTGCAGATCGTGCCTGGGATGCGGATCGCGTCGCCGCGCGACGGTGCGACGCTGGCGGAGGAGCTGGCGGAGGCGGTCGCGGTGACCGACGCCCCGACGGTGCTCCGGCTGCCGAAGGGCACCGTCCCGACGGACGTGCCGGCGCTCGAGCGGCTCGACGACGGCGTCGACGTCCTGACCCGCGGCGACGCCGAGGACGTGCTCGTCGTCGCGATCGGCGTGATGGCCACCCAGGGCCTCGAGGTGGCGCGGCTGCTCGGCGAGGAGGGCGTCGGCGTGACGGTCGTCGATCCGCGCTGGGCGGTCCCGATCGCACCGAGCCTGATCGACCTCGCCGCACGGCACCGCCTCGTCGTGACGATCGAGGACGGCGTGCGGGTCGGCGGCGTCGGGACCCGGCTGCGGCAGGACATGCGCGCCGCGGGCGTCGACACCGCGCTGAACGAGATCGGCCTGCCCGATGCGTTCCTGCCGCACGCGGAGCGGGGCGAGATCCTCGCGGAGAGCGGGCTGACCGCCGCGCACATCGCGAAGGACATCACGGCGCAGCTCGCGGGGACCAAGCTGCCCGCCGCCCGCCCCGCGAACCAGCCCGCCCGCTGACCCTGGATAGCGGGAAGGGTCCCACCGCTGGTCGAGGTGCGAGCGCAGCGAGCCTCGAGACCACTCGCGCTCGCGACTCCGCCTCGATGTCGCACGGTGCGTCTACCTTCCGCGCATGCCGTACACCTACATGCTCCGCTGCGCGGACGGCTCCTACTACGTCGGCAGCACGTGGCAGCTCGAGCGACGCCTCGACCAGCACCAGTCCGGCAACGGAGCCGAGTACACGAAGCGCCGACGCCCCGTCGAGCTCGTCTACGCCGCCGAGTTCGATCGCGTCGAGGACGCGTTCGCCTGGGAGAAGCGGCTGCAGAACTGGAGCAGAGCGAAGCGAGAGGCGCTCATCCGAGGCGACTTCGGCGCGCTGCCGCACCTGAGCAGCCGTCGAGGTGGGAAGCCCGCACGCGAGACGAGGTGATCGCTCCAGCAGGCCGGGGTGGTCTCGAGGCTCGCTGCGCTCGCACCTCGACCGACGGTGGCGTCGGGCGGTCGATCCCGCTGGTCGAGTCAGGGTGCGGTCGCCGCCGCCGGTCGAGGTGCGACGGAGGAGCCTCGAGACCGAGGCTCGACGGTGGTGTCGGACGGCCGATCCTGCCGGTCGAGTCGGGGGTGCGGTCGCCCCCGCCGGTCGAGGTGCGACGGAGGAGCCTCGAGACCAAGGCTCGCTGGGCTCGCTCCTCGACCGACGGTGGCGTCGGGCGGTCGATCCCGCTGGTCGAGTCAGGGTGCGGTCGATCCCGCCGGTCGAGGTGCGACTGGGGAGCCTCGAGACCGAGGCTCGCTGGGCTCGCTCCTCGACCGACGGTGGTGTCGGGCGGTCGATCCCGCTGGTCGAGTCAGGGTGCGGTCGCCGCCGCTGGTCGAGGTGCGACTGAGGAGCCTCGAGACCACGGCTCGCTGCGCTCGCGCCCCGTCCGACCTGCGGACGGGGCGCGAGCACGAGGGTCAGCGGGAGGCGGCGCCCACGATCCGCGGGGTGTGGAACGTCGTGCCGAAGACGCGCTCCGACGCGCCCGCCCGGTCGAGGTAGGGCGTGATCCCGCCGTCGATGAACGGGTAGCCGGCCCCGAGGATCAGGCAGAGGTCGATGTCCTCCGCCGCGGCGACGACCCCGTCCTCGAGCATCCGGTGGATCTCGTCGGCGAGCCCGTCCTCGACCCGGCGCCGGAACTCCTCGGCGCTCATCGGCGTCGCGTCCTTCGGCTGGGACCGCTTCACGATCGCGAGGGCGCGCTTGTCGAAGCCCTTCGCCTTGCCGCGGTCGTCCTTGTCGAGCAGCACGCCCTCCTCGGCCAGCGCGTGCAGGTTCGCGGAGTCGTAGAACCGGTCGGGGAACGCCGCGTGATGGGTGTCGAGCACGTGCGCCCCGACCTTGAGCCCCACGAGGTCGAGCAGCTCGAACGGCGTCATCGGCAGGCCGAACTCGTCGAGCGCCCGGTCCACCGTCTCGAACGGGGTGCCGGTGTCGACGGCGTGCATCGCCTCGCCCAGCACCTTCGCGAGGATCCGGTTCACCACGAACCCGGGGGCGTCCTTCGCGATCACCGCGCTCTTCTTCAGCGACTTCGCCACGACCATCGCGGTCGACAGCGTCGCGTCGTCGGTCGCCGGGGTGCGGACGACCTCGATCAGCGGCATCACCGCGACCGGGTTGAAGAAGTGGAACCCGACGAGCCGTTCGGGGTGCGCCAGCCTCGCGCCGATCGCCTCCACCGACAGGGAGGAGGTGTTCGTGGCGAGCACGGCCTCGGGGGAGAGGTGGGGCTCGACGCGGGCGAAGACGTCCTGCTTCACCGTCAGCTCCTCGAAGACCGCCTCGATGACCCAGTCGCAGCCGGCGAAGTCGGCGACGTCGGTGGTGCCGGAGATGGAGTGCGTCAGCCGGTTGGCCTCGTCGGGGGAGACGCGCCCCTTGCCCTGCAGCGTCGCGATGTCGTCGCGGATGCGCGCCAGGCCGGCGTCCACGCGCGCCTGGTCGACGTCCGTGATCAGCACCGGCACCTTCAGCCGCCTCGCGAACAGGAGCGCGAACTGGCTCGCCATCAGGCCCGCGCCGATCACGCCGACCTTCGTCACCTTCTTCGCGAGCGACTTGTCCGGGGCTCCGGCCGGCCGCTTCGCGCGCCGCTGGACGAGATCGAACGCGTAGAGGGAGGCCGCGGCCTGGTCGCCCGCGAGGAGGTCGGCCAGCGCGTCGTCCTCCGCCGCGAAGCCCGCGAGCACCCCCGCGCGGTCCTTCGCGCGCTTGGCGCCGGCGAGCAGCTCGAGCGCCGCGTAGGGCGACTTCGGCACGGGGCCGATGCTCGACTCCAGGCTCTTCCGCGCGACGCGGATCGCCACGTCCCACTTGACGGTGCGCTCGAGGCGCCCCGGCGCGTGCGGCCGCTCCACCTTCGTGCGACCCGCGATCACGCCCGCTGCCCACTCGATCGACCGCTCGAGGAAGGTCGCCGAGGGCAGGAGCACGTCGGCGATGCCGAGATCCGCCGCCTGCTGCGCGGTGAGGGTCCGCTGCTTCAGGGGGTTCTCCACGATGACCCGCAGCGCCGCCTCGATGCCGATCAGGTTCGGCAGGATCGTGGAGCCGCCCCAGCCGGGGATGATGCCGAGCGCGACCTCGGGGAAGGCGAGCGCCGGCGCCGACGCGTCGACGGTGCGGTAGTCGGCGTTCAGCGCGACCTCGAGACCGCCCCCGAGGGCGAGCCCGTTGATGAAGCAGAAGCTCGGCACCCCCAGCTCGCCGAGGTGCCCGAGCACGCGGTGCCCCAGCTCGGCCAGCTGCTTCGCCGCGGCGCGGTCGGGGATCGCGCCGACCTGGCTGAGGTCCGCGCCCGCGGCGAGGATGAAGGGCTTGCCGGTGACGGCGAGTCCGGCGATCTCCCCGCGCGCGGCGCGCTCCTTCGCCTCGAGCAGGACGGCCTCGAGCGCGAGCAGGCCACGGGGGCCGAAGGTGTTCGGACGCGTGTGGTCGCGCCCGTTGTCGAGGGTCACGAGCACCAGCACGCCGTCGTCCGGCAGCGCCACGTCGCGCGCGTACGCCTCGGTGACGACCTCGTCGGCGGCGAGCGCCGCCAGGTCCGTCCGCTCCGCGGTGTCCGTCATCGACCGGCCTCCTTCTTCGCCCGCGCCGCGTTCGACTTCTTGGCGGCCTTCTTCTTCGCCTTCGGATCGAAGTGCGGGTTCTCCCAGATGACGCTGCCGCCCTGCCCGAGACCGACGCACATCGCGGTCAGCCCGAACCGCGCCTCCGGGTGCTGCTCGAACTGCCGGGCCAGCTGGATCATCAGCCGGACGCCGGACGAGGCCAGCGGGTGCCCGAACGCGATCGCGCCGCCCCACATGTTCACGCGGGGGTCCTCGTCGTCGATCCCGAAGTGGTCGAGCAGGCTCAGCACCTGCACCGCGAACGCCTCGTTCAGCTCGAACAGGTCGATGTCGTCGATCGTCAGCCCGGCCTTGACCAGGGCCTTCTCCGTGCTGGGCACCGGCCCGATGCCCATGACCTCGGGCTCGACCCCCGCGAAGCCGAAGCCGACGAGCCGCATCTTCACCGGCAGCCCGAGCGCCTCCGCGGCCTGCTCGCTCGCGATCAGCGAGGCGGTCGCGCCGTCGTTCAGCCCGGCCGCGTTGCCGGCGGTGACGTTCCCGTGCGGGCGGAAGGGGGTCCGCAGCGACGCGAGCCCCTCGAGCGTCGTCTCGGGACGCATCACCTCGTCGCGCGTCGCCAGGCCCCAGCCCTCGGGGGAGCGCGTGGCGACCGGGACGAGGTCCGGCTGGATCTGCCCTGCCTCGTAGGCGGCTGCGGCCTTGTGCTGCGAGCGCATCGCGAAGCGGTCGGCCCGCTCCTTGGTGAGGCGGGGGAAGCGGTCGTGGATGCGCTCCGCGGTCGCGCCCATCACGAGCGCGTCGGAGCCGACGAGCCGCTCCGCCACGAACCTCGGGTTCGGGTCCGCGTCGAAGCCCATCGGGTGGTGGCCCATGTGCTCCACCCCGCCCGCGATCGCGACGTCGTACGCGCCGAAGGCGATGCCGCCCGCGACGGCGGTCACGCTCGTCATCGCGCCGGCGCACATCCGGTCGATCGCGAAGCCCGGCACCGAGCGGGGCAGGCCCGCCAGCAGCGCGGCGGTGCGTCCGAGGGTCAGCCCCTGGTCACCCTGCTGCGTCGTCGCGGCGATCGCCACCTCGTCGACGCGCTCGCGGGGGAGCTGGGGGTTCCGCTCGAGCAGCCCGACCATGGCCTTCACGACCAGGTCGTCGGCCCGGGTGCCCCAGTACATCCCCTTCTCGCCCGCCCGGCCGAACGGGGTCCGCACCCCGTCGACGAACACCACCTCGTTGCGCTCCGTCACGCCCGCTCCGTTCCCGGCGCCGTCGGGGCGCCGTCCGACAGTCGATCGTGCACCCCGCACCATGGCGAATCCGGTGCAGGAGACCTACGAGGAGGCCTCCGCCTCGTCCACGGGCGTTTGGTCGGCCTCCACAAACGCGCCGGCGATCGCTTGTGCGGTCGCCACGACCTGCCAGGGGCGAGCGCCCTGCTCCTCGAGCGCTTCGGCCACGGTGCCGGCGTCGACCGGCTGCGGGGGCGCCCAGGCGAGGCGTCGCAGCACGTCGGGCGTCAGCAGGTTCTCCGTCGGGAGGTCGAGGTCCTCGGCGATGCGCACCAGCCGGGGCCGGGCGGCCTTCAACCGTCGGTCCGCCTCGGGGTTGCGGTCGCTCCACGCGCGCGGCGGCGGCAGCGCGTCGCTCGGCACGCGCGCGGCCGGCAGGTCCTCGGTCGTCAGCCCCGTCTCGACGGCCGACCACCACCGGTCGATCTCGGAGCGGCTCGCCCGGCCGTTGAAGCTGCGCATGGACGCCAGCTCGCGCTTGGTCGAGGGCGGCGTGCGCGCCACGGCCACGAGCGAGGCGTCCGGGACGAGCCGGCCGGGGGCGGAGTCGACGGCCCGGGCGTAGGCGTCGCGCGCGAGCCACAGCTCCCGCGCGACGGCGAGGTTGCGGCTGCCGCGAACGGTGTGGACGCCCGACAGGCGACGCCAGGGCTCCGTCGGCGCGGGCTTCGGCTGTCGCGTGCGGACGGCCTCGAACTCCTCCTCGGCGATGCGGGACTTGCCCACCTCCTCGAGCAGGCGGGCCTCGTGGTCCCGGACGTCGAGCAGCAGCTCCACGTCGAGGGCGGCGTACACGAGCCACGGCTTCGGCAGCGGCCTGGTCGACCAGTCGGCCGCCGAGTGCTCCTTCGCGAGGTGCAGACCGAGCAGCTGCTCGACGACCGCGCCGAGCCCGACGCGCTCGAAGCCGAGCAGGCGAGCGCCGAGCTCGGTGTCGAAGATCCGCTCGGGGTCCAGGCCGACCTCGCGGAGGCACGGCAGGTCCTGGCTCGCCGCGTGCAGCACCCACTCCGCGCCGGACATCGCCGCCGCGAGGTCGTCGAGGTCGGGGAAGGCGGTCGGATCGATGAGGACCGTGCCCGACCCGCGACGGAACAGCTGAATCAGGTAGGCGCGCTGCGAGTAGCGGAAGCCGCTCGCTCGCTCGGCGTCGACGGCGATGGGGCCGTCGCCCTCGGCGATGCGGCGGACGGCCTCGCGGTACGCGGCCGGGTCGTCGACGACGACGACCGGCTGGGCCGGGACGGCGTCGGGCGGCGCCGGCTCGTCGGTCGGTTCAGCCACGTCCTGCTCGACGTGCGGACAGCACACTCACTCCCTCTGCCGCCGGCGGGAGACCGGCGAGCATGCACAGCAACTCGCCCCAGCCTTCCACATGCCGCCCGAGGTCGAGGTCGACCGGGGTCCACGACGCCCGCAGCTCGACCTTCGCGCCCGTGCCCTGGTCGGCGAGCTCGCCAAAGCCCGACGACACGATGGTCGTCGCGGTGCCGGAGGCCGCGGTGTACTCGGCGCCGCGCGTCTCGAGCGCGTCGGTGAGCCATGACCAGGTCACCTCGGCGAGGAACGGGTCGGTGCCGATGTCGGTCTCGAGCGGCGCCTGCGCGAAGCAGACCACCCGGAAGTCGCCCTCCCAGCCGGGCTGCCCCGCGGGGTCGTGCAGCAGGATGAAGCGGCCGGTGCCGAGCTCGGAGTCCTCGCCGTGGATCCGCTGCCGGACGTCGCCGGCCAGCGCGATCGAGTAGGGCGCGACCTCCGTCGGCGAGGTGATCTCCGACACGACGAGATCCGAGCGGAGCTGCACGGACGCGATCGACTGGCGCGCCTGCTCGAACGGCGCCGAGGTCGCTCGGGGTCCGGTCGGCACGGCAGCAGCCTAAGGCCGCCCCTCGACAGCGGGTCGTCGGGCGGCGGCGCGTCTCGCTACGCTCCGGCGGACGAGGGAGGGCCGATCGTGCGCGACGAGCTCCGTCCCGGCGTCCGCGGGGTCCTCGCGGCCGTCGCGCTCGGCGCCGGCGCGGCGGCCGGCGGCGTGCTCGCACTGCGCCGCGGCGACCGCCGGCGGCGGGGCGGCGCGTCCACCGCGGTCCGGCGGGTCGACCTCGAGCGCGGCGAGATCCGGCTCGCCCCGACCCCCGACGCCCTCGCGCCCGGCCGCTACAGCATCTGGTTCGCGGGCGGCAGCGGTCACGCCCGGGTCGGGGAGGTGCTGCGGCGGGAGGGCCGCGCGGTCGTGCGGCGACTGCTCGGCGTGGACCTCGGGGACCTCGGTGCCGCCGAGGAGGTGCGGTTCAACGGCTGGATGCACCTCGGCCCCGCCACCCTCGACCTGCCCTGGCGCACGGAGCGGGTGCGCACGGCGCAGGGCTCGGTCCCCGCCTGGACGGTGCCGGGCGGCGAAGGCCGGCGATGGGCGGTCCTCGTGCACGGTCGCTCGTCGACGCGGCAGGAGGCGCTGCGCGCGGTGCCCGTGCTGCACGCGGCCGGCCTGACGGCCCTGCTGCCGGCCTACCGCGGCGACGGCGAGGCCCCGGACGGCGCGCGGGCGCGGTACGCGCTCGAGGACGCGGAGTGGGTCGACGTCGAGTCGGCGGTCGCCCACGCGCTCGAGCACGGCGCCCGCGAGGTGGTCCTGGTCGCGTTCTCGTCCGGGGCGTCGATCGCGCTCGCGACCGCGCACCGGTCCGGCCTCCGCTCGGTGGTGCGCGGCGTGGTCCTCGACTCCCCGCTGCTCGGGCGCTGGGACGACCCGGCGGAGCCGGATGCGCCCGTGCTGATCCTCCACGGCGAGGACGACGGCGTGGCGCCGATCGCCGCGTCGCGCGCGTTCGCGGCCGCGCGGGCGGACCGGGTCGTGCTCGTCCCCTTCGACGGCGGCAGGCACACGCGGCTCTGGAACCGGGATCCGGACCGCTGGGACGGCGCGCTTGCGGCGTGGCTCGGGGGCGATGCCGCGGCGCTCGCCCGGCTCAGCCGGCCGGGAACCGCCAGCGGGCGTACAGCCGATCGGTCTCGTCGCGCAGCAGGCCGGCGAGGCGCGCGCCGACGGGAGCGAGCGGTCCGCTGAGCAGCGGGGCTCCGGGGGAGGAGGCGATCGGCGCGATCGTCTGGTCGAACTCGTCGACCGCGCCGGCCGCGAGCAGCACCGTCGCCAGCCCGCCGCCGCCCTCGCAGACCACCCGGCCCAGGCCGCGGTCGGCGAGCGCGTCGAGGAGCGGCCGCGCGGCGTCCGGACCCCCCGGTACCGGGACGACGTCGGCGCGGTCGCCCAGCAGCTCGGCCTGCCGGCCCGACACCGCCGCAGGGCACAGCACGAGCGCCCGGCGCCCGTCCTCCGGTGCCGGGACGTCCTCGGGCGCGAGGCGGCCCCGTCGCGAGGCGATCGCGAGCGCGGCGGTCGCAGGCAGCCGCAGCCGTTCGGCGCGCGCCGAGCCCGCGCCGACCAGCACCGCGTCGGCGGAGCGCCGCAGCACCCCGAGCAGCACGCGGTCGATGCCCCCGGTCAGGTCGTCGGACGTGCCGGACGGGCCCGTGATCTGGCCGCCGAGCCCGGTCACCAGCTCGAGTCGCAGCCAGCGGTCGCCGTCGAGCGCGTACCGCTCCGCCAGCCAGGCGCGCAGCGCGTCGCCTTCGAGGTCGACCGCGTCGCCCGGCTCGGGCGCCAGCGGGACGACGAGGGTCACGCCGCGGTCGCGCGCAGCTGCCGCTTGATCCGCTGCAGCAGCCCGCTCATCCCGCGCAGCCGCAGCGGCGACACCGCGCCGCCGAGGCCGAGGGTGTCGGGGTAGTCGTCCGGCACCGCCAGGGCCTCCTCCCGGCTGAGGCCGTTCAGCCCGTGCGCGAGCACGCTCGCGAAGCCCCGGGTGGTGGGCGCCTCCGCAGGCGCCTGCGCGTGCACGGCGACGCGCCCGTCCGCCACCTCGACCGCGACGAACACGGGCGCCTGGCACTCCGTCACCCGCTCCAGCAGCTCCGGGTGCTCGCCGTAGCGGGGCGGCAGCGGCGGCAGGTCGTCCGCGTACTCGAGCAGCAGCAGGAGCCGGTCGCGCTGCCCGACGGCGAGGAACTCCTCGCGGATCGCGTCGAGCGCGGCCGTCACCGCGCGCCCGCGGCAGCGGCGGGCGCCTCGCCGGGCGCCTCGCCCTTCACGATCGGCACCCGGACGGCGCTGCCCCACTCGGTCCAGGAGCCGTCGTAGTTGCGCACCGTCGGGTAGCCGAGCAGGTGCGTCAGCACGAACCAGGTGTGGCTCGAGCGCTCCCCGATCCGGCAGTAGGCGATCACCTCGTCGGAGCGAGACACGCCGGCCCCGTCCTCGTAGAGCGCCTCGAGCTCGGCGCGGGAGCGGAACGTGCCGTCCTCGTTCGCCGCCTTGCCCCACGGCACGTTCAGCGCGGTCGGGATGTGCCCCGCCCGCAGCGCGGACTCCTCCGGGTACTCCGGGGCCGTGGTGCGCTCGCCGGTGTACTCCAGCGGGCTGCGCACGTCGATGAGCGGCTTGCCGAGGTGCGCCAGCACGTCCTCGCGGAACGCCCGGACGGCGGAGTCGTCCCGCTCGACCACCGGGTACTCGACCCGCTCGCGCTGCGGCAGCTCGCGGGTGACGGGGCGCTCCTCCGCGAGCCACTTCGCCCGGCCCCCGTCCATCAGCCGTACGTCCTCGTGGCCGAAGAGGGTGAGGACCCACAGCGCGTAGGCGGCCCACCAGTTGCTCTTGTCGCCGTAGATGACGACCGTCTGGTCGCGCCGGATGCCGCGGGCCCCCATCAGCTCGGCGAAGCCTTTCCCGTCGACGTAGTCGCGGGTGACCGGGTCGTTCAGATCCGTGTGCCAGTCGAGCTTCACCGCGCCCGGGACGTGCCCGGTCTCGTAGAGCAGCACGTCCTCGTCGGACTCCACGACGACGACGTCCGGGTCGTCGAGGTGCTGCGCGACCCACTCGGTCGTCACGAGGCGCTCGGGGTGGGCGTACGCCGCGAACTTGCGGTCGTCCTGATCCGTCATGGTGTCTCTCCTGCAGAAGCCCGGTCGGTGGGCGGTGAGGGCCGTCGCGCTAGGCTCCCTCGGCCGCCGAAGGCGTCCCGAGAAACCCTACGCACGGAAGGTGGCAGCCCGTGCCGGAGAACCCGACGCGTGACGCCCGGCGTCGTCTCGCGGACGTCGTGCCGTCGGTCGACGCGGGCCGGATGGCCGCCTCGCTGGTGCCCCCGCGCCAGTTCCGGGAGGCGAGCCTCGACAACTACCGGCCGGACCCGGACCACCCGTCGCAGGCGGAGGCGGTCGAGGCGGTGCGGGCGTTCGCCGCGGGGTGGGGCCCGCGCACCGGCGGGCTGTTCCGCCGCGGGCCGAAGGCGCCCGAGCGTCCCGGGCTGTACCTCGACGGCGGGTTCGGCGTCGGCAAGACCCACCTGCTCGCGGCGCTCTGGTCGCTGGCACCCGCCCGCCGCTACTACGGCACCTTCATCGAGTACACGGCGCTCGTCGGCGCCCTCGGCTACGCGGACGCCGTGCGGCTGCTCTCCGGCGCCTCGCTGATCGCGATCGACGAGTTCGAGCTCGACGACCCCGGCGACACGATGCTGATGTCGCGCCTGCTCGGCGAGCTGGTGCGGGGCGGGACGCGGATCGCCGCGACCTCGAACACGCCGCCGAACGCGCTGGGGGAGGGGCGCTTCGCCGCCGCCGACTTCCTGCGGGAGATCCAGGGGCTCGCGGACCGCTTCACCACGATCCGCATCGGCGGCCTCGACTACCGGCGCCGCGACGCCGCGGAGTCCGCGGTCGTCGTGCCCGAGGCGGAGGTCGAGGCGCTGCCCGACGAGGCCGGCACGACGGTCGACGACTTCGGCGGGCTCGTCGCGCACCTCGGCTCCGTGCACCCCGCGCGATACGTCGGGCTGGTCGACGGCGCGCGCACGGTGGGGCTGACCGCCGTGGCGCCGCTCGCGGGCCAGACGGACGCGCTCCGCTTCGTGGCGTTCGTCGACCGCCTCTACGACGCGCAGGCACGGATCGTCGCCTCGGGCACGCCGCTCGACCGCGTCTTCGGGGAGGACATGCTCGCGGGCGGGTACGCCAAGAAGTACCTGCGGGCGATCAGCCGGCTCGTGGCGATGACGCACGCGGCGGCCTGAAACACGATGTTCACGCACCGCGGCGATTCGTAACGCCGCGGAAACATCCGGCGCGGGGCGATGAAACCTCCTTGGGCCAGTCTCTGTGGTCGAGCGGCGCCCGGCCCCGCCCTGCTCCATCGAGCGGGGCGTCGCAAGGACCGTCAACCTCCCTCCCCGCACCACTTCCAGAGAGGTCCACGGCTCCATGGAGCAACTCACCACGAACATCAACTCGCTGTGGCTCATGGTCGCCGCGGCACTCGTCCTGCTGATGACGCCGGGCGTCGCGTTCTTCTACGGCGGCATGGTCAAGGCGAAGAGCGTCATCAGCATGATGATGATGAGCTTCGGCGCCATCGCCCTCGTCGCCGTCCTCTGGGTGCTCTACGGCTACTCGATGGCCTTCAGCACCGGCTCCGACTGGGTGATCCCCGGCGTCGTCGGCAACCCCTTCGCGCACTTCGGCCTGATCAACTTCCTGGGCGCGGGCAGCGACGGCACGCTCGACCCCGACCTGAGCTCGCTGGCGTTCGCCGGCTTCCAGGCCACCTTCGCGATCATCACCGTCGCGCTGATCTCGGGCGCGATCGCCGACCGGGCGAAGTTCGGCGCGTGGATGATCTTCGCCGGCGTGTGGGTGACCTTCGTCTACTTCCCGGTCGCCGCGTGGGTGTTCAACCTCGGTGAGGGCAACGGCTGGATCCAGGCGCTCGGGGTCAACGACTTCGCCGGCGGCACGGCCGTGCACATCAACGCAGGCGCGGCAGCGCTCGCGCTCGCCATCGTCCTCGGTCGCCGCGTCGGCTTCGCGAAGGGCATGGTCCGCCCGCACAACGTCCCGCTGACGCTGCTCGGCGCCGCGCTGCTCTGGTTCGGCTGGTTCGGCTTCAACGCCGGCTCGGAGGCCGCGGTCGACGGCGTCGCAGCGATCGCGTGGATCAACACCCTCGCCGCCCCCGCCGCCGCGACGCTCGGCTGGCTGGTCGTCGAGAAGCTCAAGGACGGCAAGCCGACCGCGATCGGCGCCGCCTCCGGCGCGGTGACCGGCCTGGTCGCCATCACCCCCGCCTGCAACATCCTCACGCCGTTCTGGGGCATGGTGCTCGGCGTCGTCGCCGGCGCGGTCTGCGCGCTCGCGATCGACCTGAAGTGGAAGCTCGGCTTCGACGACTCGCTCGACGTCGTCGGCGTCCACTTCGTCGGCGGCTGGATCGGCACCCTGTGGATCGGCCTCTTCGGCAGCGGCCGCGGCCTGCTGCTCGGCTACGGCCCGGAATCGCTCGGCCAGCAGTTCATCGGCGCTGCGGCGGTCACGGTCTTCTCGTTCTTCAGCGCCGCGCTGATCGGCTTCGTCATCCAGAAGACGATCGGCTTCCGGATCACGAGCGAGGACGAGGTCGCCGGCGTCGACACCGCCGTGCACGGCGAGGAGGGCTACTACCTCACCGAGCAGGAGGAGCTGGCCACCCGCGCCTGACCCCCTGCGCACCGAACGGCCCCGTCTCGCTCCCGGGAGGCGGGGCCGTTCCGCGTTCCGCGGTCGCCGCGACGCGTCGCGCGGTCCCCGTGGCGGCTCGCGGCAGGGGTGCCGACCGCGCGACGCCACGGCGACCGCGTGACGCGTCATGGGCGGAGGCGGGAGGACGAGGAAGGCCCCGGCTCGGGAGGAGACGGGGCCTGCTGCGGTGGGCGATGCCGGACTCGAACCGACGACCTCTTCGGTGTGAACGAAGCGCGCTACCAACTGCGCCAATCGCCCGCTGGCGCCAAGTCTGCCACAGCGCCCGCCGACCGGCCGACGGCACGTCGGGTCGGCGGGGCCCGCGACACGGCGGAGCGCGGCCGAGTTCGCACGCGGCCTGCGGATCGGCTACAGTCGACACCGCTCCGCAAGGGGCGACGCGGATGTGGCGCAGTGGTAGCGCATCACCTTGCCAAGGTGAGGGTCGCGAGTTCGAATCTCGTCATCCGCTCGGTGGGACCCGACACTTCGGACCCGTGGTCCAGACGGTCGTCCACTTCGGTGGGGTGGCCGAGAGGCGAGGCAACGGCCTGCAAAGCCGTGTACGCGGGTTCGAATCCCGTCCCCACCTCGACGGAGAGCTCACATCTCCGCTCGGGCGATTGGCGCAGTGGTAGCGCGCTTCCCTGACACGGAAGAGGTCACTGGTTCGAACCCAGTATCGCCCACCACCCGAAGCCCCGGCCCTGCCGGGGCTTCTCGCGTCCCGGCGGGATCAGTGCAGGTCGGCGAGCGCCCGGTGCACCGAGGCGACGGAGCTCGAGCCCTCGCCCACCGCTGCGGCCACGCGCTTCATCGAGCCGCGACGCACGTCCCCGGCGGCGAACACCGCCGGCGTCGACGTCTCGAACGGCAGGGGGTCCCGGCCGAGGCGCTGCCAGCGCTCCCCGCCGACCGAGCGCACGTCCGCGCCCGTCGAGATGAAGCCCGCGCGATCGCGGTCCAAGGACTGCAGCCAGCCGGTCTGTGGCTCGGCGCCGATGAAGCAGAACAGGCCCTTGGCCTCCACGTCGCCGACCGTGTCGATCCGCACGCTCTCGAGGCCCCCGTCGCCGTGGAGCGCCGTGACGTTCGAACCCGTGCGGACCCTTATCCTCGCCTCCTCCTGCAGACGGCCGGCGAGGTAGGACGACATCCGGCTGCCGAGGTCGTCGCCGCGCACGACGAGGTCGACGGTGCAGCCGCTCGCCACGAGCGCGAGCGCCGCCTGGCCGGCCGAGTTCGCGCCGCCCACCACGACCACCGGCGCCTTCACGACCTGCCGGATCTCGAGCGGCGTCGCCGCGTAGTAGATGCCCGCGTGCTCGAACTCCTCCCAGCGGTCGAGCGCGAGCCGCTTGTAGGCGGCCCCGGAGGTCACCACCACCGTGCGGCTGCGCACCGTCCGCCCGTCGGCCAGCCGGACGTCGAACACGTCGTCGCGCCGCTCGAGGCCCACGGCCTCGCACGGCGCGTACAGCCGCACGCCGAACTTCAGGGCCTGCAGCGACGCCTGGGCGATGAGGCGGCCGCCCGAGACACCGAACGGGAAGCCGAGGAAGTTCTCGATGCGCGTCGTCGCGGCCGCCTGACCGCCGGGCGCGACCGCATCGATCAGGACCGTGCTGAGGCCCTCCGAGGCGCCGTAGATGGAGGCCGCGAGCCCCGCCGGGCCGCCACCGACGACGACGAGGTCGACCACCTCGTCCGCGTCCGCCCGGTAGCTGAGGCCGAGCCGCTCGGCGACCTCGCCCGGCGTCGCCCGCGCGATCGGCTCGCCCTGCACGTAGGCGATCGGCAGGTCCTCGGGCGGCACCCCGTGCGCCTGCTCCCGGGTCGGGTTCCGCGGCAGCGCGACGGCCGCGTGGACGAGGTCGACCCGCTCCGCGTACCGCCGCAGCGCGAGGAACTCGCTGGAGTCGCCGCGGCCGACGAGCTTCAGCGTCATGGCCGCAGGTCCGCCGCGCAGCGCCTCCCGCCGCTCCCAGAGCGCATGGAGCACGAGATCGCCGATCTCGTCGTCCTCGTCCAGCAGCCGCCGCAAGCGGTCCGCGGGCACCCGGACGATGCGCGAGTCCTCGGCGGCCCTCGCCGACAGGAACCGCGCCTGCCCGTTCAGGAGCCCCAGCTCGCCGATCAGCTGGCCGGGCCCGCGGTGCTCCAGCACCGTCTCGTCGGACCAGCGGAGCGGGTCGCGCACCACCTCGACGTCGCCGGCCTGGACCAGGATCAGCGCGCCGTCCCGGTCGCCGGTCCGGAAGACGTACTCGCCGCGGGGCACGTCCTCCACCTGCCCTGCAGCTGTGAGGCGTCGCCACTGCGGGGCGGTGAACACGGGGTTCCGCGAGGAGCGATCGGCTTCCACCACGTCACGAGCGTACGCAGGGCCCCCGTCCGGGTGCCACGGATTCCGGGGGGCGCGGCGCGTCGGCTGGTATCACCGCGGCCGCTCGTGTTCGGTGATCCGCGACGGCGCCACCCCGCGCCTCGCCCGACGCGTGCTGCCGCCACGAGCAGCCCCCGAGCCGGACGGAGACCCGCGCCATGGAGTGGAGCCTCAGCGTCGTCGGTGTGGCGATCGGCGTCCTCGTCGGCCTCACCGGGATGGGCGGCGGCGCGCTGATGACGCCGATCCTCGTCTTCTTCTTCGGGGTCGACGCGCTCACCGCGATCTCGAGCGACCTCGTCATCAGCCTGTTCATGAAGCCGTTCGGCTCGATCGTGCACCTGGTGCGCCGGACCGTCGACCTGCGCCTCGTCGGGCTGCTCTGCGCGGGCAGCGTCCCCGCCGCCTTCGTGGGCGCCCTCATCACCACCTGGCTGCCCGACGACTCGGTGCAGAGCGTGCTGCTCGTCCTGCTCGGCTGCGCGCTGCTGCTCGCCGCGGCCGGCCTCATCGCGCGGTCCTGGATGCAGATGACCCGCGCCCGGCCGCTCGGCGAGGGGCCGGCCCGCATGGCCCGCCCCGCGACCCGGGCGCGGCCGCTGCCGACAGTGCTCCTCGGCGCCGCTGCCGGCCTGATCGTCGGCCTCACCTCCGTGGGAGCCGGGTCCATCGTGATCGTCACGCTGCTGCTGCTCTACCCCGCGCTGAAGGCCTCGCAGCTCGTCGGGACCGACCTCGTGCAGGCGGTGCCCCTCGTCGGGTCGGCGGCCCTCGGCCACGCCCTCTTCGGCTCCGTGAACCTCGGCGTGGCCGGCTCCGTGCTGATCGGCGCGATCCCCGGCGTCCTGCTCGGCGCCTGGCTGTCGTCGCGGGCACCGGGCGGCATCATCCGTCGCGCGCTCGCCATCCTGCTGATGGCGAGCGGGCTCAAGCTGCTCGGCCTGCCCACCCCGGTCGTCATCGGTGCCGGCGTCGCGGCGCTCGTGCTCGGCAACGTGCTCTGGATCGCCCTCCGCAGCCGCTTCAGCGCCTCCCTGCGGGCCGAGCGGGACGCCGCCGGCCGCAGCGAGGCGGAAGGGAGCACGACCGGTGGCTGACGCCCTCGCGGCGAGCCCCGCCGACCTCGACCTCGTGGAGCTCGCCGCCGTGCTCGGCGGCGACGTGGTGCACGCCCGGGGCGCCTTCGTGCTGGAGGACCCCGAGCGGACGCCCGTGGCCGAGTGGGCAGACGGCCGCCTCAGCGCGCTGCGTCCCCTCGCCCCGCGGCCGGAGCTGCGCGTGCCCGGCGTGCTCGCGCTCGACGACCCTGCGCTCCGCACCGCCTCGGCCGCCGTCCTGTTCGACGCGCTGCCGACCCGGTCCCAGATCGCCGCAGTCGGCGCGATCGCGCCCGAGGGCCCGATCGCCTGGCTGGCGCTCGCCGGCCGGTCGAGGACCGGCACGGCGCCCGGGC
>NZ_JBHUEA010000031.1:0-25004 GCF_042680685.1 Amnibacterium endophyticum | reverse complement strand
CCAAGACCGGTCCCACGATCCGCTGGGCCGACGACGGCACCGCCATCGACGAGGAGGACGACAACACCCCGTTCTGAACCGGAACGTCTCCGAGCATGGGACGAGGTGCGCCGGTGTGCGACCTGGACGTCGTGCAGGTCGTCCAGCGATGAGGAGCGGGTGCTTGGCTCATCAGTGCGCCGCGCCGTGCGGCTCGAACGACGGAGGCACCGTGGCCTACAGCGACTACCAGCTCGGCATCTACCTCGAGGGCGCGCTCGGCCGATCCCCGGACCTGCCGATGTCCTACGCCGAGCTCGAGCGCCAGGGCTCGGCCGCGATGGACCCGGCCGTGCTGGGCTACGTCGCGGGCGGAGCCGGCGACGAGACGACCCAGACCGCGAACGCGGCGGCCTTCGAGCACTACGGCCTGCTGCCTCGGATGCTCGTCGGTGCCTCGCAGCGCGATCTGTCGGTCGAGCTGGTCGGGCTGCGGCTGCCGAGCCCGCTGCTGCTCGCGCCCGTCGGCGTGCTCGGCGTCGTGGCCGAGGACGGCGACCTGCAGACGGCCCGCGCCGCGGCAGCGACGGGCGTGCCGATGATCGCCTCCACGCTCTCCGACGCGCCCCTCGAGCAGGTGCGGCAGGAGCAGGGCGGCACCCCGGGCCTCTTCCAGCTCTACCCGCCGGCCGACCGAGAGCTCGCCGAGCACCTGGTGCACCGCGCGGAGGCCGCCGGGTACTCGGCGATCGTGATCACGCTCGACACCTGGGTCAACGGCTGGCGGCCGCGCGACCTGCAGCGCGGGTACCTGCCGATGCTGCAGGGCCGCTGCCTGGCGAACTACCTCACCGACTCACGCTTCCAGGCGCTGCTCGCCGAGCAGGGCGGCAGCGGGCCGGAGGCGGTCGTGCGGCTCTGGGCCTCGCTGTTCGGCAACCCCTGGATGACCTGGGACGATCTGGCCTGGTTCCGCTCGATGACCTCCCTGCCGATCCTGCTGAAGGGCATCTGCGCACCGGACGACGCGAAGCGCGCGATCGACGGCGGCATGGACGGCATCGTCTGCTCGAACCACGGCGGCCGACAGGCGAACGGCGGCATCCCGGCGATCGACCTGCTCGAGGGCGTCGTCGAGGCGGCCGGGGCCGCACCCGTGGTCTTCGACTCCGGCGTCCGCTCCGGCGTCGACGTCGTGAAGGCGCTCGGCCTGGGCGCGACCGCCGTCGCGATCGGCCGCCCCCACGTTCACGGCCTCGCGATCGCCGGTCAGCGAGGCGTGGAGCACGTGGTGCGCAGCCTGCTCGCGGAGGCCGACCTGACGATGGCCGTCGACGGCTACCGCGACATCGCCGCGCTGCGAGGTGCGATCCGGCGCGTTTGAGCCGAGTCGCCGCCGATGCGGGAGCGATCTCGCGCCCACGAGCCCCCCGGTCAGCGAAGAACACCTGCACTCTTCTCGTCGCAGCATTCGTCCTCTCGTATCGGAGGATTTCGGGATCGAGCATTGCCCAGTTGAAGGGCTGTTATTCGCACACTCCTTTTCTTTAGCGTCGAAGGATTCGACCTTGAGAAAGAAGGAGGGTGCGACCGTGTCGTTGAGCGAGCACCAGCACGCGCCCGATCTTCCGGAGCCGATCCTCACCCTCCGCGGCCGCGTGCCGGGTCATGCAGCGATGACCTACTTGTTGACGCAGATGGACCTCCGAGGATCTGCGGACTCCATCGTTCCCGCAGATCTGCGCTCCTGGCACGTCGGCGTGATCGGGGAACAGATCGTCGGCCATGAACTCGCATTCCTGCCCTCCGGCTGGCACGTGCTGCATGCCGTTCCAGCCGGCTCCGCGGGAGCGGACATCGATCACCTGGTCATCGGTCCTGGCGGCGTGTTCGTGATCAACACGAAGCACCACGCTGACAAGACCATCCGAGTCGGTGAGCACGTCGTCTGGATCAACGGATTCGAGCAGTCCGGCTACCAGCGCGAACTCCTCCGCCGATGCGACGAGGTGTCGACGTCGATCTCGGCCTTCAGCGATGTAGGGATTTCAGTCACGCCGCTGCTCGTGTTCGTGCGCGCCAGAAGGCTGGCGAGCGTGGGTGTCCCCAGGGTCGCCGCAGTGACGTCGGCAGGCGTCGTCGGCTACCTGACCAGCCGACCCGAGAAGCTCAGCTCCGAGCAGGTGCAGCAGATCGCGGACGCCGCCGCCCTTCCCGCAACCTGGGGGGCAGATGCAGATGCGGCTCAAGAGCCCGATCCGACTGCTCGATTCCTCGAACTGCGTACGGTGCCGCAGCACCGTGTCGTGGATCAGCCGCGCCCGGTGATGAGGCGGCCGAGACCGGCTCGCGGCCGCACGCGTGCTCGTCGCCTTCTCGCAGGGTTCGTGGCCCTCGGGTTCGCGATGGCCGTGCTGCCCGCCCTGCTTGCTCTGTTCGTCACGCTGCTCGGTACATTCCTGTCGCTTGTCACCGGGGCCCGTTGACAACGCATCCGGAGGTGTTGAGGTCAGCGTCGCCGCGCGGGCCGCCCGGCACCCGACATCCGCCTCGTCGGCCTCCGCTCGGCCCGGCAGTCAGGACGGGCGTCAGCGCTGCAGCGCCCTCCCGTCCGCATCGAGGTAGTCGCGCCACGAGCGCTTCGGCGTCCAGCCGAGCAGGCGACGCGCCTTCTCCGTCGAGATGCCGGACGCGTCGACCCGGTCCAGCGGCCTCAGCTCGATCTGGTCGCCGTAGAAGCGGTGCAGCTGCTCGGCGAAGTCGTGCCCGCCCGCGTTGTCCGCCGCCGCGATGTAGAAGACCTCGTGGCCGGGCAGATCCGACTCGGCCGCGAGCACCAGCGCGTCCGCCAGGTCGTCCGCGTCGATGTAGCTCCAGAAGTTCGCCGACAGGTTCGAGGGGTCCCGCACCTGCTTGCCGAGGTTCGACTCGTAGTTGTCCTCGTTGTGCACGGTCGACGGGCGGATCGAGATCGCCTTGATGTCGGATCGACGCACCGCGGCGTCCATCAGCTGCTCCCCGAACGACTTCGAGAGCGCGTACGGGTCCTGCGGCTTCAGCGGGTGCTCCTCGTCCATCGGCAGGTAGTCCGGCAGGAAGGGGCGTTCGGGGAAGAAGTTGCCGACGATGCTCTCGCTCGACACGTTCACGAACCGCGGCACGCCGAACCGCACCGCCGCCTCGATGAGGTTGAACGTCGACATCAGGTTCGTCTGCAGCACGACGTGCGCCGGGTGCGAGGTCGGCTGCGGGATCGCGGCGACGTGCACGACCGCGTCCGCGCCGGCGACGACGGAGAACGCCGAGCCCGCGTCCGTCAGGTCCGCCATCACGTAGCGTCCGGGCACGACGACACCCGCGTCGAAGACGGGCCGTACCAGGTCGACGCCGGTGACGTCGTGCCCGGCGTCGACGAACGCCTGCACCGTCGCGCGACCGACCTTGCCCCGAGATCCGGTGACGACGACCTTCATGCGGCTCCTCCTCCTGCGCGGGATGCCGCCGATGCGGCGCTGCGCGACCGCTCAAGCGTAGGGAGGGCGGCCGCTCGAGCCTGAGGGTGCGGTCGTGCGGGAGCTCCGGCGGGGCTCGGTCCCCGCGATGTGCACCCCTGCGGTCCGCGACGGCGGATCAGGAGCGCACCGGGCTCCCCGGGGCCGGAACCCGCGCCGCGTCCGCGGGCAGCACCGGGAGCCGCAGGTGCGAGGGGTGCTGCGCGTCGTGGAACACCTCGAAGCGGCAGGGCGGGCCGTCCGTGCTCTCGGCGAGCGAGCGGCCGGTGCCCGGGTTCGGCGCGAAGCGCGGGAAGGCGCCGCCCGCCACCACCAGCCGCAGGCGGTGGCCCTTCGCGAAGCGGTAGGCGGTCGGGAACAGCTCGACGTCCACCGTCAGCACGCCGTCGTCGCCGACCGTCACGTCGTCAGCGGGCACCGTCTTCGGGTCGAGTCGGCGGATGCCGTCGACCACGTTGCGGGAGACGCCCTGCTCGTCCACGTCGCACAGGCGCACCACCACGTCCGCGTGGTCGCGCTCCGGCCGCACGTGCAGCGTGGCCCGGACCGGTCCGACGACGTCGAGGTCCGCCGGTTCGACCTGTCCCGTGAGCACGAGGACGTCGATGCCCTGCTCCGCCCGCCAGTCGTCGGTCTGCGCAGCGGGGGCGAACAGCAGCGGCCCGCCGTCAAAGACCGTCGGGTCGTCCGGGTGGAACGTGAACGTGCTCGGCGGCACCGCTCTCTCGGGCGGCTCGGCGGCGAGGGCCGCGTCCGCCGTGAGGTACCGGCGGTCCGTCGTGGCCTGCGGCGGCGGCCAGGTCTCGAACCCGAGCCAGTCGTCCGTGCCCTGCAGCTGCACGCGCACCGCCGCGCCCTCCGGCGCCGGGCCGCCCTGCAGGTGGTGCTCCAGCCACTCGAGGTCGGAGCGGAGGATCTCCTGCAGCTCCGGCCGCCGGCCGTGCAGCCACGGGCCGATGGTCAGGCGGGCGGGCACGCCCGCTGCTCGGAGCGCTGCGTAGTCGTGCAGCTGCGCCTGCAGGAACAGGTCCCACCAGCCCGTCACCATGTTCACCGGCGGCATGCGGGTCAGATCCGCCCCGTCGTGGTCCGCGACGTCCCAGAACGCGTCGCCGGGGGCCGCGTGCTCGGTGAAGTCGCGCCAGAACGGCACCGGCTGCCCCGTCGACGTCACGTCCGCCTCCCGCAGCGGTCGCGTGCTCAAAGCCCGCACGACGCGGCGGCGACGCCCGAAGCCTGCCAGCAGGGGTGCCGGCTGCGGCTCCTCCTGCCGGGCGATCGAGTCGCTCCAGCCGATCGCGTTCAACGAGCCCGGGGCGCCGTGCTCGTAGAAGAGGTCGCGGATGGAGGCGGAGGTGATGTGCAGCGACAAGGCGACGAGCGGCGGGTCGGCGTACGGCGCGACCGCCCACTGCGTGTGCCCGAAGTAGCTGGCGCCCGTCGTCGCGACCCGGCCGTCGCACCACTCCTGCCGCCGCACCCAAGCCAGGGTGTCGAGCCCGTCCCGGTGCTCGTCCGTGAAGGGCCGGAAGACGCCGCCCGATCCGAACGTGCCCCGCACCGACTGCTGGAAGACGGTGAACCCGCGTCGCGCCAGCACCGTCGCGAACACCCGGCCGAGCAGCTGCGAGCGGCCGTACGGCGTGCGGATCAGCACGACCGGCTGCGGGCCGGCATCGAGCGGGCGGTAGAGGTCGCCGAGCAGGACGGTGCCGTCCGCCATCGGCGTGCCCAGGTCCGCGGTCACCGTGAAGTCGACGGAGCCCGCGGGCTGCCCGGCGAACAGCTCGATCACCCGCCGCTTCAGCAGCGTGGAGAGCGTCGTGCTGCTTCGTCGCATGCGTTCAGTGTGCGCCCGGCCGTCGGACGGGAGCCGAGCAGCCGTGATCCTCGATTGGGCAGCACCCGGACCGGGACCTCCGAGGAGGTCCCGGTCGACCTGCTCACTCCCAGACGGGGACGGCGCCCTCCGCGTACCGCGCGCCCGCGGCGCCCTCCGGCACGATCTGCTGGATGCGGTCGAGGTCGTCCGCGGTGAGCTCGACCTCCGCGGCGCCCACGTTCTCCTCGAGCCGCTTCGGGCTGCGGGTGCCGGGGATCGGCGCGATGTCGTCGCCCTGGGCGAGCAGCCACGCGAGCGCGAGCTGCGGCGTCGTGATGCCCTTCGACTCGGCCAGCTCGGAGAGCCGGTCGATCGCTTCCTTGTTCCGGCGGTAGTTCTCGCCCTGGAAGCGCGGGTTCGTGCGGCGGAAGTCGCCCTCGTCGTACTCCTCCGCCGGCTTCACGTCGCCGGTCAGGAAGCCGCGGCCGAGCGGCGAGTACGGCACGAACCCGATGCCGAGCTCGCGGAGCACGGGCAGGATCTCGGCCTCCACCTGGCGCTCGAACACCGAGTACTCGGTCTGGAGCACGGACACCGCCTGCACGGCGTGGGCGCGGCGGATGATCTGCGGGCCCGCCTCCGACAGCCCGAAGTAGCGGACCTTCCCCTCGTCGATCAGCGCCCGCACGGCACCGGCGACGTCCTCGATCGGCACGTCGGGGTCGACGCGGTGCTGGTAGAGCACGTCGATCACGTCGGTGCCGAGCCACTTCAGGCTGCGCTCCGCGACCTCGCGGATGTGCTCCGGGCGGCTGTCCATCCCGGTGCGGTTGCCGTCGGCGTCGAAGGAGAAGCCGAACTTCGTGGCGATCACGACCTCGTCGCGGAACGGCGCGACGGCCTCGCCCACGATCTGCTCGTTCAGGCCCTTGCCCATCCCGTACAGCTCGGCGGTGTCGAAGAAGGTGACGCCCAGCTCGTGCGCCCGCCGGATGACCGCGACGCTGTCGTCCCGGTCGCCTCCCGGGCCGTACGCCATCGTCATCCCCATCGTCCCGAGGCCGAGCTCGGAGACCTCGAGGCCGTGCTGTCCCAGTGCGCGCTGCTGCATGGGGAGGACAACCGGACGCAGCGGTCTCGGCCTTCCCGATCTCAGCGGATGCGAAGGGACTCGAGCCCGCTGCGCTACTCCCCCGCGGCGATGCGCTGGGTGCCGAGCACCGCGAGCAGCCGCAGCCGGCTCTCCGCCTCGCTGCCCGGCGCGGGCGTGAGGACGAGCAGGGTCTGCGAGCCGTCCTCGGTGAACAGCGCCTGGCAGTGCACCTCGATGGCGCCGACCTCGGGGTGCAGCAGGGTCTTGCGATCCGCGAAGCGGCGCCGCACCTCGTGCTGCTCCCACAGCGCCACGAACTCGGGGCTGCGCTGCTGCAGCTCGCGCACCAGCTCCGCCGCCCGCGACCGCGGTCCCAGCTCGGCGGACGCGGCGCGGAGCGAGGAGACCTGCGCTCGG
Organism: Amnibacterium endophyticum; assembly: GCF_042680685.1. Taxonomy (NCBI): domain Bacteria; kingdom Bacillati; phylum Actinomycetota; class Actinomycetes; order Micrococcales; family Microbacteriaceae; genus Amnibacterium; species Amnibacterium endophyticum. The sequence continues at coordinate 18,181 of NZ_JBHUEA010000031.1, read as the reverse complement.
CTCTGCCGGTCGTGGTCGTCCGCCGGGTAGTGGGCGCGCTCGCGCTCGGGGTGCACGAACCAGCGGTAGGCGGCGCTCCGCTCCAGCCCGGTGAACGCGCTCACGTCGCCGAGCAGCGCGCGGGCGAGGTCGTTCTGCACGAGCACCTCGTCGAGGCGGGACAGGATCAGCGCCGGCGTGTCCTCCAGGCGGTCGAGCACCCGCAGCAGCGCGGGCGCGACGTGGTCGTCGGCCGTGACGGCGTCCGGCGCGCTGTGCCCGGCGACGCGGTACAGGTAGTCGCGCTCGTCGCGGGTCAGCCGGAGCGCCCGGGCGAGCGCGGCGAGCATCTGGGTGCTCGGCTGCGGGCCGCGCTGCTGCTCGAGCCGCGCGTAGTAGTCGCTCGACATCGCGGCGAGGTGCGCCACCTCGTCCCGGCGCAGTCCCTCGACCCGGCGGCGCGCGCCCGGCGCGAGCCCGACGTGCTCCGGTCGCAGCGCGCTCCGGTGCCGGGTGAGGAAGTCGGCGAGCGCGGCGCGGTCCACCCCTCGAGTGTGCCGCTCGGGCGGAGGGCGAGCCAGGGACCCGCGATCCGGGGATGAGCGCGCTCTGCCGCCGGCGCACCCCGCCGCGCACGATCGAGGCCATGGACACCACCTCGAGCACGATCTTCATCCCCGGCGCGACCAGCGGCATCGGCCTCGCCCTCGCGCTGCGCCTCAAGGCCCGCGGCAGCACCGTGATCATCGGCGGTCGCCGCACCGAGCTGCTCGAGCGTCTCCGCGACGAGCACGGCTTCGACACGGTGCGCATCGACACGGCCGACCCGGCGAGCATCCGCGAGGCCGCCGCGGAGGTGCTCACCGCGCACCCCGACCTCGACGTGCTCGTCGCGATGGCGGGCATCATGCGCGTGGAGGACTGGCACGCGCCGGAGGGCTTCCTCGCGTCCGCCGAGGCGGTCGTCACGACGAACGTGCTCGGCCCGATCCGGCTCATCGCCGCCTTCGCGGAGCACCTGCAGCAGCGCCAGGCGGCGACGATCGTGACCGTCTCCAGCGGCCTCGCCTTCGTCCCCCTCGCCGCGACGCCCTCCTACAACGCCTCGAAGGCGGCGATCCACCAGCTGTCGGAGTCGATCCGGCTGCAGCTCGCCGACACCTCGGTGCGCGTCGTGGAGCTGGTGCCGCCGGCGGTGCGGAGCGACCTGCTGCCGGGGCACGCGGAGAACGAGGACGCGATGCCGCTCGACGCCTTCGCCGACGAGGTGATGGGGCTGCTCGAGACGCAGCCCGACGCCGACGAGGTCCTGGTCGAGCGGGTCGGCCTCCTCCGCTTCGCCGAGCGCCGCGGCGACTACCCCCAGGTCGTCGCCGCGGTGAACGCCCGCGACCCGCACGGGAAGGAGTAGCCGGGAAGCGTCCGGGTCAGCGCGGCGGCGCGACGGCGTCGAGCCGGGCGACCTGCTCGTCGGCGAGGCGTACGGAGGCGACCGCGAGGTTCTGCTCCAGGTGCTCGAGCGAGGAGGTGCCGGGGATCAGCAGCACGTTCGGGTCGTGCGCGAGCAGCCATGCGAGGCCGACTTGGGCGGGCGTCGCACCGACCTCCGCGGCGACGGCCTGCACCTCGGCGTCCTCGACGACCTTCGGCTGGCCCGGGAACGCGGAGCCGAGCGGGAAGTACGGCACGTAGGAGATCCCGTGCTCCGCGCAGAAGCCGAGGACGTCCTCGTCGTCGCGCGACAGGAGGCTGTAGGCGTTCTGCACCGTCACGACGCCCGCCTGCTCGAAGGCCTGCCGCACCTGGGCGAGGGTCGCGGTCGAGATGCCGACGCCCGCGATCAGGCCGTCGTCCCGCATGCGGACCATCTCGGCCAGCTGGTCCTCGAGCGCGACGTGCTCCCCCTCGTCCATGGACCCGTCGTCGCCGTGCAGCCGGAGGTTCACCGCGGCGAGGCGCTCGACGCCGAGGGAGCGGAGGTTCTGCTCCACGTCCTCGCGCAGCTGCTCCGGCCGCTGCGCCGGGTTCCAGGCGCCGTTCGCGTCGCGCCTCGCCCCCACCTTCGAGACGAGCGCGAGATCGTCGGCGTACGGGTGCAGCGCCTCGCGGATCAGCGCGTTGCTGACGTCCGGCCCGTAGAACTGGGCCGTGTCGATGTGGTTCACGCCCGCCTCCACGGCGCGGCGCAGCACCGCGATCGCGGCGTCGTGGTCCTTCGGCGGGCCCATCACGCCCGGTCCCGGCAACTGCATCGCGCCGAAGCCGACGCGGTGCACGCGGTAGCCGGCGAGGTCGTACGTGTCGACGGGGGTCGTGGAGTCGGACATGGTGCGGACGCTACGCCCGCGACCTCCGGGCGGCTCTCGGCGAGCGCCCCGTCGTCAGGCCGGCAGGCGGACGAGGAAGTCCGCGGTCACCTCCGCGGCGATCTCGATGTCGTCCGGCCGCAGCTCGAACCCGGACGAGCCCGAGGCCGACAGCATCGCGCGGGTGGTGAATCCGCCACCGGCGTGCGAATCCGCGCCCGGGCGCAGCCCCGGCTCCCACAGCGCCTGCAGCTCGACGCTCTCGGCACCGATGGCTGCGGCGTACGCCTCGGCGCGCTGCGTCGCGTCGCGCACGGCCTGCACGCGCACCTCCCGCTGCACCTGCGTCCGGTGCGCCTCGGTCACCGTCCAGTCGATGTCGGCCACGGTGACGCCCTCGAGCGACCCGGCCTGCTCGACCCAGTCGGACAGGGCGCCGAAGTCGCGGAACTTCACGCGGACCTCGGCGGCCGCGGCCTGCACGACGTCCGCCACCTCGCTGTCCTTGCGGTAGCGGCGCACGGAGTGGACCCGGACTTGGTCGCTGCCCCACCAGGTCGCCGCGCCGCGGTGGACGAACGACTTCGCGTCCGCGACGAGCCGCTCGTGCAGCGCAGCCACGTCGCGGACGACGACCTCCCGGTCGGCGTGCTCCAGGGCGAGCCCGAGGGCGAGGGTGCCGCGCTCGGCGGGCAGGAAGCGGGCGGCGGCGCCGTGCACGGCGATGAGGACCATGCGCCCATCGTGCAGGTCGCCGACCGCGGTCGGCGACGGCGTGTCGCTGCGCCCCCCGAACGGGTGCCGCGGAGAGCATGGGCACCGCATCCCGCCGGAAGAAGGAGACCTTCGTGTCGAAGCCCCTGGTCGTCATCAGGAACTGGGCGATCGAGCAGGTGACGGCGGTGCGGAGCGTGTGCCGCCCGCTGCCGGCGCACAGCGGCCACCTGCGCTGAAGCGCCCGGACGCGCCGGCGCGTCCGGCGCGTCGATGCCGGCGCCTCAGCCCTGCAGGCGCCGGCGGACCTCGCGAGCGGTCCCTCCCGGGTCGACGCCGTGGTCGTGCGACTCGGGCACCACGACGAGCTCGGCCTGCGGGATCGCGGCCGCGAGCCGCTCCGAGGCCGTCACGAGCATCGGGAACGTCGGCTCGCCGCGGAGGATGGTCACGGGCGAACGCACCGCGAGCATCGCCGCGGTCGGCGTCGACGTCGCGCGCGTGAGCAGCGCGTCGTGGACGACGGACTGCGCGAGCGGCACGAGCGACGCGAACATCGGGCTCGACCGGATCTGCTCGACGACGGCGTCGGGCAGCCCCACCGCCTCCCGCTGGAACAGCACGACCGCGTCGTCGCCGCGGCCCGCGTCGACGAGGGCCTGGAGGCGCTCGGGCAGGTCGTCCGCGGGCTCCCCCTCCCCGAAGCGGAAGGGCGGCTCGGACAGGAACAGGTACGAGGCCGGCACGCCGACCCCGGCGGCCAGCAGCGCGAGCACGGCGCCGGACGAGTGGCCGAGCAGCGCGCCGCCGCCGACCGCCTCGAGCACGGCGGCGAGGTCCTCCGCCTCCCGCTCGGGCGCGTAGGGCGCCGTGTCGGTGCTGTCGCCGCGGGCGCGGCGGTCCACCGAGACGCCCTGCAGCCCCGCGTCCGCCAGCGCACGGGCGAGCGGCACCCCGGCCTCACGCGTCGAGAACGCGCCGCCGACGATCACGACGGGCCGCCCCTCCCCGATCCGCTCGAACGCGATCCGGGTGCCGTCGGCGGACTCGACCTGTTCCATGCGGTCATCAGACCGCCTCTGCGGGGTCGGCGGCAACCGCGCTTGACCTCGAGCGCTTGAGGTCTGCTCCACTGAGCGAATGAGCACGATGACGATGCGCGAGACGGAGTCGAGGACCGGGCTGCCGGCCCCGACGCTGCGCTACTACGAGGAGATCGGCCTGATCGGGCCGATCGCGCGCGAGGAGCACAGCGGGCACCGGCGGTACTCCGAGGCCGACCTCGACGCGCTGCAGGCGCTCGCCTGCCTGCGCGGGATGGGCGTCGGCATCGAGGACATGCGGACCTACCAGGCGAACCGCGCGCTCGGTGCGGTCGCCGCCGGCGAGCAGCGCGACCTGCTGACGCGGCACGCGCGCCGGATCGAGGCGGAGATCGAGCGCCTGACGGTGCACGTGCGGTACCTGGCGGAGAAGGCGGCGCTGTGGGACGCCCGCGACCGCGGTGACGCCCGGGCCGAGGCGACGGCGAAGCAGCGCGTGGAGGAAATCCTCCCGGCGCTCGAGGGGAGCCTGCGATGAGCGAGGTGCTCGTCACCGGCGGGACCGGCTACCTCGCGACCCGCCTGATCGCCGACCTGCTGCTCGACGGCGGCTCCGTGCGCACGACCGTGCGGGCGCCCGAGCGCGCCGCCGCGGTGCGCGAGGCCGTGCGGCGCGCGGGCGCCGACGACGCCGGGCTGAGCGTCGTGGTCGCGTCGCTGACGGCGGACGACGGGTGGGCCGACGCCGTCGAGGGCGTCGAGGAGGTCCACCACCTCGCCTCCCCCATGGTGCAGACCACCGATCCGGACGCGGTGGTCGGGCCGGCCCGCGACGGTGCGCTGCGGCTGCTGCGGGCGGCCCGCGACGCCGGCGTCCGCCGGGTCGTGCTGACGTCGTCGTTCGCGGCGGTCGGCTACACCCCGAAGCCCGTTCGCGACTACGACGAGACCGACTGGACCGATCCGGACACCCCGGGGCTGCCCGCCTACCCGCGGTCGAAGGCGGTCGCGGAGCGCGCTGCATGGGACCTCGTCGAGCGCGACGGCGGCGGGCTCGAGCTCGTCGTCCTCAACCCGACGTGGATCGCCGGGCCGACGCTCACCACCGAGGCGCGATCGTCCCTGCAGCTCTTCATCGCGATGCTCGACGGCACGATGTCCGCGGTCCCCCGGCAGCGTTTCGGGATCGCGGACGTGCGGGACGTCGCGCGGCTGCACCGCGCGGCGATGCGGACCCCGGCGGCGGCCGGCCGGCGCTACCTGGCGCTCGCCGACGGCCCGACCAGGACCTTCCTCGACGTCGCGCAGGTGCTGCGGGACCGGCTCGGGCCGCTCGCGGCGCGCGTGCCGACCGCGGAGGCCGCGGGCGACGAGCCCGCGCCGCTCCAGATCCGCAACGACCGGGCGAAGGCGGAGCTCGGCTTCCGGCCGCGGCCGGCGGAGGACACCATCGTCGAGACCGCGACGCGCCTGCGCGACCTCGGGATGCTGCGCGAGCAGGGCTGATCCGCCCGTTCGGGGGCTTGCGGGCGCGACACGCGGAAGCGGACCCTGCGAGGGCCGGACCACCCGATCCGGTCCCCGCCTTCCCCCAGAGGCCCGCATGCCCCCGAAGCTCTTCGTCGTCCCCTCCGTCGACCCCGCGGAGCGCCCGCCGCGCCTGCACGAGCGCCTGGCGCCGCGCGTCGCACCGGTGCTCGTCGGGCTCGGCATCGCCGTGGTCAGCGCGCTGCCGCTGCTGCTGACGCCCGCGCCCTGACCCGTGCGGCAGTACCCGGTCGAGCCGCTCTGATCGGTCCGGCCGACCTGATCAGTCCAGCCGCGCCAGACGCGCCCGCGCGACCAGGTAGACGCCGGAGGCGATCCAGCCGACGCCGATGGCCGCGAGGACCACGCGGCCGAACGGCAGGCCCGCGAACGCGCGCAACGCCCCGTCCAGGCCGGAGGCGGCACCGGGGTCGGTGCGCCAGGCGGCCACGACGAAGAGGATACCGACGACCGCGATCGCGACGCCGCGTGCGACGTAGCCGACCTGGCCGAGCACGACGACCGCGCGGCCGCGGGAGCCCGACGGCACGCGGATCGTCTCGAGGAAGCCCTTCGTGACCCCGCGGTGGACGAGCGCGACGCCGATGACGACCACGCCGACCCCGACGAGGCCGAGCAGGATCTGGCCGCCCGGCAGGGAGAGCACGGTGGAGCTGCCCTGCCTCGCGGAGCGGCTCGAGTCCTGCGAAGCGCCGAGCACCGTCCTGAGCGCGGTCACCCCGACGGCCCCGTAGACGACGGCCTTGCCCCAGGCCTTCACCCGCTCCTTCCAGACGCGCTTCGCGTCAGAACCGCGCTCGAGGAAGCCGTCGACGACCAGCCAGAGCGCGAGCGCGAGGCCGCCGATCGCGACGAGCCAGACGACGACCGCCCCGAACGGCGCCTGCGCAAGGGCCTTCAGCGCGCCGGACTGGTCGGCCTCCTGACCCCCGCCCTGCACGGCCACCTGGATCGCCAGCACCCCGACGAGCCCCTGCACGAGGCCGCTCGCGGCGAAGCCGAAGCGGGCGAGCCCGCGGAACCAGGTGCTCTGCTGCACGCCCTCCGCGTTCTGGCGAGCCGTCTCGGTCATCCGCGCCCCCTGCTCCGGCCGCCACGAGCCGCCCTGGGCCCCCGACCCTAGTGACCCCGGAGACGGAGCGGCTGGTCAGACCCCGACGAGCCGCGGGAAGGCGCGCGCGAGCCCGAGGTACATCGCGCAGCCGAGGCAGAAGCCGAACACCGAGTTGAGGAACGCCGCGATGAAGGCGAGCGCGATCGCCACCGGCAGGGCCGCCGGCACCCCCACGAGGGCGAGCAGCACGCCGAGCGCGGTGATGACGAAGCCGACGCCCTGCGCGAAGGTCGGCGGCCGCACGTCCTCCGTCTCGGCGGGCGGGGCGAGCCGCGGCCGGACGAACCGGGCGTAGATCCGGCCCCAGGGGTGGCGCCGGATCCCGGCGAACGCGCCCCACGCGAACAGCAGCGCGAGCGCGGCGGTGAGGATCAGCGCCGCGAGCGGGGCGCCGCCGACGGCGAGCACGAAGTCGACGAGCAGCAGCACGGCGGTGATGCCGGCGCCGAAGCGCGGGCCGCGCGGGTCCACCCGGTCGGCGGGGAGGCGGTCGGCGGCGCTCACGAGCGGGCCTCCGCGAGGCCGGCCGGGCGCAGACCGGCGAGCAGCTCGTCGACGTCCGCCGCGCGCGGGGCGCCGGAGAACCGCGCCACCTCGGCGCCGCGGGCGTCGAGGACCAGCACGGTCGGGGTCTGCAGCACGTCGAAGCGGGTCGCGAGCTCCGGGCGGTCGGTCAGGTCGACGTCTGCGTGCCGCACCCCGGGCGTCCGGCCCGCGACCTCGCCGAGCAGGCGTCGGGTCGCCGGGCAGCGCGCGCACCACTCCGTGGAGAACTGGAGCAGCGTGCCCTCGTCGCCGAAGGCACCGGGCTCGAGCGCGACGTCCGCGGGGCGCACCAGCCGGCCGGAGCCGCGCCGCCGCCGGCCGTCGAGCGCGCGCCAGAGCAGCCCGGCGCCGGTCGCGACGGCGACCAGCGCGAGCGTGAGCAGCAGGGTCGTGAGCACGTGCTCGACCCTAAGCACGAACGCCCGGACGTCTGCGCCGTGTGACCTCCGGTGAAGCGCGCTACCGGCGGAGGTTCGCGAAGGGCAGCACGCCGTAGCGGTCGCGGAAGTCGCCGAGCATCCGCGACTCGACCGCCGCCGCGTCCTCCTCCGTCGCGTTCCACGCGACGAGCAGCTCGTCGCGGTCCGCGAGCTGCCAGATCGCCCGCCCGCCCCAGTGGCCGACCGGCTCGCCCGCGCCGAAGCGGCGGTACTCGTCGAGCCGCTTCTCGAGCCCGCGGCGCCCGGCGCTGCCGCGCGTCGCCTTGCCGATGTACACGACCTCCGGCCCGTCGACCCAGGCGCGCTCGAGCGCCTCCGGGGCGATCGCCGGGTCCTTGCCCTTGAAGCGGCCGCCGCTCGACTCGCGCATGAACATCGGGGCGGCACCGGACGTCCGCAGCACCGCGTACACCCCGGGCGCCTGCGGCACCCCGGCCTCCGGCAGCTGCGAGAAGGGGACGAAGCCGGCGAAGCCGCCGTGCTCCAGCGCCTGCCGCGACCAGGGCCGCGGGCCGTCGTGCTCGCCGCTCACGCGGCGGCCCTCCCGGCGCCTCGTCGGGTCGGGGTGGGTCGGAGTCCAGTGCCTGCACGCATCGTGCCGCGAGGATAAGCAGCCGACACGGGAGCGCGCCGGTCGCGGGCCGCGTGTCCGGCGTAGCGTCGCCGTATGGCGACGATCGAGGACTGGACGACGGTCGACGACGAGGCGGCGCTCGTCGCCCTGATCGGCGAGCCGAACGCCCGCGCCCGGGACAAGGCGCGCCCGGCGCTGCGCGCCGAGGACCGGGCGTGGCTGGCCGCCTCGCCGTTCTGCGTCGTCGCCACCGCGGACGCCGACGGGCGCTGCGACGCGTCGCCGAAGGGCGACCCGGCCGGCGAGCTCGTGCACGTGATCGATGACACGACCGTCGCGCTGGCGGAGCGGCCGGGCAACCGGCGGGCGGACGGCTACCGCAACATCCTCGCGAACCCCCACGTCGGGCTCGAGTTCCTGATCCCCGGCCGCGGGGACACGCTACGGATCAACGGGCGGGCCCGGCTGGTGTCCGAGGCGCCGTTCTTCGACGCGATGGTCGTGAAGGGCCACCGGCCCCTGCTCGCGGTCGTCGTCGAGATCGAGGAGGTCTTCTCCCACTGCGCCAAGGCGTTCATGCGCTCGCGGCTGTGGGAGCCGGAGACCTGGGCGCCGGACGCCGTGCCGCGGCGGGCGGTGCTCGCGAAAGCGCTCGAGCCGGACGAGCGCACCATCGAGGAGCTCGACGCCTACTACCGCCCCGAGTCCTACGGGCAGGGCCTCTACCGCTGATCGGCCGGGCGGCGGCGGGCGCGCTGCACGCGGCCCAGCTCCGCCGCGCCGCGGGACGCGAGCACCGCGGTCGCAGCGCCGCTCATCCCCGCCACGACGACCGCCGAGCGCGCGTAGCCGATCCGGTTGCCGAGCCCCCGCCAGAGCGCGACGCCGGTGAAGAGCACGGCGGTGTTGCCGGTCGCGGCCGCGGCGCCGTGCAGGCCCGCGCCGCGGGCTCCCGCCCGGGCGGAGGCGGCGACCTCGGAGCGGGCGGAGGCGAGCTCTTGCCGCACGAGCCCCGCCACGTCCTGCCCGACCCCGCTGACGAAGCCGCCCAGGGCCCCGGTCGCCTCGCGCAGCAGGCCCGCGCCGTCGGCCGCCGCGTCGCGCTCCTGGCGCACCCGGTCGGCGACGCTGCGCCCGAGGCCGCTCAGCAGGTCGCGCAGGTCCGGCTGCTGCTGGTCGTCCGCCATGCGAGCGAGCATGCCGCGCGAGCCCGTGAGGACGGCGGGAGGGCCAGGATGACGGCGTGACCGAGGACGACGAGCACTGGATCGTCCTCGACGGGCGGCGCTGGCGGCGCAGCGATCCGGCGCTGCCGGAGGACCTCGCGGCCGCGCTTAGGTCCAGGCTCGGCGCCGCGCGCTCGGCGGTCGGCGTCGCGAAACGCGCCGGCGACGACGCCGCCGCCGCCGCGGCGCGGCGCCGGGTCGACCTCGCGAAGCACGGCCTCGGCGAGCGGGGCCCCAGGTGGTGGGAGGAGCCGGTCGAGGCGCGGCTCGAGCGGGCGAGGGCCGCGCTCGAGCAGCTCGACGCCTAGGTTCGTGCGGTGGCGAGACTCACGGACGACGACTTCGACGCCCTCCGCGCACAGCAGGACCGGGCCCGGGCGAGACCGCTGGGCGCGCTGCGCAGCGCGGACGGCGAGCAGCGCGGCGAGGCCCTCGACGCCTGGATCACCGCGGGCGACACCCTCGCCGAGAAGGCGATCGCGGCGCTCGACGCGGGCGACGACGAGCGCGCCGCCGCGCTCGTCCGGCGGATCGTCGACCTCCCCGTCGTCGACGGGAGCACCCGCACCGGGCTCATGGCGGTCGACCTCGTGCTCGTCGGCGAGGTGCTCGAGCCGCTCGAGGAGGGCGATGCCGCCGGCCTGCTCGAGCGCCCCCTGCGGCTGCTGCCGGACCTGCCGCAGCCCGTCGCGGACGAGCTGCGGCACGTGCTCGCGGCGCTGACGGACTACGACCTGCCCGCCGCGGTCCGCCGCCGCATCGCCGCGGTCGTCCCGCTCGAGGACCGGCTCCAGCCGCCGTTCTCGGGAGTGCCGGAGGACGAGCTGCCCGCGGCCGTGACGGGCGTGCTGCGGCTGGTGCTGCGGCTGCGCTCCGACGGGTGAGGAGGGCGTCCGACCCGCCGGATACGCTGCGGCCGTGGCGGACGACACCACCCCTGCGGACCTCGAGCGCGAGCTCGGCATCGACCAGCGGCGCATCCGGCACCACCTGCGCCAGCGCTACGGCACCCTGCCCGCCTACACGGACAACTGGCACCTGAACGCCCGGGCGGCGGAGGAGGTGCGCCTCCACTTCCGCGCCGAGGCCGAAGCGCTGCGAGCCGCCGGGCTGCCGACCCCGACCGCGCACCTGCGGCAGACCGACACCGGGAGCATGCCGGTGCTGTTCCGCGACGCGACCGGCACGACGACCTACGACGCGGACGGGCGCCTCGTCTACCTGCCGGGCCCCGACGAGGAGCAGCCGGAGCGCTGAGCCCTACCCGCCGGCGGGCAGGCCGAGCGCGGGCAGCACGACGCCGTCGATCAGCCCGACCAGGAAGTCGCGGTCGACCGGCCTGCGCTGCACCAGGGTGCGATAGGCCGTCATGGACGGGCCGATGTGGGCGATGGTGTCGATGTCGACGCCCGGGCGCACCTCGCCACGGTCGATCGCGCGCTGGATCAGCATCCGGTTCACCCGGGCGCGGGGCTCCGTGATCGCCTCGTTCACGGCGTCGGCCAGCCCGGGGTCGCGGGACAGCATCGACACGAGGCCGCCCATCACCTGCATCTTCCGCTCGCTGTCCTCCAGGGAGTGCGGGCGGATCATCGCCACCAGGTCGCCCCGGAGCGTGCCCGTGTCGGGCAGGTCCTCCACGCGGGAGGCCGCCTGCTTCATGCACGCGACCGCGTCGATCACGAGGTGCGCCTTCGACGGCCACCGCCGGTAGACCGTCGCCTTGCCCGCCTTCGCGCGGGTCGCGACCATGTCGACGGTCATCCCGTCGTACCCGCACTCCGCGAGCACCTCGATCGCGGCGTCGAGGATCTCCGGGTCGCGGCTGTGGTCGCGCTTGCGTCCCGGTCGGGCCTGCTCGTGCTCGACGTCGTTCTGCTCGACGTCGATCTGCTCGCCCTCGGTCGCGGCGAGTGCCTGCTGCGTCATCGCGGCGGTCCCTCCTGTTCCCCACATCGTACGCCCGATCCGACACGCCAGCGTTCTGGAACCGATGGTTTCCGGAACCCACGCGTTCCGTATACGCTCCTGCTCCATGACCTCTCCCCTCCAGGCCCCCGCAGCAGGGGCCGCCCCGGCGGGCCGCCGCCGCTGGTGGACGCTCGCCGTCGTCGCGCTCGCGCAGCTGATGGTCGTGCTCGACGCCACCGTCGTGAACATCGCGCTGCCGTCCGCGCAGGCGGACCTCGGCTTCTCCGACGCCGACCGGCAGTGGGTCGTCACGGCCTACTCCCTCGCCTTCGGCAGCCTGCTGCTGCTCGGCGGCCGGCTGTCCGACCTCATCGGCCGCAAGCGCGCCTTCCTGATCGGCCTCGTCGGCTTCGCCCTCGCCAGCGCCCTCGGCGGCGCCGCGGACACCTTCGGCGTCCTGATCGCGGCCCGCGCCCTGCAGGGCGTCTTCGGTGCGCTGCTCGCGCCCACCGCGCTCGCCGTGCTCACCACCACCTTCACCGTGCCGAAGGAGCGGGCGCGCGCGTTCGGCATCTTCGGCGCCCTCGCCGGCGCCGGCGGCGCGATCGGCCTGCTGCTCGGCGGCGTGCTGACCGAACGGCTCGACTGGCGCTGGAACCTCTACATCAACGACGTGATCGCCGTCGTCGCCTTCGTCGGCGCGATCGTGCTCGTCCCCGCCCTCCGGCACGTCGGGCCGCGGCCGAGGCTGGACGTGCCGGGCACGCTGCTCGTCTCCGGCGGCCTGTTCGGCCTCGTCTTCGGCTTCTCGAACGCGGAGCGCGACGGCTGGGACTCCCCCGCCTGCTGGGCCTTCCTCGTCGGCGCCGCCGTGCTGCTCGCCGCGTTCGTCGCCTGGCAGCGCCGGGCGGGCAGCCCGCTGCTGCCGCTCTCGATCCTCCGCGACCGCAACCGCTCGGCCGCCTACGCCTCCGTCATGATCGCCGGCATCGGCATGTTCGGGGTCTTCCTCTTCGTCACCTACTACGTGCAGACGACGCTCGGCTACTCGCCGGTCCAGACCGGCGTCGCGTTCCTGCCGATGATCGGGATGCTCGTGCTCGCCGCGCAGCTGAGCACGAACCTGCTGCTGCCGCGCCTCGGGCCGAAGGTCATGGTGCCGATCGGCATGGCGCTCGCCGCGACCGCGATGGTGCTGCTCACCCGCCTCGGCGTCGACAGCGCGTACGCGCCCGACGTGCTGGTGCCGCTGATGCTCATGGGCGCCGGGATGGGCTCGATCATGCCCGCGTCCATGCAGACCGCGACCCTCGGCGTCGACCGGCGGTACGCCGGGGTCGCCGGCGCGCTCGTGAACACGAGCCAGCAGGTCGGCGGGTCCATCGGCACGGCGCTGCTGAACACCCTGGCCGCGACCGCGGTGACGGACTACCTCGCCGCGCACGCGCCGCTCACCGCGGCCGTCGGCGCCGAGGCGGCCGTGCACGGCTACGCGACCGCGTACTGGTGGTGCGCCGCGTTCTTCGCGGCGGGCGGCGTGATCGCCGCGGTCGCGTTCCGGCGCCGCACCCCGGTCGTCCCGGAGTCGCAGGTGCAGCAGGTCGTCCAGCCGGACACGATCCAGGAGGCCGCGCCCGCCGCGGTCTGACCCCCGGGCCCGGTGCGCGCCGGCGCCCTGCAGCAGGACATCCGCCCTCCGGCAGGAGATCCGCCCGTCGGATGTCCTGCCGCAGGGCGGATCTCCTGCTGACGGGCCGCGGTCAGGCGGCGTCGCGGCGGGCGGACTCGCGCTCCTGGCGCAGCAGCCACGTCTCGTGCCGCACAGCGGCGTCGACCCGCCACGCGGCGCGGCCGACGTCGCCGATGCCGGGCAGGCGGACGATCCACTCCATCAGCGGCTCGGCGAGGCGGATCCGGAGCATCCGGTCGGCCTGCTCCTCCCCGTGCCAGCGCGGGTCGTCGAGCCACACCGGGATCACGGTGAGCAGGTCCGCGGCGAGCGCGACCCGCGCGACCGCGCCGTCCGGGTGGAACTCGTGCTCCAGGGCGACGAGGGCGTGCTCGTTCGGGTCGAGCAGGCCCGCCGCGACCGCCTCGAGGCAGGCGCGGAGGTCCGCCTCCGCGGTCAGGAGCCGCTGGCTGCGGCTGCCGGTCGCCAGGCGGTGCTGCTCCGCGAAGAACCCGCCGAGCACGTCCTCCGCCCGCCATTGCACCCGCTGCCGGATCATCCCGACAGTGTCGCCGATGCCCCTGACGACGTCACGGACCTCCCGCCTGGAACCGCGGACTTGCCGCTTCTTGCGGTCGCGAGCGGCGTGTCGGCGCAAGGAGGGGCAAGTCCGCGGTGCCTGCCCGCGGGAGGACGGGCGGTCGGGGCGCGGCGTGTCCGAGGGGGTGCCTAGGGTGCCGCCGTGTTCCTGATCGACGGCGCCGCCGTGCTCTCCGCGACCGACCTGAAGGCGGCGACGGAGTGCGAGTGGGCGGTGCTGCGGCGCCTCGACGCGCGGCTCGGGCGGGTGGAGGCCGTACCGGACCCGGCCGAAGCGCTGCTCGAGCGCGCGGCCCGGCTGGGCGACGCCCACGAGGAGCGGCAGCTGGCCGCCTACCGCGCCGAGCTCGGCCCGCACGAGCCGGGTCGTCCGGGCGGGGTCGCGGAGATCCCGCGACCGGCGGACTCCCGCGACCCCGCCGCGCTCGCGGAGGCGCAGCGGCTGACGCTCGAGGCGATCGCGGGCGGCGCCGACGTCGTGTTCCAGGCCACCGTCTTCGACGGGCGCTTCGTCGGCTTCGCGGACTTCGTGCTGAAGGCGGGCGACGCGTGGGAGGTCGCGGACACGAAGCTCGCGAGGCGGGCGCGCGTGACCGCGCTGATGCAGGTCGCCGCCTACACGGGCGCCCTGGCGGCCCTCGGCGTGCCGATGGGCGACCGCGTGCACCTGCTGCTCGGCGACGGCACCACGTCCACGCACCGGCTGGCGGAGGTGGAGCCGGTGCTCGAGCAGCGCCTCGGCCGCCTGCGCCGCCAGGTCGACGAGCGCATCGCCGCCGTCGACGGGCCGATCCGCTGGGGCGCCCCGGACGTCGTCGCCTGCGGCCGGTGCGCCGAGTGCACCGCGCAGGTGACGGCGCTGCGGGACGTGCTGCTGGTCGGGCGCCTCACCGTCCGGCAGCGGGACCGCCTCGCCGCGGTCGGGGTGCGCACGATCGACGAGCTCGCGGTCAGCACCGGGCCGGTGGAGGGCATCGGCGCGGGGCCGCTGCAGCGGCTGCGGCTGCAGGCCGGGCTGCAGCTCGCGGCGGAGCAGCGCGGCGGCGGCGTCGAGGCGCGCGTGGTCGACCCGGCCGGGCTCGGCGCCCTGCCGGAGCCCGACGAGGGCGACGTCTTCTTCGACTTCGAGGGCGACCCGCTCTGGACCGACGACGGCCGCACCTGGGGGCTCGAGTACCTGTTCGGCGTCGTGGAGCACGCCGGCGCGGGCACCGTCTACAGGCCGTTCTGGGCGCACGACCGCGCGGGCGAGAAGGCGGCGCTGCAGGCGTTCCTCGCCTACCTGCAGCAGCGGCGGGCGCAGCATCCCGGGCTGCACGTGTACCACTACGCCGACTACGAGCGCAGCCACCTGCAGGCGCTCTGCGCGCGGCACGGCGTCGGCGAGGCGGTCCTCGACGAGCTGCTGCGGGAGCACGTGCTCGTCGACCTGTACCCGGTCGTCAGCCGCAGCATCCGCATCTCGGACCGCAGCCTCAGCCTGAAGCGGCTCGAGCCGCTCTACATGGGCGACCGGCTGCGCACGAGCGAGGTGGCGACGGGTGCCGAGTCCGTCGACGCCTACGTCGAGCACACCCGGCTGGCCGTGGCCGGCGACACCGCGGCCGCCGAGGCGGTGCTCGCCGAGATCGCGGACTACAACGAGTACGACTGCGCCTCGACGCTCGGCCTGCGCGACTGGCTGCTCGCGCTCGCCGACGAGCACGGGGTCGCGCGCCGACCGCCCGCGCCCGACGACCCGGAGCGCGACGCGGCGATCGGGCGCCAGGAGGACGCGGTGCGCGACGCGCTGCTCGCCCGCGTGACGGACGTGCCGCGCGCCGAGCGGACCCCCGAGCAGACGGCGCTCGCCCTCGCGGCCGCCGCGATCGAGTACCACCGCCGCGAGGACAAGGCCTTCTGGTGGGCGCACTACGACCGCGAGATCGCCCCCGTCGAGGACTGGTCGGACCAGAAGGACGTGCTCGTCGTCGAGACGGCGGAGGTCCTCGAGCCCTGGGCTCAGGAGGGCCGGGCGAGGTCCGCGAGCCGCACGCTCCGGCTCGTCGGCGCGCTCGCCACCGGCAGCTCGCTGAAGCCGGGCGACGCCTGCAGCGTCATGTACGCGGACCCGGTGCCGGTCGGCTGCGACCCGGTGCCCGCCGGCCAGCGCGGCGAGCACCCGCGGGGGGCGGTGCGGGAGGTGACGGCGCTGCCGGACGGGCGCACCGCGGTGGTCGTCGTCGAGCAGGCCGGGCAGCGCGACGGCACCGCCTGCGAGCCCTGGACCGCCCTGCCGTTCGCGCTGACCCCGGGTGCGCCGATCCCGACCCGCGCGCAGCGCGCCGCGATCCTCGAGTGGGGTCGCCGCGTGGTCGGGGGGCTGCCGGCCGGCGACCCGGTGCTCGACCTGCTTCGCCGCGATCCGCCGCGGCTCGTCGGCGGCGGCCCGCTCGTCTCCCCCGCCGACCCGACCGCCGCGGCGGTGGTGCGGGACGTGCTGCGGCTCGACCGCTCCTTCCTCGCCGTGCAGGGCCCGCCCGGATCCGGCAAGACGCACGTGGGCGCGCAGGTCGTCGCCTCCCTCGTGCGGGACCACGGCTGGCGGGTCGGCGTCGTCGCGCAGTCCCACCCGGTCATCGAGAACCTGCTCGACCGCGTCGTCGACGCGGGCCTCGACCCCGACCTCGTCGGCAAGCGGATCGGGTCGGCGGGGACCGTCGGCTCGTGGACCGCGATCGAGCCGAACCGGCCCGTCGGCGTGCAGCTGTGGACGGGCCGGCGTCGCCAATCCGGCTTCGTGCTCGGCGCGACGGCCTGGACGCTCGCCGACCCGAACGCGGTCGAGCGGAAGCAGCTGGACCTGCTCGTGATCGACGAGGCGGGCCAGTTCTCCCTCGCCGACACCGTCGCCACGGCGGTGTCGGCGAAGAACCTGCTGCTGCTCGGCGACCCGCAGCAGCTGCCGCAGGTCAGCCAGGGGCTGCACCCGGAGCCGGTCGACACCTCGGCCCTGGGCTGGCTGTCCGCGGGCCACGACGTGCTGCCCGCCGAGTACGGCGTGTTCCTGCCCGAGTCGTGGCGGATGCACCCCGCGCTCACGCGGGTGGTCTCCGACCTGTCGTACGAGGGCCGGCTGCGCTCCCACGACGCGGTGACCGCCGCCCGCGCGCTACCGGGTGTCGCACCCGGCCTCCACCCCGTCCCCGTGGACCACCCCGGCGACGCGGTCGAGTCGGTCGACGAGGCGCGGGTCGTGCTCGACCTCGTCCGGGCGCACCTCGGGCTGCCGTGGACCGATCCCGGCGCAGGGCGGGTCGACGACCCGCTGACGGAGACGGACCTCGTCGTCGTGGCGCCGTTCAACGCGCAGGTCGCCCTGATCCGCACCGTGCTCGACGCCGCCGGGCTGCGCCGCGTGCGCGTCGGCACGGTCGACCGCTTCCAGGGGCAGGAGGCCGTGGTCGCCATCGTGTCGCTGACGGCGTCGAGCCCCGCCGACGTGCCGCGGGGCGCCGGCTTCGTGCTGAACCGGAACCGGATGAACGTCGCGATCTCGCGGGCGCAGTGGGCCGCCCACCTGGTGCACTCCCCCGAGCTCGCCGGCGCCCTGCCGCGCGACGCGGACGGGGTCGCCGAGCTGAGCGGGTTCCTCCGTCTCGTGGGCACGGAACCGGCATCCTGAGCGGATGAGGGCGGGCGGGCGGGCGCGGAGGCTCGCCGCGGCGATGCCGCAGGCGGTGCGCCGCATCGAGCCGGTCGCACCCGACTGGCTGCTGGCCGTCGTCCGGCCGAAGCCCGCTCCGCCGCCGTGGTCCGCGATGATCCGGTACGCGGCGACGATCGGCGGCGCCCTGCTCGCCGGGGTCCTCGCGGGGCAGGTGGCGATCGGGGCGCTGCTGGCCACCGGCGCCCTCACGGGCGCGTTCGGCGACCGCGGCGGGCCGCTCGGCGAGCGGCTGCGGAGGATCGCCGCGGGCTGCGGCGCGGGACTCGTCGGTCTGGCGCTCAGCCGCCTGCTGCTGGAGCCCGGCCCCGGCTCGGTCGCCCTCGTCGCGCTGGCCGGTGCCGTGTCCGCGTACGGCAGCGCGATCGGCGCGGTCGCGTCGTTCGCGTCGCTGCAGCTGATCGTGATGATCGCGGTCGGCGCAGGACTCGGCGCGCAGGTGCCGCTGCCGCTGCTGCTCGGGGCCTTCGCCCTCGGCGGGGCATGGGCGGCGGTGCTCTCGTGCGCCTTCGCGGTCGCGCGGCCCGAGGCGGGAGGCCCCCGGCCGGCGGTCGCGGCCGTCTTCGACCGCCTCGCGGACTACACGGCGGCGATCGCCGACCGCAGGGACCTCACCGCGCCGCGCGCGACGCCCGGCGGCGCGCTCGCGGAGGCGTGGGACGCCGTCACGGCGGCGCGGGCGGTGTCCCCGGGGCGGCGCGACGACCTGCACCGGCTCGCGGCGACGCTGACCCCGGCGACGGAGCTGGCCCGGGCGGGCGCGGGCGGTCGGGGCGCCGGGGGGGGGGTGGCGGACCGCCCGCGC
>NZ_JBHUEA010000030.1:13776-25935 GCF_042680685.1 Amnibacterium endophyticum | reverse complement strand
CGCCCGTGCCGGCGCGGGGGCCGAGTGGTCGACCGGCGCGGCCGCGCGGGCGGCGAGCCCGCCGGCGCTCGCGACCTCCTCGACCCGGAGACCTGCGTGCGGGCCGCCGGTCCAGCGCAGCTGACCGACCTCCCCGGCCCACGCCGTGCCGATCGGGCGCCCGTCGGCCTCGAGGCAGGCGATCGCGAGGCCGGTGCCGAGCGGGGCGAAGAGCAGCCCGCCGGGCCGCCCGGCGCCCGCGCCGGTCGACCACTCGGCCCGCGCGCCGGCACGGACGTCCTGCGCCAGCACGACCGGCGCGTCGACCCGTTCCTGGACCATCCTGCGGATCGGCAGATCGCGCCAGCCCAGGTTGACCGACATCCGGCAGACGCCCGCGGCCTCGTCGACGATGCCGGGCACGGCGATCCCGATCGCGGCGACCGAGGTCCAGCGCGCCACGAGGGCCGCGACCGCGTCGGCGGTCGCGACGCCGGAGGCGTCCCCGCGCGGCGTGGGCGTGCCGGGCAGGCGGACCGGCACGCCGTCCGGGCCGACCATCACCGCCTTGATGTCGGTGCCGCCCACGTCGATGCCGAGCACCGTCTCCTCCGCCACGGCCACAGCATCCCGGAACCGCCCCCGGCGCCGCGACCGCGGACCTCCTACGAGCGAAGCGCGCTGTCGGACTGCGCGTTTCGCTCGCCCCGGGCGAAGCGGCACCCACACTCGCTCCACATCGAGACGACGGGGGTCGTGCATGGCGGGGACGACGGATGCGCTGCGGGTCGGCGTGATCGGCATCGGGCAGCGGGCGGAGATCGCGCAGCACGTCGGGGCCACGGGCACGCCGGCGCGGCTCGTCGTCGCGGTCGACACGACGGAGGCCGGGCGGGAGCGGGCGGCGCGCTGGTTCGGGCCGGAGGTCGCGGCCTTCGCGGACGTGCCGAGTGCACTCGAGGCGCAGCCGCTCGACGCGGCGATCGTCACGACGCCGGACGACACGCACGCCGAGGTCGCGCTGCCGCTGCTCGAGGCCGGGGTCGCCGTCTACCTCGAGAAGCCGATGGCGATCACGCTCGAGGACTGCGACCGGCTGCTCGAGGCCGCCGAGCGCACCGGGACCCCGCTCTACGTCGGGCACAACATGCGGCACGCGTCCGTGGTCAAGCAGATGAAGGCGCTCGTCGACGACGGGGCGATCGGCGAGGTGAAGGCGGTCTGGTGCCGGCACTTCGTCGGCAACGGCGGCGACTACTACTTCAAGGACTGGCACGCCGACCGCAGGCGCACGAACTCGCTGCTGCTGCAGAAGGCGAGCCACGACCTCGACGTCATCCACTGGCTCTCCGGGCGCACCACGCGCCGCGTGACCGCGATGGGCGCCCTCACGGTCTACGGCGGCGTCACCGATCGTGGCGGCCACGAGGGCCAGGTGATGCCGGAGTGGTTCTCGCTCGACAACTGGCCGCCGGAGGCGCAGACGGGCCTGAACCCGGTCGTCGACGTCGAGGACGTCTCGATGATGCTGATGGACCTCGGCGACGGGGTGACCGCCAGCTACGAGCAGTGCCACTTCACGCCCGACTACTGGCGGAACTACACGGTGATCGGCACCCGGGGCCGCCTCGAGAACTTCGGCGACACCCCGGGCGGCGTCATCCGCGTCTGGAACCGCCGGCACGAGTACGCGCCGACGGGCGACCTCGAGATCCCGATCGAGGGCGAGGGCGAGGGCCACGAGCAGGCGGACGCCCTGACCATGGGCGAGTTCCTGGCGCACGTCGCCACCGGTTCGCCCACCGCCGTCTCGGTGCTCGCCGCCCGCGACGCCGTCGCCGCCGGCGCCCTCGCCGCCGAGTCGCTCCGCGACGGCGGCTCGCCCCGCGACGTCCCGCCCGCTCCCGTCCGTCCCGCAGCCGCTGCAGCCTGAGAGGAACCACCATGTCCCGAACCGACCACCCGCGTGTGAGGCGCGCGATCGGCGCCGCCGCCGTCCTCGGCGCCGCCGCCCTGCTGACCGCCTGCTCGTCCGGAGGCGGTGGCGGCCCGGCGCCCGCGGCCTCCTACAGCCCGGCCCCGAAGGACCTCAAGGCCGACATCACCTACGCGATCTGGGACCAGACGCAGGCGAAGGCGATCGAGGCGAACATCAAGGGCTTCAACGAGGAGTACCCCGACATCTCGGTGAACGTCGACGTCACGCCCTACGACACCTACTTCACCAAGCTGCAGACGCAGGCGTCGAGCAACACGATGCCGGACGTGTTCTGGATGAACGGGCCCAACTTCCAGCTGTACGCCGACAACGGCAAGATCGCGCCGATCACCGGCGAGGTCGACGCGGGCGCGATCGACCCGAAGAACTACCCCGCCGCGCTCGTCGACCTGTACACCGTCGACGGCGTGCACTACGGGGTCCCGAAGGACTTCGACACCATCGGCCTCTGGTACAACCGCGCGATCTTCACGCAGGCCGGCGTCGCCGAGCCGACGGCCGACTGGACCTGGAGCGACTTCCAGGACGCGGCGAAGACGATCACGTCCAAGTTGCGCAGCAAGGGCATCTACGGCGCCGTCGGCGGCATGGACGGTCAGACCACCTACTACAACACGATCTTCCAGGCGGGCGGCAGCGTCCTGACCGACGACGGCAAGAAGTCGGGCTACGACGAGCCGGCCACGCAGGCGGGGATCACCTTCTGGCGGGACCTCATCGCCTCGAAGGGCTCCCCGTCCATAGCCCAGCTGACCGACACCCCGGCCGACCAGTGGTTCGTCTCCGGCAAGGCGGCGATGTTCATGAGCGGCGACTGGAGCCGGTCCGCGATCGCCGACTCCCCCGTCAAGGACGACGTGCAGGTCGTGCCCCTGCCGAAGGGGAAGGAGCGGGCGACCGTCATCCACGGCGTGACGAACGCGGTCGCCGCGTCGGGCAAGAACCTGCAGGCGGCGCAGGCGTTCCAGGTCTACCTGGCGAGCAAGGCGGCGCAGCAGCAGCAGGGCGACATGGGCGCGATCATCCCGGCCTTCACCGGGACGCAGGACGCCTTCGCGAAGTCGATGCCCGGCGTGGACCTGCAGGTGTTCCTGGACGAGCTCGCCTACGCGAAGCCGCTGCCCTCGAGCGCGAACACCGCCGCCTGGAACGCGCTCGAGACGAAGTACCTGCCCGGCGTCTTCGCCGGCAGCGAGCCGGTCGACCCGACGCTGAAGACGCTGGCGACCCAGATGGACGCGGCGCTGGCGAAGGGATGACCGCGCTCGCGCCCCGCCGGACCACCGGCCCGGACCGCCCCGCCCGACGGCGGGGCGGCTCCGGCCTGTGGCCGGTCGTCTTCGCCGGACCGCTGCTCGTCGGCGTCGCCGTCTTCTACCTCTGGCCGATCGTCCAGACCGCCTCCTTCTCCTTCACCACCTTCGGCGCGTTCGGCGGTCAGACCTGGGCCGGGCTCGCGAACTACGAGCAGCTGCTGACCGACCCGCAGCTGTACCGGTCGCTCGGCAACACGCTGCTCTACACGGCGATCGTGCTGCTCGGCGTCCCGCTGTCGGTCTGGCTGGCCAGCCTCCTGAACACTCCGGGGCTGCGCTTCGCGAGCTTCTACCGGGTGCTGTTCTTCCTGCCCTACGTCGCGATGCCCACCGCGATCGCGCTGGTGTGGCGGATCATCTACAACGGCGACTTCGGCCTCTTGAACTGGGTGCTCTCGCTCGTCGGCATCCGCGGCCCCTACTGGATCAGCACGCCCGGCTGGGCGATCATCGCTGTCGCCATCGTCGGTCTGTGGTCGTCGCTGGGCTTCTCGATGATCGTGCTCGCCGCCGGGCTGAAGACGATCCCGCCGGAGCTCTACGAGGCGGCGGAGCTCGACGGCGCGACGCCGACGCGGCAGTTCCTCTCCGTCACCGTGCCGCTGCTCAGCCCGAGCATCTTCTTCGTCTCGGTCGTGACCGTGATCGGCGGCTTCCAGCTGTTCGACCTGCTCTACGCGATCCTCGGCGCGCAGAACCCGGCGACGGACGCGAGCATGTCGCTCGTCTACTACTTCTACCGGGCCGGGTTCGTGCAGAATCAGCAGGGGTACGCCGCCGCCATCGCGATCGTGATCCTGGTCGTCGTCGGGCTCGTCACCCTCGCGCAGTTCCGGCTGCAGCGCCGGTGGGTGACGACGTGACCGCCACGGCCTCCGGCACGGACGCGCCCGTCGCCGGCCCCTCGGTGCGGGTCGCTCCCGGCGCCGCGACCCGCACCCGTCGGCGCAGGCGGCGACGCGGGGGCTCGCACGTCGTCGCGCACCTGGTGCTCGGCGTGGGCGGCTTCCTGATGGCGGCGCCCTTCCTCTGGCAGATCATCATGTCGCTGTCGACGAACAGCGAGGTCCGCAGCGTCGTCCCGACCTTCTGGCCCGGGACGCTGCAGTGGCACAACTTCGCGGACGTGTTCGCGCAGCTGCCGTTCCTCTCGCAGCTGCGCACCTCCGTCCTCATCACCGTGATCCGCACCGTCGCCCAGATCGTCTTCTGCACGATGGCCGGGTACGCCTTCGCGCGCCTCCGCTTCCGCGGACGCGGCGTCCTGCTCGGCGTCGTGCTGTCGATCCTGCTCGTGCCCAGCCAGGTCTACCTGCTGAGCCAGTACCAGATCGTGCAGTCGCTCGGCTGGCTGAACACGATCCAGGGCATCGTCGCGCCGGGCCTGTTCAGCGCGTTCGGGACCTTCCTGATGCGGACCGCGTTCCTCTCGCTGCCGGTCGAGCTGGAGGAGGCGGCCCGGATCGACGGCGCGAACCCGTGGCAGATCTTCTGGCGCGTCATGGTGCCGCTCGTGCGCCCCAGCATCAGCGTGCTCGCGATCACGACGGTGCTGTTCTCGTGGAACGAGCTGCTCTGGCCGCTGGTCGTCTCGACGCGCGCCGACCTCGCGCCGCTCGCGGCCGGGCTCGCGACGCTGTCGGGCGACGTCGTCCGCATCGACTACCCGGTCATCATGGCCGCGAGCCTGATGGCCATGGCGCCGGTGCTGATCGCGTTCATCCTGCTGCAGCGCCGGGTGATCGACGGGCTCGCATCCTCGGGGCTCAAGTAGCGCGACGCGGCGGACGAGCCGGCAGGACGACGTGCCGCACCTCCGCTCGGAGGTGCGGCACGTCGAGCCGGCGATGCGGGTCCGGTCAGGGCCTCGGGCTACTCGACGACGGTCGAGGGGTGCGGAGGCGCGGCGAGCGCCGGGCCGAAGTCGACGTCCCGCCCGTCGATCCGCCAGGTGCCGCGCCCGGTCCGCCGCACCGTCTCGTCGGCGGCGAGCCACTCGTCGAGCGCCGCGCGCTCCTGCGCGTCGAGCCAGGCCATCGGGTCGGAGGTCTGCTTGAAGCGCAGCACGGTCGCCGCGTCCTGGACCAGCTGCCGCTGCGGCTCGTCGAGCAGGCTGCGTCGACGGCGGAAGTACACCGCGTCCGGATCGAGCTCGAACCAGGGGCGCTGCCAGGCGCGTTCGATCGACGCGGCGATCGCGTTCCGGGCGCCGCTGCCGGACGGGTCGTCCGGCCGCTCCGCGTTGTCCCAGAAGGCCGCCGTGTCCGGACCGACCCGCACCCCGTCGAAGACGCCGACCGACGGCAGGATCGGCGCTCCGCAGCCGAGCAGGTACACGTCGTCCCCGACCGTGCGGCGGACGTGCTGCACGGCGTCCCGGTAGACCCGCTCCCGGGGCAGGTCCCGGGCGCGGTGCCCGTGGACGGCTCCGGCGTTGAGGAAGTCGAGCTTCAGGTAGGTGAAGCCCGAGTCGACGGCACGGCGCAGCACCTCGTCGAGGTGCTCGAGGACCTCGGCCCGGGTCGTGTCGAGCGCGTGGTACCCCGCGCCCCAGTTCGTGCCGGTCACCGCCGGACGGCCGTCGTCGTCCTGCACGAGCCAGTCGGGGTGCTCGCGGGCCACCGCCGAGTGCGGCAGCGCGATCAGCGGGGCCAGCCACAGCCCCGGCCGGAAGCCCGCGTCGGCGATGCGCCGCGCGGTCGCGGTCATGCCGGACGGGAACCGCTCGTTCGCGATCCAGTCGCCGACCGCGACCTCCCAGCCGTCGTCGAGCTGGACGACGTCGAACGGGTGTCCGCGCAGGTCCTCGACCGTGCGGGCGATCAGCGCCTCGTCGACGTCCTCGTAGAAGGAGTACCAGCTGCTCCAGACGGCCCCGGCCCGGCGGTCGCGGCCGCCCAGCCGGTCGGCGACCTGCGCGGCGTAGGCATCGAACACCTCCTCCTCGTCGCCGAACGCGACGAACCAGCCGTCGCCCACGTCCTCCGTCGTGCCCCGGAGCACGTGCGGGTCGGCAGCGACCCGGGGGGTCCCGAGCCCGAGGGCGCCGAGCAGCAGCACGCGCCCGTCCGGCGCCTCGAGCGCGCCGACGGCGCTGCCGGAGTGCGAGGCGGGCGTGTCGTTCGCCGCGTCGTCCGCCGTGAGCAGGCGCGCCGGGTCGCCGCCGATCCGCAGCGGCGCGTCCGTCAGGCGGCGCCACCCGCTCGGGCTCCACGAGTTCCAGCCGTGCCGGTAGAAGGCGGCCTGCTCGTCGAAGGGGTGGAGGAGGGCGACCGGACCCGGCGGGGCCACCCAGCCGCGCTCGACGCGGATGAGCGGTCCACCCGCGCGCATCGGCAGCACGAGGTCGGTGAAGCGGGCTTCGGTGAACACGGGGCCTCCCGGCGGTTCGGTCGCGATCGCGGCGGCGGCCCGGGAGTCGCTCCCGGGCCGCCACATCTCCGAATCGGAGGCTCAGCGCACGCGGACGGTCTGGTGCAGGTCGTTCAGGCCGCTCGAGGCGCGCCAGGTGCCGATGTTCGCGGTGCGGATCGCATACCGCGGGTCCTTCGCGGTCCTCCTGTCGGCCGCGGGCATGGCCAGGTACGCGGAGTACGTCCCGCGCGGCAGGTGCCGGATCGCGGCGCGCACCGTCGCGGTCGTGCCGGCGGCCCAGCGGCGCACGTCGGTCTTCAGCGCCACCGAGTACCGGTGCCGGCCGCTGACCAGCACGAGCTCCGCGGGTCGGGCGTTGTACGGCGCCGCCCAGCCCGTGTTCTTCACCCGGATGGTCACCGTCGGGATGCGGTCGCTCGTCACCGTGCTGGAGGCGAGCTGGAAGCGGTAGCCGAGCTTCCGCTCGGTGGTCGCGATGCCCGCGGCACCCCACGAGTCGAGCACGTCGGTGTCGTACTCCCGGTTCAGGTAGCTGAAGTGGAACCGCCGCATCTGGGCGGACGCGTTCGGGAACTCCGACCGGGGCGGGTCGACGTTGCACGTCTCGCCGCCGACCGGGACGAAGCGGCTGTCCGCGGCGAGGTAGTCCTGGTCCAGCGCGATCGGGTCGGACAGGTAGGTGCCCCAGTCGTCCGGGGCCGCGAGGAAGCAGTCGTTGTGGTGCCCGATCCGGGCGTCGGCGGTGTTCCGGTACGCCTCCTTCGCCGTGAGCGCGCCCGACGCGCCCGTCGTGGTGCCGACGATGCGCTGCTTCATCAGCGGCGTCCGCACCTGCACGGTGCGTCCGGGCAGCGCCCGGAGCTCGGCGTCGGCGACGGCCCTGCGCTTCGCCCAGTCGGCGTCGGAGACGGCCTGCGTCTTCGGGTCGGCGAAGTGGTCCGTGTAGTACCCCTCGCCCCACAGGCCGATGAAGCCCTGCTGCAGCGTCGCGATCAGTCCGGTGTTGCGGCGCAGCAGCGGCGTCAGCTGCCGGATGTGCTTCTGCACGGTGGGCAGGTCGGCGTCACCGAACGGGGCGACGTAGGGACCGGCACCGCCCTCGACGTAGGCGAAGCGGAGCACGACGGTGAAGCCGTTGCGCTTGACAACGTCGAAGTCGTGCTGCAGCCGGCCGAGCAGGTCGCGGCTGAGGTCCGCGCCCTTCGCGAAGTCGTCGAGGTAGTAGACCCGGTTGATCTGGGTGTCGCCGAGCTTCCGCCAGGCGCGGAGCTGCGCGTCGGTGAGCGCCTCCCAGTCCTTCCCGCCGTCCCGGTAGTGCGTGTCGGTCTCGTGGTCGAAGCCGCGCTCGGGGTTCGCGATGTTCGCGGACGACGCGGCGTAGGTCACCGTCCTGCCGGCGTGGTGGCGCGCGTCCGCGAGCGCGGGTGTGGGCACCCCGAGGAGGATCGTGGTGCCCGCGGCGGCCAGGGCGATCAGCGGGCGGCGGAGTCGGGACAGCGGCGCCGTCGCGGCCGTCGGAGTTCGGGTCATGCGGGGATCCTGCGACGCGCCCGCGCCGACACGGCGAGTCCGCCCGCCGCGGCGCCGCATCGCGCAGTCCGACTGCGCGTCGGACGTGCGGTCCCCAGGTGCAGTTGCGGCGCACCGTGCGGACGCAACTGCACCTGAGAGCCGCACGAGGAGGGTCGGGCGCGCGGTCAGCGGCGCGGCTCCACCTGGTGCACGGTGATGCCCGCGTCGCGGAGGCGCTGCAGCTCGTCCGGGTCGGCCGTCGTGTCGGTGATCAGCAGGTCGATCTGCGACGGCTCCGCCATCCGCGCCAGCGTCACTCGACCGACCTTCGACCCGTCCGTCACCACCATCACGCGCTGGGCGTGCTCCACCATCGCGTGGTTCGTCCGCGCCTCGACCTCGTCGTGCGTCGTCGCACCGCCCGCCACGCTGATGCCGTCGACGCCGAGGATCGCGGTGCCGACGTTCACCGCCTTGAACGTGTTCTCGGCGAGCACGCCGACGGCCTCGAAGGACGTCGAGCGGACGACCCCGCCGGTGAGGATGACCTTCGACGTCGGCCGCGAGGCGAGCTCGAGCGCGATGGTGAGCGCGTTCGTCACGATCGTCAGCTGGGTGCGCCGGGACAGCGCCTTCGCGATCTCGGCCGTCGTCGTCCCGCCCGAGAGGGCGACCGCGTAGGGGCCGGTCGGGATCAGCTCGGCCGCGCGGATCGCGATGCGGTGCTTCGCCTCACGGGCCTCGAGGTCCCGGAGGTGCACCGGCACCTCGTCGTGGACCGCCTGCGGCCGGGCGCCGCCGTGGGTGCGGATCAGCAGCCCCTGGTCCTCCATGTCCGCGAGGTCGCGGCGCAGTGTCGCCGCGGACACCGACAGCTCGCTCGCCAGCTCGGCGAGCGCGACCGACCCGCGGGAGTTCACGCTGCGCAGCACCGCGAGCATCCGGTCGGCGCGCTTCGCGCTCGATGCGTGCGGCAGCCGCAGCCCCGTCGCCTGCGCCATGCGGACCCCCTCGTCGACTTCACCGAACGAGCAGGAGGATTGCGCACTTCGCGCAGGATCTGCAAGCCCGGCTGCCGCCCTGCGCACCCCCGCTGCCAGGATCGCCGCATGCCGACCGTCGCATTCATCGGGGCGGGCAGCGTGGTCTTCACCCGCCAGCTGCTCGCCGACCTGCTCCGCTTCCCCGAGCTCGCGGACCTCGAGATCCGCCTGCACGACATCGACGCCGACCGGCTCGCGGTCGCCGAGGGGACGGCCCGTCACCTCGACGAGCGCCTCGGCACGAGCGCGACCGTCGTCGCGACGCTCGACCGGGCCGCGGCGCTCGACGGCGTCGACTTCGTCGTGAACATGGTGCAGATCGGCGGCATCGACGCGACCCGGCTCGACCTCGAGATCCCGGCGCGGTACGGGCTCCTCCAGACCAT
Organism: Amnibacterium endophyticum; assembly: GCF_042680685.1. Lineage (NCBI taxonomy): Bacteria > Bacillati > Actinomycetota > Actinomycetes > Micrococcales > Microbacteriaceae > Amnibacterium > Amnibacterium endophyticum. Next base: position 16,325 of record NZ_JBHUEA010000030.1, on the reverse strand, counting down.
CGGCGACACGACGGGCGTCGGCGGGGTGTTCCGCGGCCTGCGGACCTTCCCGTTCCTGACCGACCTGCTAGCCGACATGGGCCGGCTCTGCCCGGACGCGCTGTTCCTGAACTACACCAACCCGATGGCGATGAACGTCTGGTGGGCCTCGGTCGTCGCCCCCGGCATCCGCACCGTCGGCCTCTGCCACAGCGTCCACTGGACCGCGCACGACCTCTGCGAGCTCATCGGCGTCCCGCTCGAGGGCACGCACTACCGCGCCGCGGGCGTGAACCACCAGGCGTGGCTGCTCGAGTGGAGCCGCGACGGCGAGGACCTGTACCCGCGGCTCGAGGCCGCGATCGCGGCGGATCCGGGCCTCGAGCGCCGCGTGCGGGTCGAGATGTTCCACCGGATCGGCTACTACCCGACCGAGACGAGCGAGCACTCGAGCGAGTACCTCGACTGGTTCCTGCGGTCGCCGGAGCAGATCGAGCGCTTCCGGATCGAGCCGCTGCAGTACATCGGGATCAGCGAGGAGAACGTCGCGGAGTTCGAGACCGCGAAGCGGCTGCTCGCCGCCGGCGAGCCGCTGCCGCTCGAGGAGGGCGCAGCGGAGTACGCGCCGCAGGTGATCCACTCCGTGGTCACGGGCACCGAGCGCGAGATCCACGGCAACGTGGTCAACCGCGGGCTGATCGACAACCTGCCGGACGGCGCGGTCGTCGAGGTGCCGTGCCGGGTGGACGCCGACGGCGTGCACCCCGTCCCGATGGGCGCGATCCCGCCGCAGGGCGCGGCGCTGAACCGCGCCTACCTGTCCGTCGCCGAGCTCGCGATCGACGCCGCGAGGAGCGGGTCGAAGGAGCGGGTGCGCCAGGCGGTCCTCGCGGACCCCAACGCGAGCAGCACGCTCACGCCGGAGCAGATCTGGGCGCTCTGCGACGAGCTGACCGCCGCGCACGGCGACCGCCTGCCGGCAGCGCTGCGCTGATCCGATCCGCACCGCGTGAACGGCGTGTTTCGCGCCGGTCACGATCCGGGCACGGGCGCGCAGTCCGCCTGCGCGTTCCGCGCGATCTGCTGCGAGCGGATCGCGCGGCGGACACCATGACAGGACGGCGCGACGAGGCGCCGCCCGCCGAAGAGACGGACCCCGAGGAGCTCGAGATGACCCGCGATCCCCACCACCGCCACTCCCCCGGACGCATCGCCGCCGCCGCCCTGGCGGTCGGCGCGCTCGCCGCCGGCCTCACCGGCTGCGCGGGCGGCGGCGGAGGCTCCAGCACCCTCGACACGAAGGCCGACACGACCATCACGTGGTGGACGGGACAGGCCGACCAGGCCGAGACGATCCTCGAGGGGCTGGCGAAGCAGTACGAGCAGCTGCACCCGAACGTCACGATCGACGTCTCGTCCGGGGCGCCGTCGACGGAGGACCTGCTCGCCAAGCTGTCCGCGGGCTTCGCCGGCGGCACCTACCCGGACGTGTCCTACGCCTTCGGCTCCTGGGCGAGCCAGCTCGAGCAGTCCGGCCGCACGCTCGACATCACCGACCAGGTGAGCGACCCGGCCGTGGACTGGAAGGGCTTCACCGCCGCGGCCCGCGCGACGGCGCAGCCCGACGGCACGAAGACGATCGGCTTCCCGGCCGTGGTCGACAACCTGTCCCTGATCTACAACAAGACCCTCTTCGACGCCGCCGGCCTGTCCTACCCGACGAACGACTGGACGTGGGACGACTTCCGCAGCGCGGCGAAGAAGCTGACCGACCAGGCCAAGGGCCAGTACGGCTACGGCTACTCCGTCTCGGGCAGCGAGGAGACCACCTGGCAGTTCTGGCCGCACCTCTGGCAGGACGGCGGGGAGGCCCTGTCGAGCGACGGCAAGCAGGCCGCCTTCGACTCCGCCGCCGGCACGAAGGCGCTGACCTTCCTGCAGCAGATGGCGGTCGACGACAAGAGCGTCTACCTCGACCAGACGGACACGAAGTTCGGGCAGCTGTTCGCGGGCGACAAGATCGGCATGATCACCTCGGGCCCCTGGCAGCTGTACGACCTGAAGACGGCCGGGACGAAGTACGGCGTCACCTACCTGCCCGGCACGGACGGCGACCACCAGACCGTCAGCGGCCCCGACGTGTGGGCGCTGTTCGACCACAAGGACGCGAACCGCGCGCACTGGTCCTACGAGTTCATCAAGTGGCTGACGGACCCGAAGCAGGACCTCGCCTGGAACGTGAAGTACGGCAACCTGCCGCTGCGCGAGAGCGAGGTGGACTCCCCCGAGTTCCAGGCCCAGGTGAAGGCGCTGCCCGGGCTCGAGGTGATGGCGGCGAACTCCGCGAACGCGAAGCACGCCCGGCCCACCGTCCCCGGCTACAACGGGCTCTCCGAGGCGGTCGGCGACCAGATCTCGCGGGTCCTCCAGGGCCAGGGCGAGCCGGAGCCGGCGCTGAAGGCCGCCGCGCAGAAGGCGGATCAGGCGCTGTCCGGGAACGGGCCGTGACGACCGCCGTGCGCACGGGCGGGCGGCCCGTGACCGACGACCGGCGCCGGGGGCTCCGGCTG
>NZ_JBHUEA010000030.1:0-13766 GCF_042680685.1 Amnibacterium endophyticum | reverse complement strand
CCCACGCCCGGCGGCCCGCCCGCCCCCGCCGGTCGCTCCGGCTGAACCTGGAGGGCTGGGCCTTCGTCGCCCCGGCGACGATCGTCGTGCTGGGGCTCACCCTGTTCCCGGCCGGCTGGTCGTTCGTGCTGTCCCTGCAGCGCTGGAACGGGTTCAGCGACCCCGAGTGGATCGGCACGCGGAACTACGCGTACGCCGTGACCGACCCCGATCTCGGCGGCGCGGTGCTGCACACGGTCGTCTACACCGCGCTGTTCGTGCCCTCCTCGGTCCTGCTCGGCCTGCTGCTCGCGACCGCCCTGAACCGGCGGATCCGCTTCATCGGCATCTACCGCACGGCGATCTTCGCCCCCTTCGTGGCGTCGGCCGCCGCGACCGGCATCCTCGCGTCCTACCTGTTCAGCCCGCAGTTCGGGCTGATCAACAACATCCTCCGCCGGCTCGGCCTGCCGCCGCAGGGCTGGCTGGAGGACCCGCACCAGGCGATGGTCGTCATCGCGATCATGTCGCTCTGGGGCTCCGCCGCCTTCACGACGGTGATCTTCCTCGCGGCGCTGCAGGATATCCCGGGCGAGCTGGTCGAGGCGGCGCGGATCGACGGCGCGACCTCCGGGCAGGCGTTCCGCAACGTCGTCGTGCCGCAGCTCGCGCCCGTCATCGTCTTCGCGACGATCTGGCAGGTGATCCAGTCGCTCCAGCTCTTCGACCTCGTCTACACGACGACCCGCGGCGGGCCGCTGAACGCGACCGAGACGGTCGTCTACTACCTCTGGAACGCGGCCTTCCGCAACACCCAGTTCGGCTACGGCTCCGCCGTCGCCTGGACCCTCTTCCTCGTCACGCTGGTGATCACGCTCGCGATCGTGCTCGTGACCCGCCGCTCGTCGAAGATCGAGGCCTTCTGATGACCGAGGTCCTGCGGGCCCCCGCCGCGACGCCCGCCGTCCGGACCGGCCCGCGCCGCCGCGGCCGGTGGCCGTTCAGCCCCTGGCACCTGCTGCTGCTGCCGACCGCGATCGTGTTCGCGGTCCCGTTCCTGCAGATGTTCCTCGCCGCCTTCACGCCGGCGGCCGACCTGAACAAGATCCCGACACCGTTCATCCCGTCCTCCTTCACGCTGGACGGCTTCGTGCGGCTGCTGACGACGACGCCGGTGCTGCTCTGGCTCGGCAACACCGTCATCGTCTCAGCGACCACGATCGTGAGCCACCTCGTGCTCTGCTCCCTCGCCGGCTACGGGTTCGCCCGGCTGCGCTTCCGCGGGCGCAACGCGGGATTCCTCTTCATCGGGGCGACGGTGATGATCCCGGTGCAGGTGCTGATGATCCCGACCTACGTGCTGTTCTCGCGGGTCGGGCTGCTGAACGGGCTCGGCGCGGCGATCGTGCCGTGGCTCGCGAGCGCCTTCGGCATCTTCCTGATGCGGCAGTTCTTCCTCTCCCTGCCCGTGGAGCTGGAGGAGGCGGGGCTGATCGACGGCTGCTCGCGCCGGCAGATCTTCTTCCGCATCGTGCTGCCGCTCGCGAAGCCCGCTCTGACGACGCTGATGATCTTCACGCTGCTGAACGTGTGGAACGACCTGGTCTGGCCGCTGGTGCTCATCAACAACGACCAGGCGTTCACGCTGCAGCTCGGCATCACGAACTTCCAGGGCACCCGCCGCACGGAGTGGTCGCTGCTGATGGCCGCGAACGTCGTGGCGACGCTGCCGCTGCTCGCCTTCTTCCTGGTCGCGCAGAAGCAGTTCGTGCAGACGATGACGTTCTCCGGCCTGAAGGGCTGATCACCCGGCCACCGGCACCGAGCCCTTCAGCAGGAACAGCGACCTTCAGCAGGACGAGAGAGCGCCTTGCTTCCTGCTGAAGGGCGTGCTTCCTGCTGAAGGGCTCGCCATCCCTCGAGGGCGGGCGGCGCCTCCGCACCCGGCCCCTCGGGCTCCGGAAAGGGCTCCGATCCGGGGCTGCCCCGTCCCGGCCACCTGCACCGAGTCCTGCAGCAGGAACAGCGACCTTCAGCAGGAGGAACGGGCGCCTTCCTTCCTGCTGAAGGGCGTGGTTCCTGCTGAAGGACTCGCGCGGAGCGGGGTCAGCGGCCGAGGAGGCGGGCGAGCCAGCCCCGGCGCGGCGCGGCCTCCTCGGCGGGCGACTCGGCGGGCGCCTCGGGCTCCGACCCCGGTCGCTCCGTGTCGGTGGGCGGCACGGGCGCGGGGTCCGCCCCGGGCACCGCGCGCTCGTCGCTACCGCGGCCCGTGCTGATGCCCACGATCCGGTCGGCGTCGTCGAAGCGCACGCGGACGGTGCCGTCGCTCACGTGCACGCGGGCGACCCCCTCCCCCGGCTCCACGACGGCGCCGCGCTGCTCCGCCCAGGCGGTGAGCGCCCGGCGGTGGTCGGCCACACCGGTGCCCGCGATGCCGCTCATCACGACGCCGACCGTCCGCGCGACCGTCGGCGGCGGCAGCCGCAGCGCGTCGTCCTCCACGAGCAGCCACGCCTTCGTCGACCCCGTGCCGATCGGCGCGGTCACATGGGCGGTGAGGCCGGTCAGCGCCTTCACGGCGCGGACGAGCCGCCCCGGCAGCTCGTCGTCGAGCTCGAGCCGCGGCACCGCCAGCTGCTCGACCCCGTGCTTGCGGCCGAAGGCCCGGACGCGGCGGCTCTGCTGCACGAAGGCGTCCGGGAAGCCGTTCACGTTCTCGTGCGCCCACAGCCAGGTGCCGTCCTCCGGCGAGGCGGTGCCGAGCAGGTGCGCCCGCCAGACGGTGCGGGCGCCGGCGGCGTCGGTGAAGGCGACGCGGCCCGCGGCGGGGTCGACGCTCAGCGTGCGCATGCCGAACGTCCCCGCCAGGTGCTCCTGGTGCTCCTGGGAGACGAAGGCGCCGGCGTCGGCGAGCGCCGTCAGATCGAGGTCGGGCATCGGGAGGACGGTACGCCGCCCGGCAGCCGCCGCCGCGACGGCGCGACGGGAACCGCGCGGCGGGAACGACCAGTGGACGTCGGGCAGGATCGGTCCCATGCGCGCGGTGCGGTACGAGCGGTTCGGCGGACCCGAGGTCCTCGAGGTCGTGGAGGTCGACGAGCCCGAGGTGCGGCCGGGCACCGTGCGGATCCGCGTCGCCGCCGCCGGGATCAACCCGGCCGACCGGAAGCGGCGCGAGGGCGCCTTCGCGGGCGGCCGCCCGCTCGCGGCGCCCGCGACCCCCGGCTTCGAGGCGGCCGGCACGGTCGACGCCGTCGGCGACGGGGTGACCGGCGTCGAGCCGGGCGACGAGGTCTTCGGGTTCGGCCAGGGCACCTGGGCCGAGGTCGCGGTGCTCGACGTGTGGGCGCCGCGCCCGGAGGCGATGCCGGTGCTCGAGGCCGCCGCGACGCCGGTGCCCGTCGAGACCGCGCTGCGCGCGCTCGACGCGGTGCGCGTCGGCGAGGGCGACACCGTCGTGATCAGCGGGGCCGCGGGAGGCGTCGGGACGGCCGCGATCCAGCTGGCCCGCGCCCGGGGCGCGATCGTGATCGGCACCGCGAGCGAGGCGAACCAGGAGTACCTGGAGGCGCTCGGCGCGCTCGCCACGACCTACGACACCGGCTGGCCCGACCGCGTGCGCGACCTCGCGGTCGCGGAGGTCGACGCGGCGCTCGACCTCGCGGGCGCCGGGGTGATCCCCGAGCTGGTGGCGCTGACCGGCGACGCCGGCCGCGTCGTGTCCATCGCCGACTTCTCGGCGGGCGACCACGGGGCGCAGGTCACGGGCTCGACCGGCGACCGCGCGGCCGCGCTCGCCGTCGCCGCGGCCGGCTACGAGGACGGCTCGCTGCGCATGATCGTCGAGCGCGAGTACCCGCTCGACGAGGCGGTGCAGGCGCAGGAGGACGGGCGCGCCGGGCACGCGCGCGGCCGATCGGTGCTGCTCGTCGGCGCGCGCCCATGACGGTCGTCCTCGACGTCGCGGCCGTCCTGTTCGACATGGACGGCACCCTGATCGACTCGACGCCCGCGGTCGACCGCGCGTGGGCGGAGTGGGAGCGGCGCTGGGGCGTGCGGCTCGGCGTCCGGGCGTCGGCGCTCGGGCGACCCGCCCGCGACATCGTCGCGGAGCGCGTGCCGGCCGCGGACGCCGAGGCCGCGTTCCGCGACATCGAGCGGCTCGAGGTCGCCGACACGGCCGGCATCGTGCGGCTCCCCGGCGTCACCGCGCTGCTCGAGGCGCTGCCGCCCGACCGCTGGGCGATCGCCACGTCGTGCAGCGAACCGCTCGCCGCCGCCCGGCTCGCCGCCGCGGGCATCACGCCCGGGGCGCTGATCACGGCGGACGACACCGCGCTCGGCAAGCCCGCGCCGGACCCGTACCTGGCCGCTGCGGCGGCGCTCGGCGTCGACCCGGCCGACTGCCTCGTCGTCGAGGACGCCGTCGCGGGCGTCGTCGCCGGACGGGCGGCCGGCTGCCGCGTCCTCGGCGTGCTCGGTTCGGCACCGGCCTCGGCGCTCGGCGCCGACGTGGTCGCGCCCGGCCTCGACGCGGTCCGCGCGGAGGCCGCCGAGGGCCGGATCCGGGTGGTCGTCGACCCGCAGGTCTAGCGGTCGCCCCCGCCCGGTCGCTTCCGGCCCTCGAGGATCGCGGTCACCGCCGAGAGCAGCTCGGCCATGCGCTCCCGCTCCGCGTCCGTGACAGTCGCGAGCAGCGAGTCGAGCTCGGCACGCGTGCCGCCGACGAGCACGCTCATCCGCTCCAGGGCCTCCGCCGTCGGCTCGAGCCGCCGCACCCGGGCGTCGGTGGGGTGCGGCGCGCGCTGCAGGAGGCCCGCTCGGGTCAGGCGGTGGACGATCTCGGTGGCGCTCCCGGAGCTGACCCCGAAGTGCTGCGCGATGTCGCCCACCCGGGTCGTGCCGCCGCGGCGGTGGACCCGCTCGACCCAGCGCAGCACGGCGTAGTCGATCGTGTTCACGCCGAGGGAGTCGCGCGTGCGCAGGTCGAGCGCCTGCCCGGCGTCCTCGAGGCGGTCGAGGGCGGCGAGGACCGGCGCGGACCCGTCGGGGTCGTGCGATCGGGGCATCGCGTCTCCAGACGAGGGGTGTGCGGGTCTCCCCGCACGGTACCCGCATCCACGGGCGATCGGCCAGCCGGCTGTGCATCGGCTGGACCGCCGCGACGGATCAGCGCGGAGCGCGCCAGCGCGCCCGGTCGTCGCCGGCGCCCGCGCGGCAGACGAGCGCGGTGCCGGACGTGGAGCGGCCCGTCCCGCCCTCGGGCGCGCAGAACGCCCCCGCGGTGACCGTCGCGGCGCGGGCGACCGATCCGGCGCCCGCCGGCAGGCGCTGCTCGGGGCACTTCGCGAGCACCCGCCGCATCGCGGAGCGCTCGGCGGGCACGACCCAGAGGTCGTAGGCGCGCTTCACGGCGATCTGGTGCGCCACGTAGGTGCAGCGGAAGGCCTTCCGCTTCGGCAGCCAGGTCGCCGCGTCGCCGTCGCCCTTCCGCTGGTTCACGGGCCCGTCGACGGCCAGCAGGTTGACGGGGTCGTTCGCGAGCGCGATGCGGCGGGCCTCCGGCAGCCGCTGCGCCCCGGTGCGCCAGGCATCGGCGAGGGCCACGACGTGGTCGATCTGGACGGCCTCGGAGGTGCGCGGGCCGCGCACGAAGTGGATCGTCGTCCCGGTGTACGGGTCGTGCAGGACGCCCGCCAGCACGCGGCAGCGGGTCTCCCGGCGATCGACGAGGTCCCGCCGCAGCACGTCGTTCCGCGTGTCGCAGCCGTTGCGGTCGACGTCGGACCAGGCCGGGCCGAACCGCTCCGTGCGGTCGTAGCCGGTCATCGGGGCGGGCCCCTTCACCGGCAGCTCCGCCAGCGCCGCGGCGGCGAGCGGCGTCGCCCGTGCGGTCGTCCGCGGCGTCTCGAGCCGCTGCTGCAGCGCCTCGCGCGGAACGACGGCACCCGTCCCGTGCGGCAGCGGGGCCGCGAGCGCGGTACCGCCGAGGAAGACGCCGACGCCGCCGATCGCGAGCACCAGGACGGCGCCGCGGCGGCTGCGGCTCGGCGCCCTGCCGATCAGCACCACGAGCGCGGCGAGCACCCCGCCGAGTCCTGCGACGGCGAGCGCGACGGTCGGCGCCTGCGCCCCGAGCGCGACGAGCAGCGCGAGCGCGGGCACCGCCAGCAGCACGATCCGCAGGCGCGTCAGCGCCCCTCGCTCATCCCCCATCGCAGCGACCCCCTCGATCGGGTAGGGACCGTAGTGAGCGCCCCGAGCGGGCAGCCGCAGGCGCGCCGTGCCGCCCGCTCAGTCCCAGGCGCGCCAGCCCGCCCACGCGTCGCGGAGGCGCGCGCCGGGGTCGCGCTCGACGCGGTCGACGGCGTCGACGACCAGCGTCAGCGCCGCACCGGGTTCGAATCGCGGCCAGCGGGCCGGCGGCGCGCCGTCGTGGGCGAACGCCCGCCAGGCCGCGGCCATCCGCCGGGTCACGCCGCGCGCCGCCCGCCGTCCGCCCAGCAGGAGCGCGGCGTCCAGCGTCCGGCTGCGGCGCCGGGCGAACACGTGGTCGAGCTCGGCGCCGTGCGCCGCGCCGAGCCCGATCAGCCGCATCGCGCGCGGGGCGAACTCGAACCGGTACACCCACACCGGAGCGGCGCCGGCACGGCCGGCGGCGACCTCCTCGACGGGGACCCGGAACATCAGGTCCGTGACGAAGCGGGCGAGCCGGTGGGGGCGCCTCGGGCCGGGGTACTCGGCGCTCACCGCCGCGGCGACGTCCGGCGGCACCGCGGCGAAGAGCCGCTCCAGCCGGGCGGCGTCCGCGCGCAGCACGCGCATCCACTGGAAGAGGGTGCCCTCGTCCGCGTTCGTCCCCACGACGAGCGGCACCGGATGGCCGCCGCCGGACCGGAGGACCTCGAGCGGGTAGCCGGGCAGCAGGTCGCCGTCGACGACGGGGCCGAGCAGGCGCGCCCCGGGGGTGCGGTCGCTCACCACCGCGTCGAGCCGCCCGGTCGCCGCGACCAGCGCGTCCGCGGGCGCCTCGAGCAGGTCGGTCGCGCCGCCGGGCAGGGACGCGACCAGCTCGGCCGCCCACCCCCGCGACCGGGCCGAGCCGTGCACGGCGCCGATCGCCGGGCTCTCCGCGATCGCGCGGTCGAACAGTCCCGCGGCGGCCGGGCAGGTCATGAGCGCCAGGACGCTCGTCGCCCCGGCCGACTCGCCGAACAGGGTCACGTTCTCCGGGTCGCCGCCGAAGGCGCCGATCTCGCGCCGCACCCACGCGAGCACGGCCAGCTGGTCGCGGAGCCCGAGGTTGCCCTCGATCGGCCGCTCCTCGGTGCCGTGGGCGGTGAGGTCCAGCCAGCCGAGCGCGCCGAGCCGGTAGTTGAACCCGACGAACACCACGTCGGCGGACGCGGCCAGCGACTCGCCCCGGTACGCCTCGGCGGTGCCGCCGCCGATCGCGTAGGCGCCGCCGTGCACGAACACCATGACGGGCTTCGGGGCGTCCCCGGCGGTGCGGCGGACGACCGTGAGGGTCAGGCAGTCCTCGTCCGTCGGGGTGGCGACACCCGCGCCCGTCAGCCGACCCGTGCGCGGCTGCGGCGGCAGCGGTCCGTCGCGGTCGGCCTCGAGCACCCCGGCCCACGGCTCCGGCGGCCGCGGGGCGCGCAGCCGGAGCGAGCCGACCGGCGGCTGCGCGTAGGGCACGCCCCGCCATGCGGTGAGCCCGGCCTCGCGGCGACCGCGCACCCGGCCGGCCGAGGTCGGGACGACGAGGGGCACCGCCATGGCTCCAGGGTGCGGGGCGCCGCCTGTCAGCGCGCCGGGTCCCTCGAAGAGGGGCCTGCCGCCGGCGGGGACAGACCGGGCATTCTGTCCTCACCCACCCCCGTCTCCCACCCAGGAGTCCTCCCCGTGAACGCCCTCACCCTCGCCGCCGGCTGGTACACCGACCCCGCGGACGCCGCCTTCCTCCGCTTCTGGAACGGTTCCGACTGGTCCGAGCACGTCAAGCCCCGCCCGGGCCTGCCCGTCCGCCTGCAGCAGGACCGCCGCCGCGCCTTCTTCCGCGCCCGCCGCCGGATCGCCTGACACGCCGCACCGCACCCGGGGCGCCCCCGTCCGAGGGGCGAACCTGGGGCGGTGCACCGCCTCCCCCGGCTCCTCGGCGCGACCGTCGTCGCGGCCGCGTCCGCGACGCTCGCGGGCTGCGCGGGGGCTCCTGCCACGCCGACCGCCTCCGTCGTGGTCCGTGTCGCGCCGTCGGCGCAGCCCGTCGACCTCGAGGTGCAGCTGAGCCAGGCGCACGGCGACTACCGCGAGGTCCGGCGGATGCGCTCGGGCGAGACCCGGCGCTTCGCCGTGCCGGCGGGCTGGGTGACGGTGCGCGTCCCCGGCCTCTGCGTCGTCCCGGCCCGGAACCACGGCACCGCGGTGGTCGAGGTGGACCGGCACGACTGCCGGCTCGTCTGACGCGCGCGGCGCACGACCTCAGGGCCCGCAGGGACCGCCGCGAGCGACCGCGTAGACCTGCTGCGTCGCCGTCACGATGCGGCCCGCCGGGTCGGTCAGCGTCAGGACCGCGGTGTACGTCCCCGGCCGGAAGCCGCCGCGCGCCCGACCGTTCCAGCGGGTGCCGAAGACCAGGCGCCGCACCTGCTTGCCGAGCCGCACCCGTGCGACCGGGCCGCGGGCGTCGCTGATCACCATGCGCCCGGAGGTCGCGAGCGGCAGCCCGTCCATGCCCGTCATGGAGTACCGCGGCGCCGACGAGCCCACGTAGGGCAGCAGCGGCACGTCGCGCGAGTTCGGGGTGCGCACCGGCTCGCCCCCCATCGTGTCGACCGCCCACCGGATCGTGCCGCCCGCCCGCGTGACGGCGGTGCAGCCGAAGCCGCTGAGGCCGAGCGTCGCCGGCACGTCCACGAAGGCGACCATCGTCCGCGTCACGGTGCGGCCGCCGGTGCGGGCGGTGAGGCGCAGTGTCGCCGGCCCGGTCTGCAGCGAGGCGGTCGGCAGCGGCACGACCGCGACACCGCCCGCGGCCGCCCGCATCGCCGCCCGCACCGACGACCGGCCCGAGCCGAGCCGAGCGGTGCCGGTGAAGGCGGCCGCGGTGCCGGAGGCGTCGATCGCCGCGACCTCCAGGACGACGGGGTCGGTCATCAGCGGGTCGCTGCGCTGGACGAGGAGGCGGGTGGGCGTCGCCGCCGTCGCGGGCGCCGGCGCCGCCGCCAGCACGAGCAGCGCGGCGACGAGGAGGGCGGAGACGCGGCGCACGCCGCGACCGTAGCGACGGCGGGCGCCGCCCGCTGCTCCGGCCGCACCCCGAGACCGGGGGACGTGCGACGGATCAGCCCTCGGCGACCTCGTCCGGCTCGTCCGGCTCCGGTGCTGTCGGCACGACGACCACCGGTCGGTACTGCCGCTGCGCGAGCCGTGCGCCGACCGACCCCTGGATCACCGAGCGCATCGCACCCCGCAGGCCGCCGCGCGGCGCGCCCACCACGAGCATCAGCGCGTCCACCTCGTCGGCGACGCGGATCAGCGCCGCCGACGGGTCGCCGCTCTCCTCGCGCACCGACCAGCGGACCCCGCTCGGCTCGAGCAGGGCGCCCAGCGCCGCACGCGCCGCCGGGTCGAGGACGGGCGACGGCTGCAGCAGGCCGGGGTCGAGCGGCGCGGTCATCAGCGACCCGTCCGGCAGGTCCTGGAACGCGTAGCGGGCCGGATCGACCGCGACGCACACCACCTCGGCGTCGAAGGCGCGGGCGAAGTCGCCCGCCACCTGCACCACCCAGAGCGGGTGCTCGGGCAGCACCCCCGCCACGATCGCCCGGCTCCGCCCGTCCTCCTGCACCATCGCTCCTCCTCGGTCGAGACGACGAGAGTGTCCGCCCCCGGCCTGGGCACCGGGCGAGCCCTCAGGTTCGCCCGGTGCGAGGTGTGGCAACGTGCTCTCACCGAGCCGGGAGCGGGCGCCCGGCGGTCTCGTTCTGTCGGTCGGTCGTGAGGGGCGGCTCGTGAGCATCGAGAGCCTGCTCATCCTCGGGCTCATGGCGCTGCTGCTGGTCGGCGCCGTCGCGACGGTCGTGCTCATCGCCCGCGCGTCCCGGCCGGTGGCGCAGGTGCGGCTCGAGGCGAACCCGATGGTCGCCCGGGTCACCGGCGAGGTGCACGCCGGCGAGGAGCAGACCCTGATCCACCTCGCCCGGACGCTCGGCCTGCCCTCGGGCCGCGAGGACGTCGCCTACGGCCAGATCTACCTGGCCGGCTCCGCCGGGACGACCATGCGCCTCGCGACCCGGTCCGAGATCGGCCGCGGGTTCGACGGCGAGGTGCGGGTGCGCCGGACGCGGCGCAGCTCCGTCGTGGAGTACTTCGTGCTGCGCGTCCCCGGTGACGAGGCGGTCCTCAGGCGCATCGAGGAGCTCGACGACCGGATCGCCGACGCCCTGGTCGCGCTCGACCCGCACGCGCAGGTGCAGCGCACCGGCCAGCACCGGGATCCGGACCCCTCCGCGCGCTGAGCGCGGTTCAGCGGGCGAACAGCGCCCGGCGGACCGCCTGCCGCAGGTCCTGCTCGTGCGCGACGAGGTGCGCGAGGTCGGCGAGCACCGAGAACTCCTCGGCGCCGAAGGCGCGCGGCAGCGCGTCGAGGACGGCGATCACCCCGAACCGGCGGCCGTCCATGGCGCGCATCGGCTGCACCGCCATCGACCGCACGGGTGCGGACCGGATCGCGTCGGCGGTGCGCGGGTCCGTGCGCACGTCCTCCACCGTCCACGGCGCATCGGCGTCGACGGCGAGGCAGCGCGCCGCGAGCGCCGCGATCTCGCCGCGATGCACCTCCGGTACGGACGCCAGCGTCTCCTGCCCCGGGTCGCCGATCACGACGAACGCGGCGGGGGTGCGCAGCAGCCGCGCCGCGATCCCCGTGATGCGCGCGTACTCGGCGTCGGACGTGCCCCGCAGCGCGACCGGATCCACCTTCGGCGTGGGGAGGACCGCAGGTACGCCCGCGGCGATCTCCTGGGCGAGCACGTGCTCGAACTCCTGGCGAGCGGCCTCGAGCGCGATGCGGTCGCCGGGTGAGCGCTGCGTCATCCCGCGCAGCACCGCGCGCAGGCGCTCCGGCAGATGGTCGGGGATCTCCGGGTCGCGCTCCAGCCGTGCGAACGCCGACTCGATCACGGTGCCCGGGTACGCGACCCTGCCGGTGGCGGCCTGGATGAGCACGAGGCCGAGCGAGTACACGTCCGACGGCGGCTCGAGGCGGCCGCCCTCCACCTGCTCGGGGCTCAGGTAGGCCGCGGTCCCGACGGTGAACTCGCCGTCGTCCGCGCTCGTCCCCCGCACCGCGGCGATCCCGAAGTCGGACAGCTTGCCCCGGAGCCGCCGCTCGCTCTCGCGCCCCGACAGCAGCACGTTCGCCGGCTTGATGTCGCGGTGCAGGTACCCGCGCTCGTGCACGTAGATCAGGGCGTCGCAGAGGTCGAGCCCGAGGTAGGCGACCTGTGTCGGGGTCAGGGCACCGCTGCGCAGCCGCTGGCCGAGGTCGGGCCCGTCGACCTGCTCCATCACGAGGAAGATGTGCGGCGAGGCGGGGTCCGCGTCGTCGACGCCGGCGTCGAACAGGGTGACGAGCGCGTAGTGGCTGAGCCCGGCCAGCGTCTGCGCCTCGTGCTGCTGCTCGCGCAGCACCTTCGGGGAGTCCGTCGGCGAGGTGAACACCTTGATCGCGACGGCCCGGTTCAGCAGGGTGTCACGGGCGGCGTACACCACGGCGGTGCCGCCCCGGCCGATGACGTGCTCGACCCGGTAGCGCTCCGGCAGCCGGATCGGCGACCCGCGGTCGCCCGCCGCGGCGGGACGATCGAGGTCGGGTGCGGCCACGGGCACGAGCGTAGCCGTCGCGTCAGTCGCGGGACAGCGCCCCGGGCGGGCCGTCCGGCAGCACGCCGTCCGACTGGCGCAGCTGGTCGATCCAGATGCCCTCCGGGTGCACGTCCTCCCCCGCCAGGACGTCGGCCGCGGTGCGGATGCGCGCGACCCGCAGGACGAGCAGGCCGAACCCGACCTTGGCGACCAGGTCGGTGGCGCTCAGCAGCACCTGCGAGAACGTCGTCACCGCCCCGCTCGACACGAGGCCCTGCAGCCCGAACACGACGGGGTAGGCGAACCAGGAGACGACGAGCACCACCATCGCCGCGGTCAGCGGCCCGCGCGCGGCGGCGGGCAGCACGGGGAGCGACTTGAGGACCGTGGCGATGATCACCGCGTAGAGCACGACGAAGCAGACGGCGGAGGCGAGGCCGAATCCGAGCAGCGCCGGGTAGGAGCGGCCGCCGCCGACGACGACGGCGCCGAGGAAGCCGAGGATCGCCATGCCGGCGCCCGCGGCGATCCCGACGGCGCGGGCGCGGCGGGCGGCGGCGCCCGCCAGCGCGCTGACGGCGATCAGCTCGATGACGAGCAGCGGGACGCTGACCGTCCAGTCCATGAAGCGGGCCGCCCAGGTGCCCGCGGCCTCCGCGCCCGGCCGCCACATCCCGTCCTCGAACCGGTAGCCGGACCGCAGCTCGAGGAACAGCAGGGCGTAGGACAGGAAGGCGACGGAGACCGCGGCGGCGGCGGCGTGCACGGCCGGCCGGTACCGGTCGCCGACCTCGCGGCGGGCGGCGTGCATGCGCAGCGCCATCGCCGCGAGCGCGAAGGCGGCGACGACGATGCCGAACTGGATCAGGACGTGCTGCCCCGGGGTCAGCGGGATCTCCCACGGCGCCACGTCGAAGGGCGTCGCCCTCGGCAGGACGGTCACGGCACGCTCTCCCCTCGCTCGGCAGCGGCGCGAGCACGGCCGAGCGGCCCGATCCTCCCACGCCACGCCGGGCACGTCCGATCCGATCCGCTCGGGGGGCTGACGCAGGGCGCGGAACACGGGATGATGGGTGAATGCCCGCCCGCTCCCGCACGCCCCGTGGCTGAGCGCGAGCCCGGCCCCGGCGACGTCCTCGGCGGGCGCTACGAGATCCACTCGGAGCTGGGGCGCGGCGGCATGGCCACCGTGTACCGCGGACGCGACACGCTCCTGCACCGCCGCGTCGCCGTGAAGGTGTTCCGCGACGCGTTCGCAGAGTCGGTCGACCCGCAGCGCCGCACGCAGGAGATGCAGCTGCTCGCGGCGGTGAACCACCCGTCGGTGGTGAGCGTGCTCGACGCCTCGACCGGCGACGGCGTGCTCGGCCCCTACCTCGTGATGGAGCTGGTCGACGGCGACGACCTGGGCGCGCTGCTGCACCGCGCGCGCGGCCCGCTGGCGGCGGACTTCGCGCGCCGGATCGTGGCCGACGTCGCGAGCGCCCTGCAGGCGCTGCACGAGCGCGGCGTCGTGCACCGCGACGTCAAGCCGGCGAACATCCTGGTGCCGTCCGGCGCCGTCGTCTCCACCGCGACCGTCGCCGCGAAGCTGACCGACTTCGGCATCGCGCAGCTGGTCGACGCGGCCGCGAGGACGGCGCCCGAGACCGTGCTGGGCACCGCCGCGTACCTCAGCCCCGAGCAGGTCCGGGGCGCGCCGCCTCGGCCCGCGAGCGACGTGTACTCGCTCGGCCTCGTGCTGCTCGAGGCGCTCACCGGTCAGCGCGCGTTCCCGGGCGCGGCCGCGGAGGCCGCGATGGCGCGGCTGCACCGCTCGCCCGCGCTGCCCGCGGACGCCTCCCCCGCGCTCGCGGAGCTGCTGTCCCGGATGACCGCGCTCGACCCCGCGCACCGGCCCGCCGCGGCGGACGTCG
>NZ_JBHUEA010000029.1:0-28290 GCF_042680685.1 Amnibacterium endophyticum | reverse complement strand
GCCTCGGCCGAGCCGGCCTGCAGCCCGTGGTCGACCACGACCGCGCCGATCCGCCGGCCCGCCCGCGGCCCCTCGAAGGCGGCGCCCGCGGCGAGGGCGAGGGAGTCGGGCCCGCCGGACAGCGCGACGAGCGCCTCCGTCCCCGCTGCTGCGGGCACGAGCGGCAGCGCGTCGCGCACGGCCCGGCGCACGTCCGCCGTCGCCGGCGTCAGGCGCGGGCGGTCGGGCACTCGCTAACGTTATGGCCGCGTGGGCGGAGGACCGCCGGGCGCTGGGCGGAAGGGGCACGGACGATGGCCGCGTACGACGTGATGGTCGAGATCCCGAAGGGGAGCCGCAACAAGTACGAGGTCGACCACGTCACCGGCCGCGTCTTCCTCGACCGCGTGCTCTTCACCGCCTTCGTCTACCCGGTCGACTACGGCTTCTTCGAGAACACGCTCGGCCTCGACGGCGACCCGGTCGACGCGCTCGTGCTGCTCGAGTACCCGGTCTTCCCCGGGGTCGGCGTCAAGGTGCGCCCGGTCGGCGTGCTGAACATGAGCGACGAGGCCGGCTCCGACGCCAAGGTCGTCGTCGTGCCGCACAAGGATCCGCGCTGGCAGCACATCCAGGACATCGGGGACGTGCCGGAGCAGACGAAGAACGAGATCGAGCACTTCTTCCGCCGCTACAAGGACCTCGAGCCGGGCAAGTTCGTGAACATCGAGGGCTGGGGCGACGCCGCCGAGGCCGAGCGGATCGTGCAGGACGGCTTCACCCGCCTGACCGAGGCGGGCGCCGACCACTCCTGACCTCCGCCGGGAGCGCCCTGCAGCAGGACATCCGCCCGTCGGCAGGACATCCGCCCGTCGGATCTCCTGCTGCGGGGCGGATGTCCTGCTCGAGGACTCAGAGGGTGATGCCGCGGGCCGCCATGAACGGCTGCGCGTCCTGCGCCACCTCGTTGACGCGGGTCTCGAAGTGCAGGTGCGGGCCGGTGGCCGCGCCCGTCGCGCCGACCGACGCGATGTTCTGGCCGGCGGTCACCTGCTGCCCGACCCGGACGAAGATGCCGCCCGGCCGGATGTGGGCGTAGCCAGTCGAGATCCCGTCGCCGTTGTTGATCTCGATCCAGTAGCCGTATGTGCCGAACCAGCCCGCGTAGGTGACGGTGCCGGCGTGCGCGGCGTAGATCGGGCTGCCGTAGGCGGCGCCGATGTCGGTGCCGCGGTGGAAGTAGTTGGCGCCCGCCGGCTGGTTCGGGCGGGGGCCGAACCGGCCGGTGATGGGGCCGGAGGCGGGCAGCGCCCAGCCGGTGGTCGTCACGGCCTTCGTCGCGGTCTGCGCGCGCAGCGCGGCCTTGCGCGCGGCGACACCGCGCTGGTAGCCGGCGGCGACCGAGTCGGACTTCGCCTGGAGCGCGTCGAGCAGGGCCTGCAGCTCGACCTGCTTGTCCTCCTCCGCCTGCACCTTGGCGTTCGCGGCCTCGCTGGCACGGACGGCGGCGTCGAGGGCGACCTTCGCCTGGTTCCGCAGCTCGACGAGCTGGTCCTTCGCCTCCTGCAGCTGCGCCTGCGTCGCTTCGGCCGCGTTCTTCGCGGCCTGCGCGTCCGCGGCGATCGCGCCGTTGGACTCCGTCAGCTTGGACAGGCGGCCGAGCTTCGCGAGGAAGTCCGAAGGCCCCTCGTCGCTGCCGCCCGAGAAGAGCAGGGACGTCTCCGGGTCGGTGCCCCCCGTGCGGCTCAGCTGCGCCGCCAGCTGCCCGGCGCGCTGCATGGCCTCGTCGGCCCGCCGCCGGTCCCGCTTGACCTGCTTGGCGATGGTGTCGATGCGCTCGCTCGCCGCGTCCACCCGGGCGCGGGCGGCCTGATAGGTCGCGCCCTTGGCCTGCGCCTCCCGCTGCGCCGCCTCCGCGAGCTCCCGCGACTTCGCGAGCAGCGACTTGAGGCGCGCGACCTCCTGCGCCTGCAGCCGCACGTCCTTCCGAGCGCGCTGGACCTCGGCCCAGGTCGGGTACTCGTCCGCCTGCGCGGCGACGGGCACCGCGACGAGCGCGACGACCCCTGCCGCCGCCGCCGCGATCATCGCGCGGCGCGTGTGCGACCCCATGCAGCCCCTCCCCCGGGCGCCCCCGCGCACCGAGACGGCGAGGCTAACCCGGGGTCTCCAGGGCACCGGGCGCGGCGCGCCCGTGCCGCCGCGTTCGCGCTTCCTCGCGGCATCGGGTATGTTCGTCCCCCGGTGAACCCGGCGACGGGGGTTCCGGCCCCATCGTTTAGCGGCCTAGGACACCGCCCTTTCACGGCGGCAGCACGGGTTCGAATCCCGTTGGGGTCACGATCCCGACGGCGGCGGTTCACCACAGCAAGGCCCTGTAGCGCAGTTGGTTAGCGTGCCGCCCTGTCACGGCGGAGGTCGCGGGTTCAAGTCCCGTCAGGGTCGCGGAGTGCGGCGGGAGCCGTGCGCCTTCGGCTCTGTAGCTCAGTTGGTAGAGCGTTCGACTGAAAATCGAAAGGTCACCGGATCGACGCCGGTCGGAGCCACCACCTGAACCCCGGTCCCATCGACGGCCCTCGCGCCAGCGCATGCGCGACTGAAGTCGGCTTGTGACGGCGTCCCTGCGACGCGTCCCGCAGGCACGTCCGCGAGTCGGACGATGGATCCGGCACCTGGATCCGTCTCGGCCGGCTCAGTTCCGACCTCCGGGCCGCACCGGGTCGCCGACCACGCCGCCGGCGAGCGCGGTCGAGGCGCTCGTCCTGCGCTCCACGAGCACGGTGTCCCGCCAGCGGCCGGCGAGCGGCCCGTAGGTCATGAGCGCGATCCGTTCGCGGGTGCCGACCCGCCGGAAGCCGTGCCGCTCGTGGAGTCGGAGACTGGCTTCGTTCTCGGGGAAGATGCTCGACTGGATGGTCCAGCAGCCGGCGGCTTCCGCAGTGGAGCAGAGCGCGGCGAGCAGGGCCGATCCGATCCCCCGGCCGCGGGCGTCCGGGTCGACGTAGACGGAGTGCTCGACGACGCCCCGATACACCGCTCGCGCGGATGTCGGCGACGCGGCGGCCCATCCGGTGACTCCGCCGTCGAGGACGGCGACGAGGCGCAGGTCGGGGCGTCGCGATGCGTCGAAGGCGTGCCAGGTCGGCGGCTCCGACTCGAACGTCGCGTGCCCGGTCGCGATGCCGGCGCGGTGGATCGCGTCGACCCGGGGCCAGTCGTCCGCCGTCATGGGGCGGACGACGGGCCCGGTCATCGCGGCAGCAGGGACTGCGCCGCGGCCTCGAGGGAGCCGTCGACGACGCGGTAGTAGGCCCAGCGTCCGCGCTGCTCGCGAGTGGCGAGGCCGGCGTCGACGAGCAGCCTCATGTGGTGGGAGACGGTCGGCTGCGAGAGCCCGACGGGCCCGGTGAGGTCGCAGATGCACGCCTCGCCGTTCTCGCCGGCGGCGATGAGCGAGAGCAGGCGGACCCGGGTCGGATCCCCGAGCGCCTTGAACACCCGGGCGATGCGCGCAGCGCGCTCGGCGTCGACCGCGCCGTCGGCGACGCTGCCGCAGCAGGCGTCGGCCGTCCCGGCCCGCAGCGGGAGCGTGCTGGTCATGCGGCCATCCTGCCATTCGTATTGACATCTGTCGATGCACCGAGCATCGTGGACGCATCGTCGTTCTTCGATGGAAGGGACCCGAGATGGACGAGACGCTGCCCGTCGTCGTGATCGGTGCGGGCCCCCAGGGCCTCGCCGCAGGCGCGCACCTGCTCGAGCGGGGCCTGGAGCCCCTCGCCCTCGAGGCCGGCGACAGCCCTGCCGCTGCGGTGCGCGAGTGGGGTCACGTCCGGCTGTTCTCGGACTGGAGCGAGCTGGTCGACGCCGCGGCGGCTCGGCTGCTCGGTGCGACCGGGTGGTCCGCTCCGCCTTCTGGCCACCCCCTCGGCTCGGAGTGGGCCGACCAGTACCTGGCGCCGCTCGCCGCCGCGCTCGGAGACCGGGTGCGGACCGGGACCCGCGTCGTCGGCGTCAGCCGTCTCGGGCGCGATCGCGTCGTCGACGCCGGCCGAGGGGAGCAGCCGTTCGTGGTCCACGTCCAGCGGGCCGACGGCTCGGAGGAGCGGATCCGTGCGCGAGCGGTGCTGGACGCCTCGGGCAGCTGGGCGCAGCCGAACCCCGCCGGCGCTGACGGACTGCCGGCGATCGGCGAGCGGACCGCCCCGTCGATCACCTACCGCGTCCCCGACCTGCGGACCGAGGGCGGTCTCGCCGGCCGCCACGTGGTGGTCGTGGGCAGCGGGCACTCCGCCATGACCGCCGTGAACGGGCTCGTGCGTCCGGGGGGCTCCGCGCCGGCCGCGCGGGTGACCTGGGTGCTGCGCCGCGGAGCGGTCGGCGCCTCGCTCGGCGGCGGCGAGGCCGATCAGCTGCCGGCTCGAGGCGCGATCGGCCTGCACGCTCGGCGGGCGGTCGACTCGGGCGCGGTCGAGCTCGTGACGGGGTTCCGGATCGAGCGGTTCGAGACCGACGGCGGCCGGACGACGGTGGTCGCGGAGGACGGGCGCAGGATCGGCGACGCCGACCGCGTGATCGTGCTGACGGGGTTCCGGCCGGATCTGTCCTTCCTGTCCGAGATCCGACTGGACCTCGACCCGACGCTGCAGGCTCCGCGGCGGCTCGCGGCCGAAATCGATCCGAACGTCCACAGCTGCGGCACCGTGCGGGCGACGGGCGAGGCCGATCTCGCGCAGCCGGAGCCGGACTTCTACCTGCTCGGCGCGAAGTCCTACGGGCGCGCCCCGACGTTCCTGGCGATGACCGGGTACGAGCAGGTCCGCAGCGTCGTCGCCATGCTCGCCGGCGACGGCGCGGCGGCCGAGCGGGTGGAGCTCGCACTCCCCGAGACGGGCGTCTGCGGCGGCAGCGGGCTGCTCGACGCCGACGCCGACCTCGGAACGGGCTCGTGCTGCGCGCCGGTGCAGCACGTGCTGCAGATCGGGCGGCGTCCCGTCGGCGTCTGAGCCGGAGGCGTCTGCGCTGCGCACCGGGAGGCAGGCGTGCCGTCAGGTGCCGTCCGCCTGCAGCGCCGAGTGTCGCCGGTCGCGGATCGGCTCGCCGTCGACGCGGACCGTGCGCCGCATGTCGATCACGATCACGGCGCCGACGATCACGGCGGACAGGGCCACCGACGCGCTGACGTCGGTCAGCCAGTGGCAGCCGAGGTAGAGCCGGCTGACGACCTGCGCCCCCACCGCGGCGACCGCGACGGCGGTCGCGAGGACCGTGACCCACGTCCTCCGGATGCGGCTCGCGAGCAGGTAGGCGGTGAGGAAGAAGAAGTGCGACATCCCGAGCACGTGCCCCGACGGGAAGGAGAAGGTGTGGTCCGGGCCGAGCAGCATCTGCCCGACCGGGGGCCGCGGGTGCCGCACCAGCGGGGCGAGGATCTGCGCGAGGCCCACGCCGACGACCATCTCGGCGAGCAGCAGCAGCGGGCGCCAGAGGCGCCGCGCGAGCACGACCCACACCACGACCGCGACGAGCACGATGACCGGCATCCCGACCGGCCCGAACACGAGCGCGAGGACGGTCATCACCGTGCTGCGGTCCGCGTCCCGGCGCCCGTCGAACCCGGCCTCCACAGGGCGGTCGAGGCGCTGGACCCCGCTGTGCGTCAGCACGCTCACGAGCAGCACGAGGAAGACCGCGAGCCCGACCGCGACGAGGACCGCCGCGAGCGCACGGGTGCGCCGCCGCTCGGCCAGAGCGAAGGTGCGCACCTCCACCACCCACCGCTCGTGCCAGCGGTGCAGGCGCCCCGGGCCGCGGACGGCGGGTCGACCGGTCAGCGGCGACGACGATGACGACGTGGAAGACCTCGGTCCGGATGAGCTGGGCGCACCCGGCTGCACGAGCCGGCGACGCCGCGGGCCGACCGTAGCGACTCCGGCCGCTCGCGGCCTGCCGCGAGTTCGGGTGCCACCCGCCCGCCCGTCGAGGACGGCCCGGATCCTCAGCCACCCTCGTCCCGGATCCCGGCCAGCCGCAGCAGCGCCGGGAGGCCTGCGTCCGTCCCGGGCCAGGCCCGTTCGAGGACGTCGCGCCCCGCCTGGCGCACCGCGAAGCGGAGCGCCAGCGCGACGACCAGCGCGTCGTCGGCGTAGCCGACGACGGGCAGCACGTCCGACACGAGGTCGATCGGCGACGCCAGGTAGGCGAGGAGCAGCAGCAGCACCACCCGCACCCGCCACGGGACCCCGCGATCCCGGATCAGCCGGCCCAGCAGCCGGACGACGTCCGGCACCAGACGCAGCAGCTCCTGCAGCCGGATACGGTCGCCGTGACGGCGCGCCTGTCCTGCGAGCGCCGCCAGCAGCAGCAGCAGCCAGAACACGACGAGGCCGCTGAGGACCGCGAGCAGGACGCCGATCAAGTCGGTCACGAATGCTCCTCCTCCCTCGAGCGGCGCGGAGGACCGCTCGGACTCGAAGGCGATCCATAGGCCCGGATCACGCTTCGGCTGCACCTGGTGCAACATTGCACCTAGTGTGATCGACGTGCTGCCGATCGCCTCCGACCGCCGGACAGCGCTCAAGCTGCGGCATCGCGCCGCGATACTCGCCGCGGCCGCGGAGCTCGTGGCCGAGCGCGGCGGCCCGTCGTTCTCGGTCGACGAGTTGGCCGAGCGGGCCGACGTCGCCCGGCGGACCGTCTTCAACCACTTCGCCGGGCTGGACGACGTGCTGCTGACCGTCTGCGAGGAGACGCTCGCGGTGCTCGTCGAGGACTTCCTCGCCACCGTGGCGGGCGTGCCGGTCGGCGACGGCAGCCCCGCGGCGATGTTCGACGAGCTCGCCGCAGCCATGCGCGCCTCCGACCTGCCCGCCGCCATCATCGTCGTCCTCAGCGTGCTCGAGACGACCGGCACGTCCCGGCTGCCCGCCGTCGATCTGACCGAGGCGGCCTTCGCCCGCGTCGTCGACCGGCTGGTCATCGAGGTCGGTCGCCGCAACCCCGGCGTCGACCCGCTCGACGCGGAGCTGCTCGTGAACTCGCTGATGCACGGGATCGCCGTGATCGCGAAGCGGTGGGCGGTCGCCCGGGTCGGCAGGTCCGACCAGGAGGCCGCCGCCGAGTGGGCCCTGCTCCTCGAACACGTCCTCGACCGCACGCGGTCCGGCTACATGCCGACCTGAGACCGACACCACCAGCACGGGCCCGCGGGCCTCGATCGTCCTCACCGCTCGAGGTGAGAGGAAGGGGAACCGACCCCCATGGCCAGCCTGCTCTACCGTCTCGGGCGCTTCGCAGCCCGGCGCCACTGGACCGTGATCGTCACCTGGATCGTGCTCCTCGCCCTCGGCGGCGTCGGGTACGGCGTCTTCGGCGGCACGATCTCCTCGTCGATCTCCATCCCGGGCACGGCGACGAGCAAGGTGACCGACGAGCTGGCGCGGAAGTTCCCCTCCGCCAGCGGCGGCTCCGGCAGCCTCGTGTTCGAGACGACCGACGGGTCGCCGTTCACCGCCGAGCAGAAGACCGCCGTCAAGGCGCTGCTCGACGACGTCGCCGACGAGACGGGCGTGCGCTCGACCGTCGACCCCTTCGCGGCGCAGCAGCAGCTCGACGACCGACGGGCCGAGGTCGCCGAAGGCAGGCAGCAGCTCGAGGACGGCCGGAAGCAGCTGCGCGACGCGCAGCAGCAGCTCGACCAGGGCCAGCAGCAGCTCGACGCCGCGCAGCAGCAGCTCGACCAGCGGCGGGCACAGGCCGGGGCGGCCGGACAGCTCGCGGCCGCGAAGCCGCAGCTCGACGCCGCCCAGCAGCAGCTCGACGAGCAGCAGAAGACGCTCGACGCGAACCAGCGGAAGCTCGACGACAGCCGCAAGACGCTCTCGACCAACGAGGAGCGGCTCGCGGTCGGCGAGCGGCTCCTGGCGCTGTCCAAGGGCATCCGCCTCGTCTCGGAGGACGGCTCGGCCGCCGTCGGGACGGTGCAGTTCCGGCAGCCGACGATCTCCGTCCCGCCCGCGGTCAAGCAGTCCGTGGTCGACGCGGCGGACGACGCCGGCATCGACGGGGTGGACGTCTACGTCTCCAACGAGATCGCGCAGAGCGTGCCGTCGATCATCGGCCCCGGCGAGGTCGTCGGCCTCGCCGTCGCCGCGGTCGTCCTGCTGCTGATCCTCACGACCGTCGTCGGCGCGGTGCTGCCGCTCGCGAGCGCACTGCTCGGCGTCGGGGTCGCGCTGCTCGGCGCCCTGTCCTTCTCGAGCCTCGTGCAGTTCATCTCGGTCACGCCGTTCCTCGGCGTGATGCTCGGGCTCGCCGTCGGCATCGACTACTCGCTCTTCATCCTGAACCGGCACCGGAACCAGCTGAAGCAGGGCGTCGAGCTGCACGAGTCGATCGGGCTCGCGAACGGCACCTCCGGCACCGCCGTCGTCTTCGCCGGGTCGACGGTCGTCGTCGCGCTGCTCGCCCTGAACATCACCGGCATCCCGTTCCTCGGGCTCATGGGCACGGTCGGCGCGGTGGCGGTGCTCGTCGCCGTGCTCGTGGCCGTCTCGTTCACCCCCGCCCTCCTGTCGCTCGTCGGCCTGCGGATCCTGCGCCGCAAGGAGCGCGCCGCGATCGGGCACGAGCACGCGTCCCGCGTGCCCGACCGCCCGATGTCGACCCTGCGGGCGCTCGGCACCCTGGTCGCCGGCGTCGCGGTGCTCGCCGTCATCGCGCTGCCCGCGCTGCAGATGCGTCTCGGGCTGCCGGACGGCTCCTCCGAACCCGTCGACTCGAGCCAGTACAAGGCCTACTCGGTCATCTCGGAGAAGTTCGGCGCCGGGCAGAACAGCCCGCTGCTCGTCGTCGCCGACCTGCCCCGGCGCACCACGGGCAACGCCCTGCTGGAGCAGGAGGCGACCATCGGCGAGCGGATCGCCGCGCAGGACCACGTCAGCGCCCTCGCGCCGATCGGCGCCTCCGACGACGGCACGGTCGTCGCCTTCCAGGTCCTGCCCACCACCGGGCCGACCGCGCCGGAGACCGAGACGCTCGTCCACGACCTGCGCGACCTGTCCCCCGTCTCGACGGCGGACGGGCCCGTCGACCTCGGGGTCGCGGGTAACGCGAGCGCCAACATCGACATCTCGGAGAACCTCGGCGCGGTGCTGCCGCTCTACCTCGCCGTCGTGATCGGGCTCTCGCTGATCATCCTGATCATCGTCTTCCGCTCGATCCTGGTCCCCGTCACCGCGACGCTCGGGTTCGTCCTGTCCCTGTTCGCCACCTTCGGCGCGCTGACCGCCGTCTACCAGTTCGGCTGGCTCGGCCCGGTCTTCGGCGTCCACGACCCCGGCCCGATCCTGAGCTTCCTGCCGATCATCGAGATCGGCGTGCTCTTCGGCCTCGCCATGGACTACCAGCTGTTCCTGGTGTCGGGCATGCGGGAGGCGTTCGCGCACGGTGCGCCGGCGAGGCTCGCGGTGCAGCGCGGCCTGCACGCCGGTCGGGCCGTCGTGACGGCGGCGGCGCTGATCATGACGTCGGTGTTCGCGGGCTTCGTGTTCTCCGAGGCCACGATCGTCCGCCCGATCGGGTTCGGCCTCGCCTTCGGCGTGCTCGTCGACGCCTTCGTCGTGCGGATGCTGCTCATCCCCGCGGCCATGCACCTGCTCGGGCGGAGCGCGTGGTGGCTGCCGAGGTGGCTCGACCGGATCATCCCGGACGTCGACGTGGAGGGCGCCTCGCTCGAGCGCACGCACCCGCACCCCGGCGCCCAGGTGCAGGAGCCGGAGCCCGCCGGGCGCTGAGCCCCGCCGCCCCGCGCCGTCCGCCGCCCCCGCTGAAGCGGGAGCGGCGGACGGCGCTCCTACGTCAGTGCGCGGCGGCGGCGCTGAGCTGCTCGCGGAACCTGCGCGGCTGGCGGCCGAGCAGCTCGCCGAGCACGGGGCTCGTCCCCGCGAACCAGCCGCCGGCCGCCGCCCGGTACATGCCGAGCGTGAAGCGGGCCACCGGCTCGGGCCGGCCGGCCGCGACCTGGTCGGCGAGCCACCGGTCCTCGTCGACGACCCGGAAGCCGACCGGCCGGCCCGTCGCCTCCGCGGCGGCTGCCGCCACCTCCTCGAAGGTGGGCGCGGCGGGTGCGGTCAGCGTCACCGGGCCGTCGGCGGGGTGCTCGCTGAGGAGGATCGCCGCGGCCGCCTCGGCCGCGTCCTCGCGGGAGGTCCACGAGACCGGCCCGTCGCCGGGCACGACGACCTCGCCGGTCTCGCGCCACGGCCCGAGCAGCCAGCCCAGGCTGTGCGCGTAGAAGCCGTTGCGCAGCGACGTCCACGGCAGCCCCGACGCGGCGAGGAGCTGCTCGGTGGCGGCGTGGTCCCGCCCGGGTCCGAACGGGGTGTCGGGCGAGGCGCCCTGGTGGCTCGTGTAGAGGACGCGGCCGACGCGCGCCTCGGCGGCCGCGTCGACGGCGGTGCGGTGCAGCGCGACGGCGTCGGCGCCGGGGTCGTTCGAGGAGACGAGCAGCAGCCGGTCCGCGCCCGCGAAGGCGGCGGGCAGCGACCCGGGGTCGGCGTAGTCGCCGCGGCGGACCTCCACGCCGGCGGCCGCGAACCGCTCCGCCTTCGCCGGGTCGCGCGTGACGACGGCGAGGTCGCCGGGCGGCACGGACTGCAGCAGGCGGTCGGCGGTGGCTCCGTTGAGGGCGCCGGTGGCACCGGTGATCACGATCATGAGGACTCCGTTTCCATTGAACCGCTTTGCGCGCTACCAACGGTAACATCAACGATCCGGGTAAGTCGTTATCGTCGTTCCCATGCCGACGACCAGCAGGACCGAGCTGCGCGCGCGGATCGTGTACGTCGCCGCCGCGCTGCTCGCCGACCAGGGGGCCGGCGCCCTGACCACCCGCAGGGTGGCGGACGCGGCCGGTGTGCAGGCGCCGACCATCTATCGGCTGTTCGGCGACAAGGACGGCCTGCTGGAGGCCGTTGCGGAGCACGCGATGGCGACCCAGGCGGCCGCGAAGGCACGCATCGCCTCGGACGCCGCCGAGTCGGGGGTCGACCCGCTCGAGGACCTGGAGGAGGGCTGGCGCACCCAGATCGAGTTCGGCGTCGGCAACCCCGGCGTGTTCCGGCTCCTGAGCGACCCCGACCGGGTCCGCGGGTCGGCGGCCGCCCGCGCGGGGCGCGAGGTCCTGGTCGCCCGCGTGCGCCGGCTCGCGGAGGCGGGTCTGCTGCGCGTCGGCGAGGACCGGGCGGTCGACCTCGTGCAGGCGGCCGGGATCGGCGTCATCCAGACCCTGCTGGCCACCCCGGTCGAGCACCGCGACCCCGGCCTGTCGGACGCGATGTACCGGGGCGTGCTCGCGCAGATCCTGATCGAGGCGCCGGCGAGCGCGGAGGGCGACCCGGTCGCCGCCGCTGCCGTCACCCTGCGCGCTGCGGCCCCGCGGCTCCTCGCGCTCACCTCCGCCGAGCGCGACCTGCTCGTCGAGTGGCTCGACCGCATCGTGCAGCAGGGCTGACGCAGGCGGGACGGGCCCTCCGTGCAGGAAGCCCTGCACGCTGCTGCACCGGAGCCGGCGGAGCACGATTCGCGCTGCTGCGGCACTCGCAGGCGTCAGTTGTGCTCGCTCGGCCCCATGATCGTGATCCCCTCGCTGGCCTCGACGTGGCGGACGAAGATGTACTTGTCCTCGCGGCCGTCCGAGTGCTTGCGCCTGATCCCCGGCTCGAGGACGCCGTCCGTCTTCGCCACCACCAGGTACGGCTGCGTGGCGGCGAGACCCGCCGCGCAGTGCGCGTCGAACTCCTCGAGCGTCTCGGCGGTGAACGCCTGCGCCACCCCGGCGCCGCGAGCGATGGCTGCGAGGTCCACGCGGCCGCCGCGGGTGTGCGTGCGCGGACCGCCGATGGACTGGTACTGCTCGTTGTCCCAGACCACGATGAGGAGGTTCGGGGGCTGCTCGTTGCCGAGCGTCGCGAGGATGCCCAGGTTGAACAGCAGGCCGCCGTCCGTGTCGAGCGACACGATCCGACGGTGCGGGAGCCCCACCGCGAGGCCGAAGGCCTCCGGCGTCACGCAGCCCAGCTGCTGCTGGAACAGGCTCGCGTCGCGCATGTGCGGAGCGGCGTTGTACCACTCGTCGACGGCGCCGCCGAGCGAGAGGACGACGAGCTCGCGCTCGAGACGAGCGGCGAGGAGCCGCATGGCGGCGAATCGGCTGTAGCTCATCGGACGAGATCCCCTCCGAGGACGACTGCGGCGTGGTGGTACGACGCGTAGGCGGTGGCGTACGCGCGGACCACGGCGGTCTCGATCTGCTCGACGTCGCGCACGACGACGTAGGGGGTGCGGAGGGTCTGCAGCAGCGGTTCCATCGTGATGCCGTGCGGGATGGCCCACCAGTTGTTCTCGCCCAGCTCGCCCCGGTGGCTCATGATCATGACGACCGGTATCCCGGCGCCGAGGCCGAGGCGTGCGAGGTGCTCCGTGGCGGCACGCAGGCCCGAGTTCTCCATCACGAGCACGGCGCGCTTGCCGGACAGGAAGACCCCGCCCGCGATCGCCGCCCCCTCGCCCTCGTTCGTCACGGGGATGGTCCGGATGTCCGGATCCGCGTCCAGCGCGGGATAGAGCTCCTTCAGCAGGGAGTCGGGCAGGTAGGTGGCGACGGTGACCCCGGCGCGCTTGAGGCCCCGGAGCACGGCGTCGACCGCGTCTGATCGCATCTCGGCCTCCTCGCTCAGCGCGTCAGCTCGACCGCGGCCGTGCGGTAGAGCTCGACGCACTCGTCGCTGCGCACGCCGGTGACGAGGGCGAGGTCCCAGCCGACCATCTCGACGAAGCGCTCGATCGAGTAGTCGCGGAAGTTGAAGGCCGCGCGCCCGGGCACCCGGATGTCGGCGTTGCGCGCGCCGACCACGAGGGTGCCGAAGCCGGCCGCGAACACCGCGCCGAGACACATCGGGCAGGGCTCGCACGTGGCGTAGAACGTCGCGTCGGGAAGGTGCCTCCGGCCTGCGGCCCGCGTCGCCATGCCGGCGCACAGCGTCTCCGAGTGCGCCGTGGCATCGCAGCGCGAGACCTTGAGCGAGGGGGTCTGCGCGATCACCTCGCCGCCCAGCACGGCGACGGCGCCGAAGGGCTGCTCGCCCATCGCGGCTCCGCGGTGCGCTTCGCCGATGGCGATCCGCATGAATCGGTCGTGGTCAGTGGTGCTCATGGCTGCTTCTTCTGTCGAGAGCGGATGGGAGTCGTGCATGGAGGTCATGGGGTCCGCAGTGCGCGCCCCTCGCGGATGAGCCGGCTGATGCGCTCCTTGAGCCGGCCGTACTCGGGCGACGCGAAGGTCCCGGGACCACGGTCCGGCGCGAGCGGGTTCTCGAGCTCGTCGACGATGCGGCCGGGCCGGGTCCCCATCACGATGAGCCGGTCGCCGAGGGCGATGGCCTCGTCGATGTCGTGGGTGACGAAGAGCACGCTCCGCGACTCGGCGTGCACCAGCGCGCGCAGCTGCTCCTGCATGTCCACGCGGGTCTGCGCGTCGAGCGCCGCGAACGGCTCGTCCATGAGGATCATGCGCGCACCGCTCGCCAGGCTGCGGGCGAGCGCCACGCGCTGCCGCATGCCGCCCGACAGCTCGCTCGGGTAGCGCCGCTCGGCACCCGTGAGCTGGACGCGGCCGATCCAGTCGGCGACCGCGGCATCGCGCTGACGGCGGGGAGCACCGCTCGAGCGCAGACCGAAGGCGATGTTCCCCGCGACCGTGAGCCACGGGTAGAGCGAGTGCTCCTGGAACATCATCACGCGATCGGCACCGGGCCCGGTCACGTCACGCCCCTCGAACCGGACGGTGCCGGAGGAGGGGGCGACGAGGCCGCCGACGGTCCGCAGCACGGTCGTCTTGCCGCACCCGCTCGGGCCGAGCAGGACCACCGTCTCCCCCGGCTCGGCCGAGAAGGACACCCCCGAGACCGCCTGCACCCGCCCCGACGTCGTCGCGAACTCGATGTCGAGGTCGCGGACCTCGAGGAGGCTCACGACGTCAGCTCCCAGTGCACCACGCGGCGGCTCAGCCGGCTGAAGGCAGCATCGACGACGGCGCCGAGCAGCCCGAGGCTGATCAGCCCGACGAGCATCCGGTCCGTGCGGAAGACGCTGTGCGACTGCGTGATCAGGTAGCCGATGCCGGACGACGCGCCGGTCTGCTCCGCCGCGGCGAGCATCAGGATCGACAGCGCGAGGCCCTGCCGGATCCCGGCGACGATGAAGGGGAGCGCTCCGGGGAGCACCACCCGCCCGAACACCTCGATGCCCCGCACGCCGAGGCTCGCCGCGGTCTCCAGGTGCCGAACCGGGGTGCTCGAGGCGCCGATGTGCGTGTTCAGCCAGATGGGGAGCACCGCGCCGAGCGTGACGATGAAGATCTTCGGCAGCTCGCCGACGCCGAACCAGAGGATCGCGAACGGCACCCATGCGATTCCCGGGATCGGCCGCAGGATCTGGAGCACCGGTTCCAGGACCACCTGGAACACGAGGAGCCGGCCGGTCAGGAGGCCCATGCCGACCCCGAGCACGAGCGCGATGAGGAAGCCGGTGCCCGCGCGCCCGAGGCTCGCGCCGAGGTCGCGCCAGTACTGACCGGTCTGCATGAGCTCGACCGCCGCTCCCGCCACCGTGGACGGCGCGGGGAACAGGTTCACGTTGATGACCCCGGCCATCGCACCGAGCTGCCAGGCGGCGACCAGCACCCCGAGCGAGATCGCGGCGACGAGGGGGAACACCCGGGCGGGAAGGGTCCGGCGCGCCGTCCACGCCCGAGCGGCGGGGCCCTGCGCCCCTCGCCCGGACCGGTCCAGCGCCCGTGACGTCGCGACCGTCACCACGTGTGGAACATCGACGCGAAGTCGGGCACGTCGCCCGAGACGCTGCCGTTCTCGGTCAGCAGCGCAGCGACGTCCTTCATCTCGTCGACCACCGCCTCGTCCGCGGGTGCCGTCTTGAAGGTGTAGTCCTCCCACACCGTGCGCAGGGTCTGCTCGTCGATCTGCGCGGCCTCGGCGACCGCGGCCGCCGCCTTCCCCGGATCCTCGGTCAGGGTCGCGTCGGCGGATCCGTAGGCCTCGAGGAAGCGCTCGACCGTGTCCGGGTTCTCGTCGAGGTAGGCCCGCGTGGTCCCGATGAGGTAGTTCTGGGTGTAGTCGTAGGGCAGCGCGACGACGTCGTCGCCCAGCTCCTCGATCGTCTTCGTCGCGTTCGGCTGCCAGGGGTTCACCGCGTCGACCGAGCCGGAGGCGAGAGCGCTCGTCATGTCGGCGGGCGAGATGTTGACCAGCTCGACCGACTTCACGTCGACGCCGTTCTCGGTCAGGAAGCTCGTGAGGGCGATCTCGGAGCTCGTGCCGGTGGTCACGCCGACCCGCTTGCCGACGAGGTCCCCCGCCTCCTCGATGCCCGAGTCGGCGTCCGCGAGGACGTTCCAGGAGCCCCAGGTCCCGCCGCGTCCGAGCACGACCACGTCGTTGCCGGCGTAGGCGGCCGAGACCACGTTGGACGCCGACACCTCGGCGATGTCGGCGCCTCCGCCCAGCAGTGCCTGCAGCGCCTCGCGCCCCGTGGCGAACTCGGTCTGCTCCAGGTCGATGCCCGCTTCCTCCCAGCCCCCCTCGTTCGCGACGACGTGCGGCTGAGCCCATGACATCGGCGACGTCGCAGCGAGCCGGACGACCGCGTCCTGCGCGGGCGCTCCGGACTCGCTCGTGGTCGCGGCGCTGCAGCCGGCGAGCGCGAGCACCGCAGTGGTCGCCACGGCGAGCATGGAGGTCGTTGCGCGGATCGAGCGGTTCACATTCGGCTCCTCTGGTGGTGGTGCCATCACCGTAGGAAGACGAGGTTTCGATCGTGTTTCACATGTCAGACATTTAGAAGTCGCCCGATCGGTGCCGCACGAGGTCGTCCATAGGATTGCCCGCGGCGCTGCCCGCGATCGGGCGGACGCCAGGACCTCTCGGCCTACCGCGATCAGGAGAGCCCATGGCTGCGCCTCCCTCCCTCGCGGCCCCCGGGGGCGGCGCCCCCAGCGAGGCGCTCGTCCGGGCCTTCTGGGCCGAGTCCGCTGCGACCGGCGCCCCCTGGCCGTCCGAGCCCGACCTCGCCGTCGCCCTCGGGGTGAGCCGGCCCGCCCTTCGGGAGTCGCTCACCCGGCTCGAGGCGGAGGGCCTCATCCGGCGCCGACGCGGCGACGCGACCTACGTGAACGCTCCCGCGGCACGCATCGTGACCAGGTTCGACCAGCAGGCCCGCTTCGAGCTCGCCCTCGAGGACGCCGGCCTGGTGGCCGAGGCCGAGCACCTCTTCGCGGAGCAGGTGGTCCTCGACGACGCGACGTGCCAGCAGCTCGGCGTGCCGACGGGCGCACCCGGCCTGGCGATCGGCAAGCGCTGGCGCGCCGACGGCCGAGTGGTCATGGTGGCACTCGACCGCATCCCCCTCGTGCGGAGCGATGGAGGACGCCTCCCGCTGCCGGATCCGCTGCAGACGCCGGTGCGGCTTTTCCCCCTGATGCAGGCGCTGCGGCCCGACCCGATCGAGTGGGAGATCGCGACACCGGGCGCTTCGCGACCCTCGCGCCAGGAGGCCGAGTGGTTCGAGGACGCGAGCCTGGAAGCCGTGCTCACGCTCGACCTGCTCGGCGTGAGCCGGCGCGGCGACGTCTACTACCGCAACCGCGAGCTCCACCGCCCGGGAGCCGTGCCGTTCGGCTTCGTGCGCAGCATCCGGCACTGACGTTCGCGGAAGGCGCTCGCAGGCCGCCCCGGCGCATCAGCCGGCGTGGAGAGGTCGGTCCGGATCAGGAGCGGCGCGGTGCCGGCCGATCGGGACGACCATCGGGCGTCCCGACACCGGGTCCGGGACCACGCGGCTCTCGAGCCCGAACACCTCGCGCACCACCGTCTCCGTCAGCACCTCGTCGGGCGGGCCGGAGGCGTGCACGGCCCCGTCCGCCACGGCGACGAGGTGGTCGGCGTAGCGCGCGGCCAGGTTCAGCTCGTGCAGCACCATCACGACCGTCGTGCCGCGCGAGCGGTTCAGGTCGGTCAGCAGGTCCAGCACGTCGATCTGGTGGCTGACGTCGAGGAAGGTGGTCGGCTCGTCGAGCAGCAGCACGTCGGTGCGCTGCGCGAGCGCCAGCGCGATCCACACCCGCTGCCGCTGGCCGCCCGACAGCTCGTCGACGGGCCGGTCGGCGAGCTCCGTCGTCCCGGTCAGCAGCAGCGCCTCCTCGACGGCGGCCTCGTCCTCCGCGCTCCAGCGGCCGAGCAGGCCCTGGTGGGGGTGGCGTCCGCGCGCGACGAGGTCCGCGACCGCGATCCCCTCCGGGGCGATCGGCGACTGCGGCAGCAGCCCGAGCGTGCGGGCCACCTGCTTCGTCGGCATCCGGTGCAGGTCGCGGCCGTCGAGCACGACTCGTCCGGAGCGCGGGGCGAGCAGGCGCGCGAGCGCCCGCAGCACCGTCGACTTGCCGCAGGCGTTCGCGCCGACGATCGCCGTGATCGCGCCGGGCGGCACCGCGAGATCGAACCCGTCGGCGACCACGCGGTCGCCGTAGGCCAGCACGACGCCCTCGGCGGCGAGGCGGTGCTCGGCGGTCACAGCGCACCCCCGGCCCGGTTGGTGCGGACGAGCAGCCAGAGCAGGAAGGGCGCACCGAGCGCACCGGTGACGACCCCGACCGGGTAGCGGGTGCCGAGCAGCGTCTCCCCGGCGAAGTCGGCGACGAGCACCAGCAGGGCTCCCGTCAGCGCGGACGGCAGCAGCAGCGAGGCGCCCGGTCCGACGACGCGGGCGGCGATCGGCCCCGCGAGGAACGCGACGAAGGCGATGGGCCCGGCCGCGGCGGTCGCGAAGGCGACGAGCCCGACCGCCGCCACGACGGAGAGGATGCGGACGCGCTGCACCCGCACGCCGAGCGCTGCTGCACCGTCGTCGCCGAGGCGCAGCAGCCCGAGGCCGCGCGACTGGACGCCGAGCACGGGCGCGGCCACGAGCAGCGCGAGCGCGACCGGGGTCAGCTGCTCCCAGGAGGCGTTGTTGAGGCTGCCCGTCAGCCACCGCATCACCACCTGCAGGTCGGTGTTCGCCGCCCGCAGCAGCACGGCGGCGACGACGCTCTCGAGCATCGCGGCGACGCCGATGCCGATGAGGATCAGGCGGGTGTCGGCGATCCCGCCGCGGTACGACAGCAGCAGGATCGCACCCGCCACGACGAGCGCGGCCGCGACGGCGAGCAGGGACGTCGCGCCGGCGTCGAGACCGAGCACCACGATGCCGAGCACCGCCGCGGCGCTCGCACCCGAGCTGATGCCGATGACGTCCGGCGCCGCGAGCGGGTTCCGCAGCATCGTCTGGAACGCGACCCCGCCGAGCCCGAAGGCGGCGCCCGTGAGGACCCCCTCCACGGCGCGGGGCAGCCGCAGCTCCCCCACCGTGAACGACGCGCCGGGCACGGTCTGCCCGAGCACCACCCGCACGACCTCCGCGGGCGAGTAGACGGTGTCCCCGACCATCAGCGCGACCGCGAACATCACCGCGACGAGGCCCGCGAGCACGAGGACCGCGGCCCGACGGCGGCGGATCCGCGCCCGCCTGCCGACCGCGGGCGCCGACACGATCGCGGTCACAGCGCCCGCACCCGGGAGCGGCGGACGATCCAGATGAAGACCGGAGCGCCGAGCAGCGCGGTCACGATGCCGACGTCGACCTCCGCGGGTCGCGCGACGAGCCGGCCGAGCACGTCCGCGGCGGTCAGCAGCACGGCGCCCACGAGCGCGGACGCG
Source organism: Amnibacterium endophyticum (assembly GCF_042680685.1). NCBI lineage: Bacteria > Bacillati > Actinomycetota > Actinomycetes > Micrococcales > Microbacteriaceae > Amnibacterium > Amnibacterium endophyticum. The sequence continues at coordinate 9,484 of NZ_JBHUEA010000029.1, read as the reverse complement.
GGCAGCAGCCAGCGGTGGCGGGGGCCGACCAGCAGGCGGCAGAGGTGCGGGACCGCGAGCCCGACGAAGCCGATCGGCCCCGCGGCCGCGGTGGCTGCACCGGCCAGCAGGACGCCGCCCGCCGCGGCGAGGAGCCGGGTCCGGCCGACCCGCGCGCCGAGCCCCGCCGCGACGTCGTCGCCGAGCGCGACGGTGTCGAGGCCGCGGGCGGACACGAGGGCGAGCAGCGCGCCGACGGCGAGGAACGGCAGCACCTGCGCGGTGCGGGCGGCGTCCGCGCCGCCGACGCCGCCGACCTGCCAGAACCGGAACTGGTCCATCACGTCGACCCGCGGCAGCAGCACGGCGCTGATCAGCGCGCTGAAGGCCGCGGACGAGGCGGCACCCGCGAGCGCCAGCTTGAGCGGCGTCGCCCCGCCGCGCCCGGCCGACCCGACGGCGTAGACGAACGCGGCGGCGACCGCGGCGCCGGCGATCGCGACCCAGATGTAGGCCGCCGGGCTCGTCAGACCGAAGAAGGCGATGCCGACGACGACGGCCAGGGACGCGCCGCTGCTGACGCCGAGGATCCCGGGGTCCGCGAGCGGGTTCCGGGTCACCCCCTGCATCACGGCCCCGGACAGGCCGAGGGCCGCGCCGACCAGCAGCGCGAGCGCCGTCCTCGGCACCCGCTTCTGCACGGCCGCCGCCGCGATCCCGCCGGGGTCGCCCAGCACCCCCGCCACGACGTCGGGCCACGCGACCGCCCGCACGCCGAAGGCGACCGACGCGGCGGCGACGAGCACCACCGCGACGACCGCGGCGACGATCCAGCCGACGCGGACCGGCAGCGGCCGTCGCGCGGGACGCGCGACGGCCGGCCGGACGGGGTGGGCGACGTGGAGCACTCAGACCTTCTGGGCCGCCGCCGCGAGGCGCTCGACGTAGTCGTCGATCCCCCAGCCGATCGACAGGGGCGACGGGTTCGCGGATGCCGCGAGCGGGCCGTCGGCCCCGAGCACGACGACCGAGCCGCGCTTCACCGCCGGGATCCGGCCGAGCAGGGGGTCCGCCTGCATCGCCTTCAAGGTCTCGGCGGACCCGTAGAGCACGAGGACGTCGACGTCGTCGAGCCGGTCGGAGGCCTCCGCGCTCAGCTCCGTGTAGAAGGCGTCGGACTTCGCGCTCGCGGCCTTCACCACCTCCGGCGTCGTCATCCCGAGCTGCTCGAAGAACGCGGCCCGCGGGTCGTGCGTCGTGTAGACGTACAGCGACCCGAGGTCGGTCGCCCCCTTCGGCGAGACGAAGGCGACGCTGCGGCCCGCGATGGAGGGCTGCTTCTCGGCCGCGGCGGCGACCTGCTCGTCCAGCGAGGCGACCAGGGCCTCGCCCTGCGCCTTCATCCCCATGCCCTCGCTGTCGAGCACGATCATGTCGTCGAGCGAGGTGGTCCACGGCTGGTCGGGGTAGGCGACCACCGGGGCGATCTTGCTGAGGGTGTCGTAGTCGTCCTGGCTGAGGCCCGAGTAGGCAGCGAGGATGACGTCGGGCCGGGTGTCCGCGACCGCCTCGAAGTCGATGCCCGACGTCTCGTCGAAGAGCGTCGGCGTCTTCGCGCCGAGCGCCTTCAGCCGGTCCTCGACCCAGGGCAGGACGCCGTCGCCGTCGTCGTCGCCGAAGGTCGCCTTCGGCATGCCGACGGGGACCACGCCGAGCGCGAGCGGCACCTCCTGGTTCGACCACGCCACCGTCGCCACCCGCGTCGGCTTCTTCTCGATCGTCGTCTCGCCGAACGCGTTCGGGATCGTGATCGGGTAGGTCGTGCCGTCGGACGACGAGGCGCTCGGGGTCGTCGAGCCCGGAGCGGTCGCTCCGGAGCAGCCGGCGAGGACGAGCAGGGCGGCGCCCGCCGTGGCGAGGGCGGGCAGCAGGCGCGGGAGGCGCATCCGGTCTCCGTTCGGGTTAGTTAGGTGAGCCTAACCTTCCTCAGCCCGACCCCGTCAACCCGGAGAGAGCCCGCAGATCCAGCCTGCGACCTCCCGGAGCACCGTCTGCGCGTCGACGAAAGCCCGCCGGACCCCTTGCGCGACGATCTTCTCCGATATATCGTGACAGCACGCTTCACCGACACGACCTCAAGGAGGAAGACATGCACCACCACCACGACGGAGGCCCCGGCATGCGGGGCCGCTTCGAGAACGGACGCTCCGGCATGCGCGGACCGCGCGGCGGCTTCGGCGGCTGGGACGCGTTCGACCCCGCCCGCGGCATGCGCGGCTTCGGCGGCCCGGGCTTCGGCCCGCACGGCCCGCGAGCCCGCCGCGGCGACGTCCGCAGCGCGATCCTCGGCCTGCTGGCCGACGCGCCGTCCAACGGCTACGGCCTGATCAAGGCCATCGGCGAGCGCACCGACGGCGCCTGGACCCCCAGCCCCGGCTCGGTCTACCCGACCCTGCAGCAGCTGGAGGACGAGGGCCTCGTCGCGCAGGACGGCGGCCCGCGCAGCGCCTACTCGCTCACCGATGCCGGCCGCACCTACGTGGACGCGCACCGCGACGAGATCGACTCGGCGTTCCGCAGCGCGGGCGACCGCCTGGGCGGCGGCGAGCCCCTGATGGCGGCGTTCAGCAAGCTGGCCGGCGCGGCCGTGCAGTTCCGCAGCGGGGTCTCCCCCGAGCAGCGGGCCCGCGCGACCGAGAAGGTCGACGAGCTGCGTCGCGAGCTGTACCGCATCCTCGGCGAGTGAGCCGAGCGCCACGAGGGGGTCGCATCGCCAGCAGCGGTGCGGCCCCCTCGTGCTTGCATGGGCGGATGGACCTCAGCGCGCACCTGGACGACCTGGCCGGCTTCGTCGGCGCCTCGCCCAGCTCCTTCCACGCCGCCGCCGAGGTCGCCCGCCGCCTGACCGCAGCAGGCTGGACCCGACTCGACGAGACCGCCGACTGGTCGGAGACCGTCCGGCCGGGCGCGCGGGTGCTCGTCGTCCGCGACGGCGCGGTCGTCGCGATCGCGGTGCCCGACGACGCGAGTGCGACCACGCCCTTCCGGGTGCTCGGCGCCCACACCGACTCCCCCGGCCTCAAGCTGAAGCCGGTGCCCGGCACCGGCTCGTCCGCCTGGCGGCAGGCCGCGGTCGAGGTCTACGGCGGCCCGCTCCTGCCCTCGCTCTTCGACCGCGAGCTCGAGCTGGCCGGCCGCGTCGTCGCCGTCGACGGCACCGAGCACCTCGTCCGCACCGGCCCGTGGGCGCGGGTGCCGCACCTCGCCATCCACCTCGACCGCGACGCGAACTCCGGGTTCACCGCGGACCGTCAGCGCGACCTGCAGCCGGTGCTCGGCGCGGGCGTCGGCCCGGACCTGCTCGACGAGCTCGCCGCGCTGGTCGACCTGCCCGTCGACGCGGTCGCGGGCTTCGACCTCATCACCTGCGACACCCAGCCGCCGCGGCGCTTCGGCATCGACGGCGACCTCTTCGCCTCCCCGCGCCTGGACAACCTGACCAGCGTGCACGCCGGGCTCACCGCGCTCGAGGCGCTGGAGCCCGGCGGGGCCATCGCGGTGCTCGCGGCGTTCGACCACGAGGAGGTCGGGTCGGAGACGCGGTCGGGCGCCGCCGGCCCGCTGCTCGCCGACGTGCTGGAGCGGGTCACCCTCGCCCTCGGCGGAGGCCGGGCCGAGTCGGCGCGGGCGATCGCCGCCTCCTGGTGCCTCTCGGCCGACGCCGGGCACGCCGTCCACCCGAACCGGGGCGACCGCCACGACCCCGTGGTGCGCCCGGTCGCGGGCGGCGGGCCGCTGCTCAAGGTGAACGCGGTGCAGCGGTACACCACCGACGCGCCGGGCACGGCGCTCTGGAGCCGGGTCTGCGGGGCCGCGGACGTGCCGTGGCAGCCGTTCGTGTCGAACAACGACGTGCCGTGCGGCTCCACGATCGGGCCGATCACGGCGACGCGGCTCGGTATCCGCACGCTCGACGTCGGGACGCCGCTGCTCTCGATGCACTCCGCGCGCGAGCTGTGCCACGTCGCGGACCCGGGCCGGCTGGCCGCGGCGGCCTGCGTGTTCCTCGCGGCCGCCGAGTAGCCGCGGACCGTCCGCCCAGGGCGGCTGCGTAGCGTCGTCGGGTTCCACGACGCTCCAGGAGGCTCCCGTGCCCGCGCTGACCGACACCTTCACCATCGCCGACGACGTCCGCATCCCGAAGATCGGGTTCGGCACCTGGCAGATCCCGGACGGGTCCGAGGCGTACGACGCGGTGCGGTCCGCGCTCGACGCCGGCTACCGGCACATCGACACGGCGCTCGCCTACGGCAACGAGGAGAGCGTGGGCCGGGCCGTCCGCGACAGCGGGATCGATCGCGACGAGCTCTTCATCACCACGAAGCTGCCCGCCGAGGTGAAGGACGCGGACGGGGCCCGCGCCGCGTTCGAGCGGTCGCAGTCGGGGCTCGACCTCGGCGTCGTCGACCTCTACCTGATCCACGCCCCCTGGCCGTGGAGCAGCATCGGCAGCGACCACCGGGACGGCAACATCGCCGTCTGGAAGGTGTTCGAGCAGCTCTTCGCCGACGGACGGGCCCGCTCCATCGGCGTCTCGAACTTCTCGGTCGAGGACCTCGAGTCGCTGACCGGCGCGACCGACGTGCAGCCGCACGTGAACCAGATCGAGTGGCACGTCGGCAAGACGCAGGGCGCGGTCACGCGCTGGTGCCAGGCCCGCGGCATCCTCGTCGAGGGCTACTCCCCGCTCGCGACCGGTCGCCTGCTCGACGAGGGCGCGCTGCAGCAGGTCGCGGAGCGCGTCGGCCGCACCCCGGCGCAGGTCGCGATCCGCTACCTGCTCGAGCGCGACGTGCTGCCGCTGCCCAAGTCCGTGACGCCGTCGCGGATCCGCGAGAACGCCGACGTCGACTTCTCCCTCGACGCCGCCGAGCTCGCCGCGCTGGACGGCGCCGAGGAGCGCTGACCCCGCTCTCCGTCCCCGCGCGGCCACCGGGTGCGCGCAGGGCGCGGCGGCTCAGTCCGCGAGGAGCTCGAGCACCGCGTCGCCGTAGCGCTCGAGCTTCGCCGCGCCGATGCCGCTGATGCCGCCGAGCGCCTGCGTCGACCGCGGGCGCTCGGTCGCGAGCGCCTTCAGGGTCGCGTCGCCGAACACGACGTAGGCGGGCACGCCCTGCTCCTTCGCCTGCCCAGCGCGCCAGGTGCGCAGGCGCTCGAACAGCTCGTGCGCCTCGCCCGTCAGGTCGGCCGCGACCGGTCGCGCGCGCTTCGCTCCGGCTCCGCTCGACGCCCGCTCCAGGTCGTGGCGCAGCCGCACCTCCGCCTCCCCGCGCAGCACGTCGGCGGCCTGCGGGCCGAGCCCGAGCGCGCCGTGGTCGTCGGTCACGACGACCCCCTGCGCGATCAGCTGGCGCAGCACGCTCTTCCACCCGCGGTCCGACAGGTCGGCGCCGACCCCGAACACGCTCAGCTCGTCGTGCCGGTGCTGCTCCACCTTCGCCGTCCGCTTCCCGCGGAGGATGTCGATCACCTGCGTCGCGCCGAAGGACTGGCCGCGCTCCCGCCGCAGCCGGACGATCGTCGACAGCAGCTTCTGCGCCGGCACCGTGCCGTCCCACGTCTCGACGGGGTTCAGGCAGGTGTCGCAGTTGCCGCAGTCCTGCTCGGTTGGCTGCCCGAAGTACGCGAGCAGCTGCCGGCGCCGGCAGGTCACCGTCTCGCACAGCGCGAGCATCGCGTCGAGGTTCGCGCTCTGCTTCCGCTTGTGCGCCGCGTCCCCCACGCTCTGGTCGATGAAGCGGCGCTGCTGCACCACGTCCTGCAGCCCGTAGGCGAGCCAGGCGGTCGACGGCAGCCCGTCGCGACCCGCGCGGCCGGTCTCCTGGTAGTAGCCCTCCACCGACTTCGGCACGTCGATGTGCGCGACGAACCGGACGTCGGGCTTGTCGATGCCCATGCCGAAGGCGATCGTCGCGACCACGACCACGCCGTCCTCCCGCAGGAAGCGCGACTGGTTGCGGGCCCGGATCCGCGCGTCGAGACCCGCGTGGTACGGGATGGCGTCGACGCCGCGCTCCGCGAGCCAGTCCGCGGTCTGCTCGACCGCGTTGCGCGACAGCGCGTAGACGATGCCCGCGTCACCCGCGTGCTCGGTGCGGATCAGCGAGAGCAGCTGCTGCTTCGGGTCGTCCTTCGGCACGATCCGGTACTGGATGTTCGGCCGGTCGAAGGAGGAGACGACGTGCTTCGCGCCCTCGAGGTGCAGCCGCGCGGTGAGCTCGCGGTGGGTCGCCTCGGTCGCCGTGGCGGTGAGGGCCATCGTCGGGACGCCCGGCCAGCGCCCCACGAGGTCGGCGAGCTCGAGGTAGTCGGGCCGGAAGTCGTGCCCCCACTGCGACACGCAGTGGGCCTCGTCGATCGCGAACACGGAGAGGCCGGGGCCCGCGGCGACGCGGTCGAGCAGCCGCCGCACCGAGTCGAGGGCGAGGCGCTCGGGGGCGATGTAGACGAGGTCGACCTCGCCCGCGAGCAGGTCGCGCTCGACCTGCATCCGCTCGTCGGGGCTCTGGGTGGAGTTCAGGTACTCGGCGCGCACCCCGACCGCCCGCAGGGCGTCGACCTGGTCGTGCATCAGGGCGATGAGCGGCGAGACCACGAGGCCCGTGCCGCGGCGCACGAGCGCGGGCACCTGGTAGCAGAGGGACTTGCCGGCGCCCGTCGGCATCAGCACGACCGCGTCGCCGCCGCCGATCACCGCGTCGACGACCTCCGCCTGCCGCCCGCGGAAGGCGTCGTACCCGAAGACCCGCTGCAGCACCTCGACGGCGGCGCCTGGCGGCGCGGAGACGGACATGCGGCGGAGTGTAGGCGGGCCCGGCGACACCGCGACCTGGGGAGGAGCGGACCGGCCCCGCGACGGCGAGCATGCCCGCAGGGCCCCGCGCCCCTCGGCGGGAACCGTCGAGCCCGTCAGCAGGAACGAGGAGCATCAGCAGGAAGCCGCGGCCGCGTCCTTCCTGCTGATGCTCCTCGTTCCTGCTGACGGGCTCAGCCGCGAAAGGGGCGTCAGTGCTCCGCGAAGACCCGTTCGCCGACCGGGACCTCCACCTCGAGCACGTTCCCGGGCGGCGCGAGCGGGCACGCCCACTCCGGGTCGTACGCGCACGACGGGTTGTAGGCGAAGTTGAGGTCGAGCACCAGGCGGTCGCCGACCCGGCCGAGGTCCGCGCCCTTCACCGTGTCCAGCAGGTAGCGGCCGCCGCCGTAGGTGCCGCCCGGTCGGCCGGCGGAGGCGTCCTTCACCGGCACGAACAGGCCGCCGCCGTAGGACGCGAGCCACCAGACGTCGAGCGTCCCGAGGTCGCCGAGCCGCACCCGCCCCGCCCGCTCGAAGGGGACGACGCCGTCGGTGCCGGTCGGGACCTCGAGCCGTGCGGGCTCCGCAGCCTCCAGCCGCGCCTCGAAGCGGAAGGCCGGGTCGTAGGCGGGCACCGCGAGGCCGTCGAAGCCCTCCCGGTCCTCGGGCAGCAGCGGGGTCGACGGGTGCGCCCGGAACAGGTCGTCGCGCTGCATGCGCCACGAGGCATGCGCCTGCGCGGGGTCCTCCGACGCCCGCACCTCGGCGTAGAGGCCGTGCACGCGCTCGCGCCAGTCCGCGAGCGCGAGCGCGCCCTCCGGGCTCACGCCTGCAGCGCGGCGACGGGGTCGTCGCCCTCGCGCACCGTGACGAACGCGGCCTCGACGCCGGCGCGGTCGAGCAGCTCGGTCATCCGCCGGCGGCGCCGCGGGTTGATGAGCGTCACGACGGTGCCGGAGGCCCCCGCCCGCCCGGTGCGGCCGGAGCGGTGCAGGTACGTCTTGTAGTCCTCCGCCGCGTCCGCGTGGATCACGAGCTCGATGTCGTCGACGTGGATGCCGCGAGCCGCGACGTCCGTCGCCACGAGCGTGGACACCCGGCCCTCGCTGAAGCGCTGCAGGTTGCGGGTGCGGCGCGCCTGGTTCAGGTCGCCGTGCAGGCTCTCCGCCCGCACCCCGGCGTCGTCGAGGTCGTCGGCCAGCTGCTCCGCGAAGGCGCGGGTGCGGGCGAACACGAGCACCCGCTCCGCCGAGGAGATCAGCGCGGTGAGCACGTCGAGCTTGGCGCCCTGGTCGATGACGAGCACGCGGTGCTCGGCGCTGCCCGCGCCCTCCGCGTCGGCGACCTCGTGCACCGAGGGGTTCGGCAGGAACTCGTCGACCAGCTGCGCGACGGCGGCGTCCAGCGTCGCGGAGAAGAGCAGCCGCTGCCCGTCCTCGGGGACGCGGCGCAGCAGGCGCTGCATCGGCTCGAGGAAGCCGAGCTCGGCCATGTGGTCGGCCTCGTCGAGCACGGCGATCTCGATGGCGGAGAGGTCGAGGCGGCCCTGCTCCAGGAGGTCCTCGATGCGGCCGGGGGTGCCGATCACGATGTCGACGCCCTTGCCGAGCGCGCCGACCTGGCGGCCCTGCGGCACGCCGCCGACGATCTGCGTTGTGTAGAGGCCGACGGCGCGGGCGATCGGCTGCACGGTGCGGTCGATCTGCAGCGCCAGCTCGCGCGTCGGGGCGAGGATCAGCGCGCGCGGCGGGCGGCCCATGCGCCGACCGGTGCCGCTGCGGCCCGACTCGGCCCAGTTGCGCATCAGCCGCTCGACGAGCGCGGCGCCGAACGCGATCGTCTTGCCGGAGCCGGTGCGCCCGCGACCGAGCACGTTGCGGCCGGTCAGCGCCATCGGGATCGTGGCGGCCTGGATCGGGAAGGGCTCGGTCGCGCCGAGCTCCGCGAGCGCGTCCGTGATCCGCGCGCCGAGCCCGAGGTCGGCGAACGAGCTGCCGGCCACCTCGTCCGCGGTCACGACCTCGGCGTCGAGGCGCTCGAGCACCACGTCCTCCGGCGCCTGCCAGTGGGCGGCGCGCTCGTCGCGCTGCGGTGCGGCGTCACGGCGGGGCCGGTCGTCGGAGCGGCGCGGGCCGTCCTCGAAGCGGCGCGGCCGGTCGTCGCGACGCGGCCGGTCGTCCCGGCGCGGGCCGTCCTCGAAGCGGCGCGGGCGGTCGTCGCGACGCGGCCGGTCGTCGAAGCGGCGACCGCGGTCGTCGGAGCCGTGCGGCCGGTCGTCGCGGGGAGGCCGGTCGTCGGAGCGGCGCGGGCCGTCCTCGAAGCGGCGGGGCCGGTCGTCCCGGCGCGGGACGCGGTGCTCGCGGCGCTCGCGGCGCGGGCGCTCGTCGGCACCGCGGAAGGGCCGCTCACGCGTCCCGTGCGAGGCGTGCTCCTCGCGCTCCGGGCGGCGGTCGGCGCGCCGGTCGTCGCGATCGGTGCGGCCGCGGCGGTCGTCCTCGCGGAACGGCCGATCCCGCTGGGGGCGCTCGGTGCGCTCCGGGCGCGAGGAGGACCGCTCGTTGCGGGGCGCCTCGTCGCGGTCGCGGAAGGGGCGACGGTCGTCGCGGACGCGCTGCTGGCGGTCGTCGCGGCCGCGGAACGGCCGGTCGC